>CAKVIN010000009.1 GCA_934754425.1 uncultured Candidatus Melainabacteria bacterium | reverse complement strand
GAATTGTATTCAGGAGTTCTAGCGAATTTAACTAATCTTAACTTCATGATGAAGTGGTCAATCATTTCTTGAGCTTCTGATTCAGTGATAACACCATTTCTTAAATCTCTTTCGATAAAGATATCCAAGAAAGTAGATGTTCTACCAACTGACATTGCAGCACCGTTTTGTTCTTTAACAGCTGATAAATAACCAAAATATAACCATTGGATAGCTTCTTTAGCGTTTGAAGCAGGTTTTCTGATATCAAAACCATATTCATCACCTAATTCAGCCATTTCTTGTAATGCTCTGATTTGTTCAGCTAATTCTTCTTTTAATTGAATTTTTTCCGGTCTCATTTCACCATCTAAAGAAGCGTGTTGTTCTTTTTTATCTTCAATTAATCTATCGATACCATAAAGAGCGATTCTTCTGTAGTCACCTATGATACGACCACGACCGTAAGCATCAGGCAAACCTGTCAAAATAGCTGCGTGTCTAGCTTTTCTCATTTCTGGAGTATAGCAATCGAAAACACCTTGATTGTGAGTTTTTCTGTATTTTGTAAAGATTTCAGTAATTTCCGGATCAACTTCATAGCCATAAGATTTGCAAGAAGTTTCAGCCATTCTGATACCACCAAATGGTTGTAAAGAACGTTTTAGAGGTTTATCTGTTTGTAAACCAACGATTGCTTCTAAGCTTTTGTCAATATAACCAGCCTTGTGAGAAGTGATTGTAGAAACAACTTTTGTATCCATATCAAGAACACCACCGTTGTCACGTTCTTTTTTGAATAAATCACAGCATTCTTCCCACAATTTTGTAGTTGCTTCAGTTGGGCCTGCCAAGAAGCTAGAATCACCATCATAAGGTGTGTAGTTTTTTTGGATAAAATCTCTTACGTTGATTTCTGACTGCCATTTGCCGCCAACAAAATCTGTTGTAGAAGATTGTTTTTCTAATGTTAATTCTGACATTTTAATCTCCTTGTCCTTTGTCGTCACTAAGACGACTTACTATCACTAACTTTATTTAATTATATTATACCGCCTAAATAAAATATGTCACAGTTGTTTTAACAACATTTATTAAGATTTTATAAAGGATTGTTACAAAAAAGTCGAATGATTATGATTTTTTAAGCATGCTTAATTACTAAAATTATTATTAAAAAATTCTCTTTAATATCTTTTCTGTTTAAACAATCTATTGCCAAAAAGTTTAATGAAAACACTTCCGACAAGATTTAATATAATAAAGAATCCTCATCGCTCAAACATTCCTCTCTTTTTTGTAAAGAGAGGTTTCTTTATGTTATAACTTAATTATGAATTATTCTAATTTATTTGACTGGGCTAGAAATTTTTATACGTCGCTTTCGTACAATGATAAATATGGAAAAGCTAAAATTCCTTTCAGGTATTTCTTAGAACTGACTTACCGTTGCAATCTTGCATGCCCGTATTGTTATATAGGAAAAGAGCGTAATAAAAACGAACTTACATTAGATGAATGGAAAACTGTTATAAATCAACTACCGTTTTATTCTATAGCAACTCTAGTTGGTGGAGAACCGTTAATACGCAAAGATTTTATTGATATTTTAGCTTATACTTCCAAGCGAATTATGAACAAAGTCCACGTTGTTTCCAACGGAATACTTATTGATGATGAAATTATAAAAGCTTTTATAAAATACAAATTATTACTTCTATCTGTTTCTTTAGACGGTTTTGGCAATACACACGACATTAACAGAGGAAAATCCGGAATATTTGATAAAATAATTTCTAATCTAGAGAATTTAAAATCTCAGAAAAAAAATCAAATGATTGATATAAAAACCATTGTTTTAGAAAACAACCTTGACGATTTACCTAAATTATATAAACTTTGCAACGACATGGGGTTTGAATTTCTTTCAATTTCTTTTTTGCGAAACAATCATTGGAAACAAAATTCCACGCTTCAAAATTCATTTATACCGGAATTTGATGCAAATTATCCGATAAAACTTTATTTTGACATGGAACATTTTAAAGAAGTTTATCACGAAATTGAAAATATGAACGGCAAAACTAAACTTCGATTTTCTCCAAAATTTGAATACTGCAAAAATCCTGTAGAATCAATCGAAAACTTTTTTAAAACACCGGAATGTAAACCTATTTCAGAAATTTACAAACCTTGCACTTATCCATACAACAATATGATGATTAATCCGGAAGGTGATGTATATCCTTGTCTTTCTCAAAAAATAGGCAATGTAAAAGAAAAAACCATAAAAGAACTTTTTAATGCTCCGCATTATTGTTGTTTTAGAAAAAATTTAAAAGCACACAACGGAGTTTTCGGAGCTTGTCAACTTTGTTGCGAATTAGAAGTTAAAGATTAAATATATGTATATTAATTATGAAAAAATTGGTAGTATTCTAAAATTTGGCAAAGATTTTTTTTACAATAAAAAAATTGAACAAAATTGCGCCTATATAAAACAAAACATCAAAAAAGTTAAACAAAAACTTAAAAACAAAAAACAGTTAATTGTTGCTTTTTATGTGTATGACGATGCAAAATGGAAAAGCCAAATTGTATATGATTTAATGGAAAAAGATGAAAGATTTATTCCATATATTTTTGTTACAAAAAACGCTGCTCCAAAAAATAATTTTAATTATCAAACAATAGATGAAATTAAAAAAGTTTACGATTTTTTTATTACAGCCGGCATGAATACAAAACTAGCTTACGATTTAGAAAAAAATCGCTACATAGCGTTTGAGCAAATGAATCCAAGACCTGATATCATAATTTACCAACATCCTTGGTATGTAGAAACATCACAAGGGCCTGTTGTCTGCTCAAAATTTGCACTTACATATTACATACCTTATTTCATATCTGATTCAGAAAAATCATTTGAATATGATTTAAGATTTCATAAATATATTTATAAACATTACGTTCCAAATAATATAGTTAAAAACTTCTATTCTGAAAACATGAAAAACAAAGGTTCAAATCTTGTTACAACAGGACATCCGCAATTAGATTATTTCTATTTACACAAAAACAGCAATCAAGAAAAAAAATATTTAATCTATGCTCCACATTGGTCTGTTTGTGGAAACAATATAAGATATTCAACTTTTGATTGGAGCGGATATAAAATTCTTGAGTATGCAAAAAAACATCCTGAATTAAACTGGATATTTAAACCACATCCAAATTTATACAAATTCCTATTTACATCTGGTTACATGAGTAAAAAACAAGCAGATGAATATTACAGCAGTTGGGAAAATATAGGAATTGTTTGTAATAACGGTAATTACTTAGATTTATTTACACAATCGTACGCAATGATTACAGATTCCGGTTCTTTTCTAAACGAATATTTACTCACAAAACAACCATTAATCCATTTAGAATCAGAATATTTTTGCGGAAACATAAGTGTTAGAAAAATTTGTGATACGTATTATACAGCAAAAACTCCACAAGAACTTGATAATTTATTGGAAAATATTGTAATAAAAAAACAAGACCCAAAACTTCTTCAACGTCTTGAATTAATAAAGGACTTCGGATGGGAAAATAATTTTTGCGCAAAAAAAATTCTGGATGATATTCTAACAGATTTTACATAATTAAGCCGGCATAAAACAATCATGCCGGCTTCGAATTATAAAAACAAATCCTTAATTAAAACTTTTGACCGATTTTTTCTAAGAAAACAACATCATCAAACTCTTTACGTTTTTTATTAGGTTCGGAAGCAATTTCTTCATACCCTAAAGTTATAATCGTTGATAATATTTGCCCCTCTTTTAAACCTAATTTTGATTTAACTTCTTGATAAGTTTCTGTTTCAATCTGCGTAATTTCATTCCCCAAAGCTCCTATTATACAAGAACTTATACCTAAATTTTCGGCTTCTAACATCATATAAGAAATCGGATAAATAACTTGTTCCATGGTTCTGATTAACAAACCATTTTCTCCTTGTAGAGCAGGATTAAGAGCCGGATTTTTTATATGAGTAATTTTAGCTTCTTCCCAAGCATTTTCATCTGCTATACAAACAATAAGTGCCTTTGCATTCTTTACATGTGCTTGTCCGATAGAAAGCTTTGATAACAAATCTTTATTTTCTTGCGACTTAACCAAAATAAATTTCCAAGATTGAACATTCATCCAACTTGGCGCTAAACGTCCAGCTTCTAAAATTTTTCTCAAATCATCATCTGTAATCTCTTTTTCTGAATAAGTTCTAACACTTTTACGAGATTTAATTAAGTCTAATACTTGCATATTTGTCCTTTCGTTTATTTTCTAGAAATTCACGCACCCACCCTGTCTTGGATTATTCGAGTTGTCAGCGGAGTAACGTCCGACCTCCACTTTACGGGCTTACACTCAACTTGTAGTTTCACACTCGAGGCGGAGCTGGTAGTTGTTTAACAATCTTATAATTTTCACCTAGCAGCCGACCCCTTGTCTACGTGCGTAGCACACGTACGTAGCACTAGCCTTCTGCCAGAATTATTGTGAAATCACTTCCGACAGAGAATGATTCTGTTGGGTCATAGATAAATTGCATACTGTTAAGTTCCGGCATCTTTTTTTGTAACCAATTTAAGAAATCAACAGTAACTTCATTCTTATTAGCTACAAATCTAGTATGAGAAAGATGCGTAATTTTAAGCATATTTACTTCAAACCCGAGTTCATTAAGCTGTTCTTTTATAGCCAGAGCTTCCGTTTCTTTTTTAGGAGAATACATAATACCGCCTTTAAACTTTGTACCATCAAGAACAGGTTTTTCTCGATAAATCATCCTATTAATAACTTCTTGCGTTTTCTTAGGATCAAGTATCCAATAACTTATATATCCTTTTTGGTTTGGAGCTCCCGGAAGAGTTGCAATTTCTATTTTATTTTCGTCAACGCTTCTTGCAAAAGCTGCATACTGAGACAACTCATAAAAACTCATGTCAGTTTTGATATATGTGTTACAAATATTTAATACTTCAGGAATTTTTGTAATAATTTGCGGAGAGTGAAGTTTCTCAAACAAACTTCTCATAAACCATTGCTGACGTTGTGTTCTTCCGATATCCCCAAGTCCATCTTTTCTATATCTTAGGTAACCGACTGCTTGATTTCCGTTAAGAACTGTATTTCCTTTATTCAAATCAATATGTAAATGTCCGGCATAATCGTGATAATGCATAGGTTTTTCAACATAAATAGGAATTCCACCTAATGCATCTACGACTTTTTCGACCGCTTCATCATGAACAATAATATATTTATCTATTTTTATTCCAAAAGTTTCCTTCAACGTCTTTTTAACAAGATTTACACCGCCAATTGCGTGTGCTGCATTAATTTTTTGAACCCCTTTGTTATCAGGAAGATAAACTTTGCTGTCACGAGGTATTGTTATCGCATTTACAGAATGAGTTTTCGGATCTATGTTAACAACCATAATAGTATCGGAGCGTGTTCCATCCCAGAGGTCAGCTCCATCACCATTTGAATCAACCCCTAGCAATAAAACATTTTGTCTTCTTGGCGAAAACGGAGTATCAAAATTTTTGTGTTCTTTTTTATAAAACTTAAAAAATCCACTGGCATCATCAGACTGTTCGCCACTGATTTTATCCAACAAATAACTATTTTCAACAACTGTTACACATACAATAACAGCACATAAAATACCCAATACAATAGTAAAGAGTAATTTTGAAAAACTGGAAGCATCTTTTTTTTCTTCACGTATATTTTTTAAAAATGCTTTATATTCTTCTTGATTATCATTATTATTAATTATTTTCATCTATATCCACTCTCTTTATAAAAAAATTATATTTTAAGCATGTGTTAAAATCAATTATTGAAAAATGAATATTTTTAAAGTAATAATTATGTATGAAAAAGAAAATTTTATTTATTAATTTTGGCGGTTTAGGTGATGAAATATTATTCTTGCCAACAATCATATCTTTAAAAAAAGAATTTCCTAATTCTGAGATTACACTTGCTTTAGAGCCAAGAAGTAAGGGAGTTTTAAATTTAACCAATATAATTGATAATGTATTATTTGCAGATATAAAAGGAAATAATAAATATATTGAATTATTTAATCTATTAAGACAAATTTGGAGAAAAAAATTTGATATAGTAATTTCATCAGGCTCAAACAAATTCATCTCCATATTTTTATTTCTGACATTTATAAAAACTCGTGTGGGATACAATTCCGGAAAACTAAGCGAAAAATTATTAACACATGCTGTTAAATTAAATAAAAAACAATACGCTGCCAAAATGTATCACGATTTAGTCAAAGAAATTACAAAATATAATACAGAGCTGCCCGAAATTAACATTGAAAAACAAACTGTCGAACCGAATACCGTACTTATTCACCCTGGAGTAAGTTTGATGAGTATAAAAAAAGGAATGATAAAAACTATTCCAGCTGAAAAATGGGCAGAAGTTGTAGAAAAGCTTGCTGATAATAGCAAGAAAGTTATTCTTGTTGGCGGGCCTGATGATAAAGAAGTTATTGAAACAATAGAAAAAATCGTTCCTTGCGAAAAATACATAAATATGTATGGCAAAACAAAAAACCTTAAAGAACTTGCAGAAATGATTTCCGGAACAGAAAAGTTCTTGTGTTCTGATTCTGCGCCATTACACGTTGCCGTAGCATTAGGAGTAAAAACGTATGCAATATTTGGTTCTACGGACGATAAAAAATTAATTCCTGATAACGGGCTTGTTATCCCGATTAAGGCAAAAAATTGTACTTGTCCGCTCCAACCTTGCTTATGGGAAAGACGTCAAACAACTTGCGAAACATTAGATTGTTTAAATATTTCAGCAGACGATATCGTTAATGAAATTTTAAATGATTAATTTTTGTTACATTTATTCATAAAACACAATAAAAAACTTTTTAAAAGGCAATTTTTTTAACAAAAATTACTTTATATTTATAGTTAGGTTTATAAAGATATTGTGAGCATTTGCAATATCAAAGTTTAGAAGGTTATTATTGTGACTCAGATTAATCAGAATTTGAACTATAATCCATATAATAAACAGACTTATCCGCAACACAATCAAAGTCAATCAACTCGTTTGCCGGATTATTATAAAACTGCTATTCAAAATTCTGAAAAACCAACTGTTAAAGAAGTTATTGAAGAAAACCCTTTCTTAAGTATGCCTTATGAAATGCTTGTCAAACCATTTGTAGAACATCCATTAGCTATATTAGGCACTTGGTTGGGTTTAGGAGTTGCACTGGATTCTTATTCAAAAGCCAATAGCGGCAACTATGATGGTACGCTTGTAAAAAAAGCTGCAAATCTTGGTGACAGAATTCAAAACTCAAAATTAATCCAAAACAAACCCGTACAAACAGCTCTAAAAGGTTTTGGAAGTGTTGGTAATGCCGGTAGTAAAATAGTACAAAACAGCGCAATTTTAAGAGCAATGAAAGAAACACCTACCATGCCGGAATGGTCAATGGTTAAATCTCAAATGTTTAATCAGAAACAAGAAGTTGTTCAAGATTTTATAAAAATCATTGATACTCTTAAACTAGATAACAGCCAACTTCCTGAATTAAAAGATCTTGGTCTGAATACTACAGAAAAAGAAATGTTAAAACGAGTATTTAATAGTCAAAACATTTCTAAAATTCCAGAACAAGAGGCTGTAAACCAAGTTCTCTTAAATCGTTTAGGAAAATCACCGGCTGAAATTCAGAAAATTCAAAACCTTGGTGTTATGTCCACAAAAGCTGTTAAAGAAGAAATTCTTAAAGAAATGGGACTAACTACAGACAAAATCAAACTTATAAAAGATGATGTTTATGGAAAATATATAAATGACGTCCAACTCGCTACAGGCAAAGTAAAAGGTAAAGTAAGAATGGGAGCAGGCCACTATAAATGGATGGGTGCTTTTACAAAACCTTTTGAAAGAACTATCGGATGTGATGAAATCTATAACAAATTATACAGTATGTCTGACGGAGCAAAAACCGGAACCGGTAGATTTATGTCAAAAGCAATGCAAATGGTTCATAGAGGTTTAACATTTGGTAATGGTAAACTTGGCGCATTAATATTTATTGCACCACTTCTTGTAGAATTGGGTATCAATGTTGCAAAAGCAGATAAAGACCAAAAAGTCGGCACAGCAGCAAACGGATTTGTTGACAATATTTCTTGGGTATTCACATTCCCACTTGCATTAAAAATGTTACACTCTTTTGGTGGTATTAAACTTGCCGGCATGGGTAAAGACAAAGTTGAACAATATAGAAAAATTGTTGAAGATTTCAACAAACGTGTTGAGCCTATGATTGAAGAAAACGGCATCAAGATGGCAAACCCTAATACATTCAAAAATAAAATGGAATATGATATTGCAAGAAATAAAGTCGAAGCTCAATTGAAAGAATTAAAAACCGTAAAAGGACAAAATATATTCACAAGAGGACTTAGAAAACTTGTTGGAGCATTAACTCCTGATTTATGTCGTCTGAATAGCTATAGAAACTCTAATCCTATCGCTAATACAACAAGAAAAATTCCTGCATTTATGCGCAATTTAGTAGGAGTACCAACTAGAGTTGCACTTTGGGGTGTTTTATCCATGATGGTACTTGGTGGAGCATTAACCAAAATAACAAGTTCAATTTTTGGCAAATCTTATGATTCTATGAAAGCTGATGAAAGAAAAGAAGAAAAGAAACAACAAGAAAAATTCCTAAAAGAAGATTTAAACAATAGAATAATTGAAGCGCACAAAGCAAATATTCTCGGCAAAACTCAACAAACAGAAAATCTACAACAATTTAGTACAAACAACATCGCTTCAAGAGGTCGTGCTCAAGAAAACATACAAGAACAACAAATAATTCCAGAAAGTATTCAAAAACTTCAAGCAGAAGAAAAGCTTAAGAATGTAGAAAATTTCCAAGAAGATCAAAATATACAAGAAGAAAAAATTGATAACTATACTTATATTCCTTCTCAGAATTCAACAATTCCTCAACCTGTAAAACAAGGTAAAGTTGACAACTATAGTTACATTCCTTCTTCTGAATGCACAATAAAATCTGACAAAGTAAATGAAAACCAAAGAAAATATATTCCTTCTCAAGCTGCAGCAAATATTCAAAAAACGTATGATAATTCCGGCATGCAGTCAGTTCTTGATAGAGCACAAAAAGCAGAAGACAAAGCTTTGAGGGTCTTGGCTGGGAATTTTGACGGAATGTAATTATTAACACAAGTTATAAATCCTCTAAGTAATTGATGTAAAACATAAAAAATAGAATAGAATGTAGATATGGAAATAGATTATAAATTATTAATGGATAGAGCTAAAGAAGCTTCTAAGATGTCTTATTCACCGTTTTCAAGATTTGCTGTAGGAGCAGCTTTGATTGCAAAAAGCGGGAAAATATATTCCGGTTGTAACATAGAAAATTCATCATTCGGTATGACAAACTGCGCAGAACGTACAGCTATATTTAAAGCCGTTTCAGAAGGCGAAAGAGAGATTTTAGCAATTGCAATTTATTCACCAAATTCTGACAATTGTTATCCTTGTGGTGCTTGTAGGCAAGTAATGTATGAGTTTCAAGGTGATGATGAAATCATTGTAATAACTGAAGACTGTGGAAGGCTTGATGCAAGAAAATTAAGTGAATTCTTACCATTCGGTTTTAGGATATAAATAAAATAACATATTAAAGAGGCGGATTTTTATAAAAATCCGCCTCTTTTGTATCAAAACAACTTTGTAACTAATAATAATTATTCATATTTTATTTCTTTTCCCATTTTGCCCATTTCAGTTTTTACATCATCGGAATAATTATCAGTTTTTTCTACATGAACATTATCATTATATTGATATGTTTTTCCTTCAAATGTCCAAGTTTGTGGTAAATACATCACAGGCGTTTGTTTTGATGCTTTCGGATTGTCATAAATCATTTCTTTGATTTTGTTTGCCATTTTTTGAGCAGTAACATCATCAACACCATATTTTGCTTTCAGAATTGAAATCCAATATTCACCCTTTTGAGGAGTATATTCTTTTAATTCCGTATCTTTTGAAACACCTAATCCTGCGAATGCGTCTCTATATTTATTTTCTAATTCAGTTGGCTGTGCAGTTTCTTGTTGCTTTGGAGTTACATTTGTTTCGTCTTTTACATAATGAATAGGTTTTTTACCAATATGTGCATTTAAAGCCGTTATTACGGTTAAAACCGCAAAGCCCAAAGTAACACCCATTAATAAATTTCCTCTACGTCTTGAACTTTTTAATTGATCTTGAATATTACTGATAGCTTCATTTCTTGCTTGTTCAATAGTTTTTTCTTTTGGAACATATCCGGTAATGTACTTACCAAATTTGCCGAAAGATTTGTATGCTTTTACATCATCCTGATTTTGCTTAAATATTTTTGAAGCTGATTCTTGAATTTCTTTCGATGAAACTTGTCTGCGTGAGTCATCTAAAAATTTATTACCTAAAATCCCAGAACCCGCACCTGCGGCAGCTTCTCCTAATAGTAAATATTTAATAGTATCATCTTTCTCTGATAATTCATGAATATCTTTTTTTCCTGTTGCACTCAACAATGTAGCAAGTTCTCCATTGTTATCATTAATTAGATTATCATTGTTTTTATCAATGTTACGTTTTCTAATAATACTTTGTGCCTCTGTGTTTAAATCGTTAATCTTAAATCCGCCCATGTCTAAATCTCCTTATAACTTATTCCATATTTATTTCTAATAACATTATTCCTTAGCTAAAAATAATCCCCTGTTATTGATATATATAATAAGTTTTTTATTACTTAAAAATTGACTTTTATGTATTACTTGCTTAATAAAAGTTAACAATGTTCTATAAAAAAGATTAAGAAACATTTGCCAAAATAAAAGAGTGCCAATATTTTAATATTAGACACTCTTTTGTTTTTAAATTTATATTTTTAATTACGCAAGGAATCTGAACCAAACGTAAACTGTACTCATAAACAATGAAATCATTGTTACTAGAACACCATATTTCAAGAAATACATGAATTTAATCGGATGTCCTGTTGAAGCCGCAGTTTCTGATACGATTACGTTTGCAGCTGCGCCGATGATTGTCATGTTGCCGCCTAGGCAAGCACCTAAAGATAAGCACCACCATAGTGGGAATGTATAATCAGCGCCCATAACCTTTTGAACTTCTACCAACAATGGTGACATTGTTGCTGTGTAAGGAATGTTATCAATAATACCGGATAAAATACCAGATGCCCAAAGAATAATCATTGCTGTAGCTTTTTGAGAACCGTTAGTTACGTTCAACAACCATTCTGACATAAGTTTGATACCACCGGCATGCTCTAAACCACCGATAATTATGAATAAACCGATGAAGAAGAAGATTGTGTTCCATTCAACTTCGTGGAATATTTTTTGTGGTTTTTCAAATAATAATAAGAATGCAGCACCAGCCATTGCAGTTACACAAGTTTGAATATGAGTAATATCATGTAGCATAAAACCGATGATTACAAGTAATAATACAATTCCAGAACGAATCATTAAGCCTTTATCTGTGATTGTATGTGAGTTATCAAGTTGTGCAACTTTTTCCATTTTTTCTTTAGCTGCAACTAATTGTTTTCTAAAAATAAATGCTAATAAGCCAACATTGATAATTAATATTGCCGCAACAATACCTGTTAATTCTTTAATGAAATCCATGAAAGAAAGTCCGGCAGCACTTCCGATAATAATGTTTGGCGGATCACCAATTAATGTAGCAGTACCACCAATGTTTGATGCTAAAATCTCTGTAATTAAAAATGGAATTGGGTTAATATCCAATTCTTTTGCGATAACAAATGTTACAGGCATGATTAAGATAACTGTAGTTACGTTATCTAAAAATGCAGAAACAATTGCTGTAAATATAGCCAATGACATCAAAATCATCTTTGGATTACCTTTTGTCAATTTTAGCATTTCATTAGCAATCCAGTTAAACATGCCACTTCTTGTTGCAATAGATACAATTATCATCATTGAAACTAAAAGAAATATTACATTGAAATCAACAAAGTTGATAAAATATCCGACATCAAAGCTTCCATTAACAAGCTTGTCTTGTCCTAACAAACCTAAAATAAGTGTTAAAGCTGCACCTAATAATGCAACAGTCACTTTAGGAATTTTTTCCGTAGCAATAAATACGTATGCGACAATCAATATGGCCGCAGATACAGGTATTGCATGAGCGTGTATAATGCTCAATAAACCTTCCATCTTTCCTCCTTTTCTATCCTTAAAAAAATGTACATGTTTTATTTTATAACAAACAATTAACACTTTTTGCCTTAATACAAATATTAAATGTAAAATTTTGTAACATCTCTTCTTTATTTTTTAAAATCCGATATTTATGGTAAAATAATTATTGTAACACTGTGGAGTGGATAGTTGGCTAATCTATCAAATATATATAAAAGATTAATAGTTTTTGCATTAATTCTGGGAGCTTTTACTGTTTCCGGAAATTTGTCGTACGGAGCAACAGAAGATGAAGCCGGAGCGTTAGAAACATCCGAAGAAACAAGTTATGATAGCAATACTGCTTATATTAATGACATCGAAATTTTAGGCTCTAATATTATTAAGCCTGAATATATTTTATCTAAAATGGCTCTTAAAAAGGGTGATTTGTACGACAAAGATTTAATGCAACAGGATTTAAAAACAATCTATAGAATGGGATATTTTACAGAAAAAATGAAAGCTATCCCTGTAAAGAATTCTAATGGAACAATATCCTTAAAAGTAATATTAGAAGAAAATATTCCTGTAACAGACTTTACTATTGAAGGTAATACTGTCGTTGCTTCTGATGAAATCATGCAATATTTACTTCCACTAAAAGGTAAACCGCAAAATATTACGGCAATCAATCAAGCAATGGAACAAATTAATCAGTGCTACTACTCAAAAGGTTATATATTGTCAAAAATAGATTCAATATATGATGATCCTGATGGAACGCTTAATTTGAGTATCACAGAAGGTAAGATTAATAAAATTATGATTACCGGAAACGAAAAAACTAAACAGTACGTAATCGAACGTAACATTATGACTGAACCTGGGACGGTTTATAATGAAAACCAAGTAAAACAAGATTTAGTCAGATTATATTCTACACAAGCATTCAAAGATGTAAATAGAACAATCGAAGTTTCTGAAGACGATCCGGATAAATTTGATGTAACAATTGAGTTGAAAGAACAAAGAACTGCATCCGTTTCAATCGGTGGAGGTATCGATTCTGCAACAGGTGCTTTCGGTTCTGTTGGTATTTCTGACAATAATTTTAGAGGTAGAAATCAGAGAGTGTCTTTAACAGGTTTAGTCGGCTCCGGTATCTTAATGAGCGACTCATCAATAAAAAGTCACATGAATTATCAAGCAGAATTAAGCTTCTTTGAACCTCATTTCTTAAATGCTGATAATTCATTAATGAGTAAAATCTACTACAGAGATTTAGGTAGTTACACAATTCCTCTTGCATTAGAAAGAAGAATTGGTATAGAAGGAACGGTTGCTCACAGATTGAAATACAACCGTCACTTATCATCAACTTTTACTACCGGTGTTGAATATATTCACATGTCAGAAGGTGATAGAAGCAACGTAGAAAATCTTTATAAATTACATAATTTAGATATTGCAGATAGAGCTAAGCAGTTAGAAGGAGGTTTCTTCTTAAGATTAGCTCCGGGATTGGCATATGATTCTCGTGATTCTGCTGTAAACCCTCGTCACGGTGCATTGGCTTCTATTAGATATGAAGAAGCTTTTGGACTTGATGGTTTTGCAAAAACTAACGGACGTTTAACCGGTATGGCAAAACGCTATATTCCAATAGCTAAAAAATCATCTTTAACATTCACCGGACGTGGCGGTATCAAAATACACGGTTCACAAATGCCGGAAATAATGGCATACCGTTTAGGTGGTCCTTATACAATCAGAGGTTACAAGGTAAATGGTGTTGGTACTGGTACATCATTCATTATGGGTTCGGCAGAACTTGCAACTCCAATTCCTTTTGTTGATAAGTTAAAAGTCAACTTCTTGCAGAATTTGAGAATTACATTCTGGATTGATGCCGGTAAAGTATTTGATCCGACAATTGCAAGTACATTATATGATAGACCATTACAAGCAATTACTGCCGGTATTGGTTTGAAGATAAATATGCCGGGGATTGGGCCATTGTCGGTTGATTATGGTTTCCCACTTACAAATTCCGGCCCATACGGCTCACCTAACGGTTACTTTACGTTCGGTGTAGGTGACATGATGTACTAAATAGTGTATAATAATATAATCATAGGAGGTTAATATGAAAAAGTTTAAATTAGGTATTGTTGTTCTTTTGATGGCAGCATTCACCGGTATCGCAAATGCAGGTGGTGTAGGTTATATTGACTATGCTAAGGTTATTGATAATTATGATTATGCAAAACAGGTTACAAAGGAAGTTGATGCAAAAGGTTTAGAAATGCAACAATTTCTTGTTGATAAAGAAAAAGAATATAAATCATTGGACACACCTTTAAAAAAACAAACTTTTGAAGAAAAAGTTGCAGCAGAATTTAAAACAAAAGAAAATGCTTATGTAACACTTAAGAACAAAAGAGAACAAGAAGTTTTCACAAAAATTAAAGATGCTGCAAAAGCTGTTATGGTAGAACAAAAACTTGATGCTGTAATGGATGTTCGTGGTGTATTCGTTGGCGGTGTTGACATTACTGATAGTGTTATTTCTAAATTGAAAGCTTCTAAATAAATATGAAAATTACAGAACTGATTGAAAGAAAAAAACTTGGTAAACATCATACCAAAGAAGAAATTGATTTTATTATTAAATCATATATGTCCGGTTCTGTTTCGGACGCTCAAATAGCAGCGTGGTTAACAGCAATAAGTTTCAAAGGAATGTCAGTCGAAGAGACAGCATTCCTTTCTGACGCTTTAGGACATTCCGGCAAGGTAGTAAATTTCGAAGACCTACAAGGTCATGTTGTAGATAAACATTCAACAGGTGGAGTCGGAGATAAAGTTACTATTACTTTAATTCCATTACTTG
This sequence comes from uncultured Candidatus Melainabacteria bacterium, assembly GCA_934754425.1. Classification (GTDB taxonomy): domain Bacteria; phylum Cyanobacteriota; class Vampirovibrionia; order Gastranaerophilales; family Gastranaerophilaceae; genus CAG-196. The sequence continues at coordinate 72,944 of CAKVIN010000009.1, read as the reverse complement.
CTGCGGCTGGAGTTCCGGTTGCAAAACTTGCGGATAGAGGTTTAGGTCATGCAGCAGGTACAGTTGATAAACTGGAATCAATCCCTGGGTTAAATACAAATTTATCAACTCAAGCAATAGTAAATCAAGTAAAAAATATCAATGCTGTTATAGCTTCTCAATCCGATGAGCTTGCTCCTGCGGATAAAAGAATTTACACAATGAGATTTGCAATTGATGCAGTAAAAACAGAACCTCTGATTGCTTCTTCTGTTATTTCAAAAAAGATTGCTTCTGGAGCTTCTCACATAATTATTAATGTAAAATACGGTGCCGGTACGGATATTGACACTCCGGAAGATGCCGTAAGAATTGCGCAACTAATAATTAATGTAGGGAAATTGTTGAATAAATCAATAACAACAATAGTTAGTTCAATGGATGAACCTCTCGGCAGAGCTATCGGAAATTCTTTGGAAGTTATTGAAGCTATTGAGTTTTTAAAAGGCAATCAAGTTGCTGAAGATTTAGCAAAACTTACGTATTCAATTGCAACAATGACATTATTACAGCTTGATTTGTTTGAAACAGAAAAAGATGCTGAACAATGTTTACAAAATCTGATATCTTCAGGTAAAGCGCTTGAAAAATTTAAGGAACTTATTATTGCACAAGGCGGTGTTGTAGAAGTCATTGATAATTATGATAAGTTTATTCTTCCACAATATAAAGTTGAATGCGAATCTAAGAAAAACGGATATGTACAACATATAAATGCGTTTGAAATTTTACAAGCTTTAAAAGAACTTGGAGCATCAAGAGAAATAGCATCAAAACCGATTGATTTAAGCGTTGGAATTTATCTTAATAAAAAAAGTGGCGAAAGCGTTTCTAAAGGGGACATTCTTTACACTATTTATTCAAATAATGAAGAAGCTACAAAAGCTGCTCAAAGATACTGTGACAGTGCTTTTTGTATAAGCGAAGGAAAACCGGCACACAAAAATTTGGTCTATAAGATTATCAGTACAAGAGATGAGGATGATAATGTTTAACAAAAAAATGCAATATGTAATAAAATCAGTACCTACAGATGACAAGCAGGCTCTGGAAAATCTACTTAATGAAATGTCGGAAGCCGGTTGGGATTTGTATACAATGCACGAAGTTGAAACAGAAACTTCTTATGATTTTAATTGCATTTTTATGAGAGAAAAACAAGAAGAAGACCATACGGATTTGGATGATATTATAAATATCACAAGCTTTAAGTATCGTATGGAAAAAATGCTTGCGGCTCCTTCTAGTCCCTATGCTTCTTGTAAAGAAATTCAGCTAAAAATTTCTAATCAAAAGGAAAGAATAAAAAAAATAAAATCTCAACTTGAGAGCGAAAACCTTTCTCCCGAAAAGAAAAATCAACTCAATGACCAGATGTCAGATGAATTAAGACAACTGGATATTCTTAAACAATCATTAGTTAATGAAATTTCACCTGATACAATGTATTCCGCAATAAAAGAAGAAAAATTTGTGATTAATCTTTCAGAAGAAATTTTGGAAGTTATATCAATGGAAGCCAATGATAATCTGCTTTCTGAAACAGTTAAAATTCGTCAGAATTTGGCAGAAGAATTAGGATACGTAATTCCGCACATTCATTTCCATAATAGTGATGAATTGATGCAAAATGAGTTTAATATCAAACTACATGATATTGAAGTTTTTCGTTCTGTTGCATTCCCCGGATATGTTGCATATTATAAAGACGAATTAAAAGGATACAAGGCGCAAAATGACGATATTATTGTAACAGATGATATTACCGGTAAAAAACTTATTTGGATTTTAAAAGACAAAGTTAAAGATTTCTGGCAACGTGGTTTTACTGCTGTAGAATATATTGGAAAAGCAATAGAATACATTTCTGTAACAGAAGTTTCTGATATTATGGATTACAATGATGTCAATAAGTATGTGGAAAAAGTTATAGAAAACAACTCTTTCTTGGTTGATAATATAATTCCTGATTTTATTACTGCATCAGACTTAAAATATCTTTTAACTTGTTTAATTCGAGAACATGTTTCAGTGAAAAACATTGTGTATATTTTTGAAAAAATCAATGATTACGCAAATGAACCGACTAAAGAAGATTTGCTCGACAAAGTTAGATTAGCTCTATCTAAACATATTATTAAAGACTTAGCAAAAAATGGTGAGTTGAAAGTTATCGAATTTTCTGATGAATTATTAAATAAAGTTTATTCATTCTTCAAAGAAAATGAAGAAGAAGCTATTATCAGAATAGATTCTTCTGATGTTCAAGATATTGCAGCAAAACTTATGAAATTTGCTAAAAAACAAAAAATTGCAAAACCTGTTCTTGTTGTTCCGATGGATATAAGACATATGGTGTTTGTAATTTTGTCCGAATTTGTACAAGATTTGACAGTCCTAGCTCACGAAGAATTGGTTAGTGACTATGATATCAAATTTGTAGGCAAAATTTAATTCTGCTAAAAATTACCTAATTTTAAATAATTTTACTATTTTCTAAAACAGATTCTTTTTTATACAAAAGCATCTGTTTTTTTATTTTTTAGAAAAAACAGAATTTCTACCAAAAGTTATAGAAAGTTCAAACTTTATTAGAATTCAAAAATTGCCCATTTACCTTTACTATTATAATGCGAGGATAAAGCAAATCCTCACTAACTGTGATAGTTAAAACTTTCACAGTTATCATGGAAGAAATATTTAAGAAAAGGAGATCTAACTATGGCTTCAATCACTATTAACACAAACCTTTCATCATTAACGGTGCAAAAGAATTTATCTAGTGCAACAACCGGCATGAACAGAGCAATGGAAAGACTAACAACTGGTTACAAAATTAACTCTGGTAAAGATGATGCAGCCGGTTCATCAGTATCAACTTTAATGGAAGCTCAAATTTCCGGATACGATGTAGCAGAAAGTAATGCTTCTATGGGACTATCTTTATTAGATACTGCAGAAGGTGTACTAAATATTGCTTCTGACTATTTACAGCGTGTAAGAGACTTAACAGAACAAGCTGCCAACGGAACATATGGTACATCATCTTTAAATGCAATCAGAACTGAAGTGCAACAAAGATTACAAGAAATAAATCGTCTTTGTGATGTAATTGATTTTAACGGTATAAAGTTATTAGATGGAACAAGCGATGCTTTTAAAAGCGGTTCTGGTATAAACCTACAAGTTAGCAACAACTCAGGAAAACCAAATATCATTAATCTTGAAAAATCATTATTCGCCTCTGCTAAATGTAGCGCATTATTTAATACTCTTAATGGCAATGAATGGTTTATAAGATCAGGAGAAGACTATAATAAATCTAAGGATAAAAACGGTCATATAGACTCCTCAAAATTTTCAACCCCAGCACTTTACGCAAGAATTAACGGAACAAAAGTTGAATTGGATGATGGAACTATTTATGATTTTACAGGAAATGGTATTAAAGCAAATAAATATGACCAATATGGAACAAGAAACCCTGTAGCGGGTGTATTCAACTGTATAACCGCAATTTGCGATGCTGTTTATACAAACGACTCTACTGCTCGTGAATTTTTGCAATTTATCGATGATGGAATTAAAAATATCTCTGATAGAACAGCTTTAATCGGTGCATACATGAACCGTGTTGAATCAGCTGTTGATGCGATAAGTGTACAAAAGGAGAATATTGTATCAGCTAATTCTGCCATAAAAGATGCTGACGTTGCAACAGAATCATCAAACTTTGTTAAGTATCAAATTCTACAACAATCAGCAGCAACACTACTTTCAACAGCAAACCAAACTCCAAGTATTGCATTGAATTTAATATAATAAAAATTTCTTAAATAGTGATGAAGCCCCCTTTAAAAGGGGGCTACTATTTGGATAAAAATTATACAATATCTTAAATAGTAGTACTCCAACTAGAGATAATGTAAAAATCAAATCACTATTAAGAATTGTTACAATTAAGCAATTTATAAACAAATTTTTACTTTTTAAATATATAAAAGGTTAGAAAAAGGTTGTAGAAGAATCTAAGTCCGAAAATTATTCGGGCTTTTTTTTATGTTATTTTAAGGCTTTAATTATTTCTTCTGCAACTTCTTGAGCAGAGTATTTATTAGAAAGACATTCTCTTACTTTTCCCAATTCATTTATTGTTTTTTCTCTATAATCTTTATCATAAAGAAAACGCTCTGTTTCATAACAAATATTATCAACATTAAATTTTGCTTGTATAAGCTCCGGTACAATATCTTCACCGGTTACAATATTTGGTAAAGAAACATTTTTAATACATCTAAACAACAAGTATAAGAAATAAAGTATCCAAGGACCTTTATAACCAATTAACATAGGTACTTGATATAAAGAAGCTTCTAAAGCGACTGTACCAGAAGCTAGTATCAATGAATCAGAGACACTTAGCAATGCTTGATTTTCACCTTTTATAACTTTAAAATCCGTATCATGTATATATTTATCAAAAATACCATCACTCAAATTTGGAGCATGAGATATGCAAAATTGAATTTCAGGATGTTTTTTTTGTAAAATTTTAGCAGATTTTATAAAAGTTTTTGCTAAAAATTTAAGTTCAATTGGTCTTGAACCAGGAAATATAGATACAAGAGGTCTTTTAATATCAAGTCCATGACGAGTAAAAAAATCTTCTCTATTTGCTTTTTCAGGTAATTGTTTAATCAACGGATGTCCACAATAATGAACATTTATGCCGTATTTTTTATACATCTCTACTTCAAACGGAAAAATACATAAAACTTCATCAACGTATTTTTTTATACCTTTTATTCTCCATTTACGACTAGCCCAAACTTGTGGTGGTATATAATGAAAAACTTTTATTCCATGTCCTTTTAATCTTTTAGCAACTCTTAGATTAAAAGTCCCATAATCAATTAATAAAACTAAATCAGGCTTGTATTCATTCAAGATATAATCAGAAACTTTTTTTTCTAATTTCAAATGATCAATTGCCATTTTTAAATCAAAACCGAAACCAGACATTTTAGAATGGTCACAAAACAACTTCGCTCCGGCATTTTGTAAGTTAATACTTCCAATACCTTCTATTTCAATATCTGCATCATTTTGCTTAAGAATTTCTGCAACACGTCCGGCATGAACATCACCGGAATACTCTCCCGTAATAATAAATATTTTTTTCATAATTACACTGCCATAATAACTATGTTATTCTTGTTTGCATATTTGATTACTTCTTCTCTATCAACAATAATTGTTTCACCAGCTTCTACAGCAATCAAATCGGCATTATATTTTTTCATTGTTTTAATAGTCCTTAAACCAATAGCCGGAATATCAAATCTTTTGTCTTGAGAAGGTTTTGCAACTTTAATAACACGAGAATGTTTTTTGGCAATTTTACATCCACGTTTAATACATTTATCTGTACCTTCAATCGCTTCAACTGCCATAATCATTTTATCCTTGATTATTACAGATTGACCAATATCCAATTTTCCGGTTTCTTTTGCCAGCCAATAGCCATAATTAACATCATCAATTTGTTCTTGTGTAGGCTGAACATTTCCCAAAATTCCTGACGGAATCATTAAATTCTTTATAAAAAGAGTCTGATCTAATATTGTTACACCAATTTTTTCAAGCTCTTCTATAATCATAAGCATAACTTTATCATCATTCAATCGAATAGCTTTTTTAATAAAATCTACAGCTCTCGCATCAAATTTTGGACGCTTAAGTAATATTGTTTTACTTACTTTGCCCAAAAAAGTAATTTGCTTAATACCCTCTGCTTTTAATGTATCCTCTATTTTTTGCACTTCTCCGGGGCAAAAAGAATACACTTTTGAGCAATACTTTTTTAACTGTTTATAATTATCGTTGGAAAGCGAAATTGCAACAACATCAAACCCATTTTCTTTCGCATATTGTGCCATTTTTACAGGCAACAAACCATCACCTGCTATTAATCCTTGTTTTTGTTCTAAAACTACTGACATTCTTAAATCTTACCTCCAACTTTTATACAATTTTACAATAAACATATTGGTTATTATATTAACTTTGCAAAAAAATGTAACGAATTGTAATAAAAAAAATTTATTTATTTTTTGAAACTTTTCTAAACACTTCTTCAAAACTTTCAATAGGCTCTAACCTATAACCACAATCTTTTGCAAGAGTACCACCCATAGCAAAAAGTTCTTCTTGAGGGTAACGTCTACAAATCCCGGGACGGCTTTTATGAATTTTACATTTATGTGTTTCTTTATCAAGATTCATACATTCAAACACAAGTCCGGTCTCATCTTTGTCTACTATTTTCAAATATGTATAAAATAGATGAAGTTTTTGCAATCTTTTAAATTCTTCTTCAGTTTGTATAACTTTTTTATGCTTAACGTAAATTTTTTGACAACAACGTCCACAAGCATTACAAGCACCAACTCTGTAATATTTTCTCTTTAAAATATGAAGGTAAAATATTTTTTTTAATTTTTTAAACATTTGTAACTCTTGTTTTTGCAAGCTTATATTCTTGAGAATTCCTGTTTGACATTAGCAAAACTTTTGAAAAGTACTTATTTGCAGTTTTATAATCCTTATTATTATAATATTCTCCACCCTTTTGCATACAAATTTTAACAATTCTTTCTTCCGGATTAATATAGGATTTTATTCTTTCTATCCTTTCTCCATAATCTTCCTTAAGATGTTCTTGAAGTATTACACAATTTTCATATTCAATCAGTGCCATGTGATAGTTATTTTCGTTATCATAAATAAGTGCCCAATCCCTATGTCCATAATAACTCTTACTATCAAATGAATTATCAAGTTCTTTTATAATTTTAATCGTTTTTAGATATTCCGGTTGATTATGTATAACAAGAGGCAACAATCTGCGCATAGTACAATATGCTGCAGTAAAGTCTCCAAGATTTATATAAACAGATGCTAATTTTTGTAAAACATCTAGTGAATTATTATCTAGTGCAAGTGCCTGTTTTAAATAAATCAAAGCGTGCATATAATCATTCTCTTCAAGATAAACTCCGCCCAGCCAATGATTTATATCAAGACTTACAGGCAAGTTTTTCACAGCAAATGTTAGATATTCAATAGCCATTTTATTATTCTTTACAGATATAGCCTGACGTGCTTTTCTTAAAAACCCATTTCCAATTTCATTACACTTATCAATGCTACTTTTAATTGTAGAATAAGAACTTCCTTTTTCTTTTGCATACTTCAAATATTTTTCATAATAAAAAACTGACTGAAATTTCATTCCTTTTGAAAAATAAGATGTTGCCAAATTTAAGCAAACAGCTTCATCATCAGGTTTGTTAGCATAAGCTCCTGCCCAATTTTCAATAGCATTTTTTAAATCCATACGTTTATAACAAATATTACCTAAATATAAATATGAAGAATTTTTCAAACTTTCTAATGCAATAGATTTTTTAAAATATTCTTCTGCGGGCAAAAAATCATTAAGCTTGTAATAGCAACGTCCGATTTCATAATACAACTTATAAGAAATACTTGTATTAAGCATACTTAAATAAAGCTTCAATGCTTCATTATATTTACCACTGTTATAATGCGACTTCGCAGCTTCAAAAGTTTTAATCTCTATATCAGAATTATCTTGTATATAATAATCAGACGACACCATAAAGGCATTCTACCACACTTATAAGTTTAAATCATCCCACAATTTCTGATTATTAACAAGCTCTTTTAAAACATCATCTTCAAAAGCATCTACAACGCCCTCTGAGAAAAGCTTCTGAACTCTTTCAATATAAGATTTATCTTCTTGATTACTTGTTGCAATTTCTGTAAACTTTTTAATATCCATGTCCTTTTGGAACAATTGCATTGCATTAGAAGATATTTCACTGCTATCAACATAAGGAGATGAAGCGTAACCACTTTTCTGTAAGTTTGCTCTAATAGAAGCAAGATTAACAATATTACTCGCATTATTCAACTGCGAATTACCATACGAAAAACCATTATTATTGTTGATATTATTAAACATAAGGCCCTAATCTCCCCTACTATTTTTCATTATTATCATATATTTTCAAACAAATGTAATCAACCATATATATGAACTTTACTCTTTTAAATATGCTTCTATAAAACCATCTAAATCGCCATCCATAACAGCATCTACATTTCCCACTTCAAATCCGGTTCTATGGTCTTTAACCATTTTATAAGGATGAAAAACGTAAGAACGAATTTGCGAGCCAAAATTTATATCAAAATTTTCACCCTTAAGCTCTGCAAGTTTTTTCTCATGTTCTCTTTGACGTAATTCTAATAATTTAGAAGCTAGCATCTGCATAGCATTTTCTTTATTCTGCAACTGAGAGCGTTCTTGCTGACATTTAATTACTATTCCGGTTGGTTTGTGTAAAATTCTTACAGCGGTTTCCACCTTATTTACGTTTTGTCCGCCTGCACCACCGGAACGCATAGTATCGACTTCAATATCCTCCGGCGGTATAATAATTGTTTTTTCATAATCCGGAATTATTGGAGAAACTTCACAAGATGCAAAACTGGTTTGTCTTTTACCATTTGCATTAAAAGGCGAAATTCTTACAAGACGATGAACACCTTTTTCTGCTTTTGCATAACCATAAGCATATTTTCCGGTAATTTTAATAGTTGCAGACTTTATTCCCGCTTCTTCGCCATCTGATTTATCAATAAGTTCAACTTTCCAACCTTTTGATTCTGCCCAACGAGTATACATTCTAAGCAACATATTTGCCCAATCCTGAGCGTCTGTTCCACCAGCTCCGGCATTTATTGTTAAAAATGCATCAGCTTCATCATATTCACCAGAAAGCATTTTTTGAATATCGTATTTATCCAATTCTTTTTCAAGCTTAGACAATTCATTTTCACATTCTTGAATAAGCTCGTTATCTTCTATTTCGTATGCAGTTTTAGCATCCTCTATTAAATTGTTCCAACGCTCAAACATCTCTAGAGTTTCTTTAATTTCTCTTGATTTCTGCCCAAGCTCCGAAGCCAAATTTTGATTAGCCCAAATTTCCGGACTTTGAAGTTTTGTTTCAAGTTCAGACAATTCTTTATTAAGAGCATCAAAATCAATGTTCTTTTGATTATTCTTTACACGTTGTTCAAGTTCTTGCAAATTAGCCATTTTTTTCTTCCACCAACTTTACAACCTGCTTATGAATATTTTCAATTGTATCATTAGAATTAATAACTTTAACACGATTTGGTTCATCTTTAGCAATTGCTAAAAATCCCTCTCTTACACGTTTAAAAAATTCTACTCCTGCTGATTCCATACGATCTTTAGTCGAACCAACTCGTTGCATTGATGTCTCTATATCAATATCAAAAACTATTGTTAAATCAGGCTTCAAACCACCAACAGCAATATTATTTAATGTTTTAATTTGTTCAATATCAAGTTGTCTTCCATAACCTTGATAAGCAACGGTAGAATCAGTATGTCTATCACAAAGAACAACTACACCTTCTTTTAAAGCAGGCTTGATTATACAATTAACATGTTGCGCTCTATCAGCCAAAAATAAAAATGATTCACAAGTTGGAGAAACTTCTCCATCATAATTAAGCAATATTTCTCTTAGTTTTTCACCTAAACCTTTTGCCCCAGGTTCACGTGTGACAAGAGTTTTAAACCCTTTTTCTTTTAAATATTTATCCAAAAGCTCAATTTGTGTTGTTTTTCCACAACCATCAGCCCCTTCAAATGTAATAAATAACGACATTATATTTTTCAAATCCTTTTATCAAACCTATTATTAATAATTTACAATAACCAATTAAATTAAGCAACTTGAATAAATATTACAAAAATTTTATATATTGAAAAAAATAGTCAATTTTCCAATAACAAAAGACTTATATATAATAAAGTGTAGTAAAAATTGGAGTGTAGAATGAATACTATAACAACTGCAAGTGGAAAATTCTATTCCGGAATGAATGCAAATACAGCAAAAAAACAAGATATTTATAAATCAAAATTTAGCCGTGATTTTTGCAATATAGATAAAAACAAAGATGGTATTCTTTCTCCAGAAGAAATTTTAAAAGAAAGAAAACTCGAGGCAAAACGAAAAGAGTTTTGGGGATTAGTTAATATTGGCTTCCTAACATTAGATTTACTTTCAGTATCTTTTTTTAAAGGCAAAAATAAAGTTTTAAAAGCTGACAAATTAGATTTACTAATTGATATTCCACTTGGATTTTTAGGCATATCAAGCTTATTAAATTCTCAAAAAATAAAAAAAGAAAATAAAGAAATCCAAAAAGAGCTAAATCTATATACCTAAAGTCTTTACAATTGTTAACACTTTTATTAAATCAAAAACGCAGTAGTAATCAGTATTACAAGAGTTATTGTAAATTTTTTGTAACAAATCCTAAAGTTTAAAAAAATATGCCGTTATATATCCTATCGACAGAAACTATGAAGAAAGGATTATAGATGGATATCAACAATTACAGTCTTTATGCAAAAAACACTCAAAACGAGATGTTAAATTTGAATGAACACGATAAAGTTTTAGAACTGTTAAAAACTTTTGATAAAATTTACGACATGGACAGCGCAAAAAAACAATTAGAAAAAATTTGGAACATAAAAGATAATGTTCAAAATTATTCGCTCGGTGGAAACTGCTTTGTTAATGCAAGTGAAAAGAACAATGGTTTTTCTATTCGTTTCAAACTCAATGACGAGAATGTAATTTATTTTTATAAAAATTAGAAAGGATTCATGATGTTAGACAATTTTAAATTCACAAATTATAAATTTAAAGAATTAAATCTAGGAGCAACAGCACAAAAATTATCTATAAAATTACCAACAGCAAATTTGCAATTGAACGCAAGCTTTGACATTGATGCGATTAATGAAAGATTAGAAAATGGAGATTTAACAGCCCTTGAGGATTTAAAAAAACAAGGCATTTCTGTAACAACATCTGAAAGCGAACCTTTTACCGGCAATGATGGTGCAACTTATAAAACAACAAAATTCACTTACAAATATAACGGACAAAGATATACCATTACATACAATGAAAAAGTTGAACCTGAAAAAGGAAATTCTGGCGCAGAAGCTGAACCAGCAGAACCGGCTACTCCAAGTACTCCAGATAGCCCTGTAGCTTCTGCAACCCCTACTCCTAAGCCAACACAAACAACAAAAGAACCTCCAAAAGTAGATGAAAATGCCGGTGCTTTAGAAAATGGAGTTAAAACCCCAAAATTTGCTTTAGAAAATATGGGATTTAAAAGCGAAGATATTGAAAAATATTTTGTATATATGGGTGGTAAACAAAAATTTTATGTACTAAAATCAGGTATTACATATGATGGTAAAAACATTACGACACCTCAAGCTCTCCTACAAGCAATAAAAGAATCTGCTCAAAAAGCTCCTGCTGCTGATTCGACCCCAACAGAACCAACCCCAACAGAACCAACCCCAACAGAACCAACTCCAACTGTAGAAACGAATCTTACAACTGCATATACAGATTTGACAAACGCTGTTAATTTAGCTGCAAAATCTACCGGATATCAAGCAAGACTAACAGCTGAACATTTTAATGGCAAATTTGATATTAACACTGCAGGAGACATTGTATTTTCTGATAACGAAACGACAAAAGTTTACAACAAAGTTTTAAGCGAAATTAAAGATTATATTAAAAGCTTAGGTAAAGATTCTTCCTTAACAGCTATTGGTGGGGAAGCCGGATTAGCAAAACTTGTTCAAAGCGCTTGGTTATTGACATATAACAGTTTTAAAGCTGATGACAAAAAAATTGATACAGAAAGTTTTGTAAATAAATTAATGGCTAATTTAAAATCTATTTTAGAAAACTTATCAAAGAATCCAGATAATTTAGATTATTTTACTAATAATTGTTTTAAAGATGCTAGTTTAAAATCAACAAGCTATAATAAAATCAACAGTATAAATTACCAAAAATATGACAATGACGGTCTATATCATTTAGACGATACACGTTCTGATGCAAGTTTTCAAAATGCAATGAATACGTTATTAAAAAAATTATATAATAAGTATCCAAATATAAGTAAAGCTAAATTAAAAGACTTGTTCGCTAGAGCTCAAGGTGAAGCATTAGCTTCTGCAAAAAATGAAACAGATATTCCTGCAAATATATCAATTAATAATAAAGCAGTCAAACTTGAAATATCTATTAGCGATATGATTCAACTTGTATTATACAAATTTGACAAACTATTAAAAACAGAATGTCTATACTCTACACTTCCTGCTAGAGAAGCTGAAACAACACCGGCTAAAGCCAAGTCTAATCAAACAGAAGAGCAAAATAATAACATAAAAGAAGGTGTTAAGGGTATTGCTAGAGAAGTTACAGATGCTGTCAATACATTAGACTTAATTTATGCTCAAGATAAAAAGAAAACAATGCATACCGAATTTGGTATGAATGCACAGGGCAAAATTATATTCCAAAATGATGATACAAAAGATGTTTACAACAGCATTCTAAATACACTTAAGAGTAAAATCAAATTGTATTCAGCTGATGCATTAACTATACTTGGTGGTGATTATGTATTAGAAATGTTAGTTCAAAATGCTTGGATTACTACTTACAATAGTTTTGATTCATCACAAAGCAATAACAAATACGATTTTGTTAAAAAGGTAATGGAAAATTTCCAAAAAATGTTAAATAAACTTCAAACAAACCCAGAATTATTGGAAACATTTACAAAACGTAGCTCTTATGCTGATTCAAGTATCACTACAGGAGTAAAACATTATAACACTAAAACGACCTACGGCGGTGATGAAAAAATTTCTACTAGAGGCGATTTGATGAGGTTCACTGATGGTAGTATTCATATTGACAATACAGATGATGACAACGACTATCAATCTACTATGTCAGATGTATTAAACCAATTAATTGAAAAATATTCTAGTATTGAAGCTGATATTGTTACGAATGTATTTAGAGCCGCTCAATGGCAAGCTTTAGATATAGCAAAAACAAACAAATTCGATTGTCCATATGGCACAGGAAACAACAGTCACAGAGTCGAAGACAGTTCTAAGGACTGGGGCGGAAAAGACAATCGTAAAGGCGATGACTACGTTATTGATATGGATCAATTAGTTCAATTAACACTATATTGTTTTGATAAATTAATAATGGATAAGTTATTGAAATCATAATAAAAAACAGGAGGATGTCACAAAGATTTTGGACATCCTCCTGTTTTTAATATCTATTAATAAAGCGGATATTTTTCGCAAAGTTTTAAAGAATCATTTTTTAGTTGTGCTAAAATTTCTTCGTTTTCAGAATTCTTAATAGCTTCTGATATAATTCTTGCAACTTCTCTCATATCATCTTCTTTAAATCCTCTGGTAGTCATTGCAGCAGCACCTAATCTGATACCACTTGTAACAAAAGGACTTTGAGGGTCATTCGGAACTGTATTTTTATTTGCAGTAATTCCTACTTTTTCTAAAACATTCGCCATATCTTTACCAGTTTTGCCTATTTTTCTCAAATCCAATGTCATAAGGTGATTTTCTGTCATACCACCAACAATTTCCATTTCGTTATCCAAAAGTCCTTGCGCTAACGATTTTGCATTTTTTACAATTTGTTCGGCATATTGTTTAAATTCTAACGATAAAGCTTCTTTTAATGCAACTGCTTTACCTGCAATAATATGTTCTAAAGGTCCACCTTGAATTCCAGGGAATACAGCTTTATCAATAACTGCAGCATATTCTTCATCACACATAATTATGCCGCCTCTTGGTCCTCTTAATGTCTTATGCGTTGTAGTTGTTACAATTTGAGCATAACCAGCAGGAGAAGGATGAACTCCACCTGCAACAAGTCCAGCTATATGAGCAATATCAGCCATTAGGATTGCTCCAACTTCGTCAGCAATTTCTCTAAACTTTTTAAAATCGATTATTTTTGAATAATTACTTGCACCACAAATAATTAATTTTGGTTTATATTCATGTGCTTTTTTTCTAACATCTTCATAATCAATATTGCCTTCTGAATCAACACCATAGCTTTTTGCATCAAAATACATGCCGGAGAAATTTACCGGACAACCGTGGCTAAGATGTCCACCGTTTGATAAATCCATACCTAAAATAGTATCGCCGTGTTTAAGTAATGCAAAAAATACTGCCATATTTGCTTGTGCGCCGGAATGAGGTTGAACATTTGCATGATCCATATGAAACAATTCACAAGCACGCTTTTGCGCAAGTTCTTCAATCTTATCTACAACTTCGCAACCGTTATAATATCTTTTATGAGGTTTTCCTTCTGCGTATTTGTTTGTTAAAACACTTCCGCAAGCTTCCATTACAGCTGGAGAAGTGAAATTTTCACTTGCAATAAGTTCAATTGTTGTTTGTTGTCGTTTTAATTCTGCTTCAATATATTGTGCAACTTCAGCATCTGTTTTTTTTATTTCTTCTATATGCATAAATTCAATTCCTCCCCTTAACTGTACAAATCCCACAAAATCTTTAATTAATTATACGGAAAATTATTTAATAAGTAAATAATTGTAACGATTCGTTCATAAAATAACAAAAATATTTTTGTTTTAGTTTCTTCTTATAATAAGGAGAAACTAAATGAACATAGCTGCAATAAGTACTAATTATAATAATTATCAATTATTAACAAAAAATCTTAAAAAAGAAAACACTACCAATAATGAACAAAAACAAATATCGTATAAACTTCCTGCAACAAATCCGATGTATTTTACAGGGATTAATTTCAAAGGGAATAAATCAATGGCAAAACTTTGGGAAGAATATGACTGGTATATTAAAAATGACAAAACACCGGCAATACAATCTTTCTTAAAAATAAAAGAAACTCCTGAAGTTTTAGATAAATTTTTAACAGAAATTTTAGAAACAACGGATAGAAGCCGTGAATTAATTTCCAGTATTGCTTATAATCCAAGAAAATCAAACGAAGTATTAGATACATTAACAAAAATACTTCCAAACAATTCAAAGAATTTGATGTCTTTTAGCTTTGATAGTCCTTATAATAGAGCTTACACAAGATTTATTGAATGGAAAGTTAATGAATCACATTCTTTAGAAGACTTGTTGCGTATGCGACCTGATTGGAGCGGAGATTTTCTTGTAAAAAAATATCAACAATTACGTGGAACTGATAAAGTTGAAATAGGAAATGTTCCTAGAGAAATTCCAAGAGAACACCTTGATAAAATTACTGACTATCTTTCCGGACAAATGGAATATGGACTAAAAAGTAAAAAACATATTGAAAGCATGACAATTGATAATAGAAAATATGATTTTGCTTATTTTACGGAAGGAAAATCTGACAAAAATGTTTTTGGCATCTTCACTCCTGAAGGAAAAAAATATGTTTTAAAAATGAGTAGACCGGAAATGAGAAGCCTTGATGCACCATTTGCTCTTGGAACATTGGCTAAAATTGATTCTTACTTGACATATAACAGAAGTAGAAATTCAGCTCCACTTTGTTATTACAACCATGACAAAAATTATTCAATTTATAAATACATTGAACACCTTCCAACAAATATGGAAATTGGAAAAAATTTAAGCTATCTTGCAAAAACATTACCGGATTTTAAAGCATTAGGTTTGGCTTACAACGATACTGTAGGATACAAAAACTTCTTCTTGATGGCACCAAATTCAAATTCTGATATGATGAATACAGAAGGATTTATGGATGGCGTAAATAGAGGCGAATGGGTTTCTGTTGATAATGACCATGTAACTTATGGAATCAGACTACAACCGTCTGTGTATAATTATCATAAATCATTGCCAAATGCGATGCAAATGTTTTATTAAACTTTAACAGTTGTTTTTTACTCTGTCTTTATTGTATAATCTCGTTATAATTTTAGGAGACAATTAGAAAATGAAAGTAAGCGTAAAAGTTCCTGCAACATCTGCAAATATAGGCCCTGGTTTTGACTGTTTGGGGTTAGCATTACCTATTTATAATACAATTACAATAGAAGAAACAGTTTTACCGGGAACAGGAATTGAGATTAATTTAATGTCAGAAGAAGAAGTTATTGATGAAATGATTTTCGATAACATTCCTCGTGATGAAAATAATATTGTTTATAAAGCAGTAGAAATGCTTTACAATTCTATCGGTCAAGAACCATCAGAACTTAAAATAAATATTCAATCTCAAATTCCTATTACTAGAGGATTAGGTAGTTCTGCAGCAGTTGTTGTCGGTGGTTTAATTGCAGCAAATAAACTTTTAGGTTCACCTGCTGATGAAACAGCTTTACTTTCAATTGCGACAGAAGTAGAAGGTCATCCGGACAATGTTGCCCCAGCAATCTTGGGTGGATTTGTAATGGCCTCTCAAGAAGATGATGGTTCAATTGTTTATAGAAAACTTAATTGGCCTCAAGAATGGGATATAACAGTTTGTATTCCTGATTTTGAATTATCAACAAATATTGCTCGTTCAGTATTGCCTGAACAAATTCCGATGAAAGATGCGGTATATAATGCAAAACATCTTGCAATGCTTATTGAAGCAGTAAACAATAAAGATGAAAAATTGATGAAAATAGCTCTTCAAGACAAATTACATCAACCTTATAGAGAAAAATTAGTCCCTGGTATGAAAGAAATTATGGATGCTTTTAAGCATGAAGACGGTGTACTAGGTTGTGTATTATCTGGCGCAGGCCCTTCTTTATTAGTAATTTCTCATAAATATGATTTAGATAAAATAAAATCAATAGTAAAAGACATTTGGGATGTTCAGAGCATAAAAGCAGATGTTCGAACATTAAAAGTAGAACCAAATGGTGCTGAAATAATAGAATAACCGACAAAAGTATGAACTCCTGTGTATCAAATAATTTAACATTCATTAGTGAAAAAAATCAAAAACTGTCAGCTTTGCGTAACAAAGCCAGAGAGAAAGATGTTACAACTGATGATAAAATTAGAGCAGGAGTAGGATCTGTAATCGGCACTGCAATTCCGGTTGCGTTGATGTTAAAAAAGCAAAAAATTAAATCTTTATCAAAATTAAATTATAATTTATCAGACATGTTAACTATATCAGCTTCATCAATCGCCGGAGGGGTTGCTTTAGGGATGATTGGAGAGAATAAAAAAACTAATAAAAATAAACTACAAGAAGGTTTATTTCAGTTTTTGAACGCATCAATTCCAACTTGGATTGCAGGTGGTTGTTTAAAACTTTCTGAAAATAGTAAGCACTTTAATAATGTATTTGGAAAAACCGGCGCTATGCTAGGTGGTTTAATTATTGGGATGTTTGGTGCCGCATCTTTATCTAACATAATCACAGACCCAAAAGATAAATTGCCGGATAGAAAATTAGGTTTGATTGATTGTATTGCAAATATAGACGATGCTATTGGGATTTTGGTTTTAGCAAAAATTCCATTTGTGAATAAATTACATATAGAAACAATTTTACCATTCATTTATTCATATAGCGGCTATAGAGCAGGGAAAAGTAACTAAATTCTCTTATTTTTGTTGTTTTTTTCTAAATTATGTTGATGAGCTTCTCTTTCTGCAGAAATGAGTTCTTTTATTTTTTGTTTCACAAGTTTTTCTCTATAAGAAAAATGACAAATTTTGTATGCAATATTTGCCTCTATTGCACGAAATACATTTGTTATAGGATTTTTATCAAGTAAATATTTTACTTCTGCTAAATATGCATTTTTTTCTGTCAATAATGAATATCTAATACTCTGCAAAGCTTCAATTGCTACATCATTAGATAATTTTGCCAATATTTTTTCAAACTTTTTCTTTACATCTTTTTTGTTGATTTCTTCAAAAAATGTTCCTAAAATAACATCTCTTAAATTATCAACATCTTTATCATATTCTTTTTTGTTTGTTAATTGACGAACACGTATAAGTGAAATTTTGGGATTAAATAAATGGTCGAAAAAATGTCGTGCTTCGTGAACGGCTGTAAGTTCTCTTTGAATAACCCCATCATCATCTATAGGAAGACGAATTTTATGAATGCGATGATTTATAATATAGCTCTTCAAAGCATTCTGTTCAACTCTTATTCCCATACAAGTACTGCCCCAATTGTCCTCATTAGTTTCTTTCGTAACTTTATAACGAACTCTATTTGGCGCAAGTGCATCATTTATACACATTCTATAATCTTCAACATTTGGTTTTTTTATTCTTTTATATTCATTTGCAAAAGTATTCCAATATTGTTGAGCTTTGTTATTTCTCTGCTCAAAACTACCTTTAACAAAGTTAAAGGGTAATGCAGCTTTTGGAGAAATTCGATTTTGTGTTCTTATTTTCATATTAGAATGGTCTTATTGACTTTGATATTTCGTCACATTTTTTAGGGACATTTCCTTTATAAATTCCAATTTTTTCAAAATATTTTCTATATGCCCAATCATCAGCATAATGTTGCGTTAAATGAAGAGGATGTCCATAATTATCTGTGTTTGAATTTATCTTTTTTAAATCTTTTACTGTGATTCCACCAGAAACCAATTTGGATTTAATTGATTTAATTGCTTTTTTAAAATTATATTTATCATCAAGAACAGCTCTATAGTTTGCTGCAATTTTATTAAAATTAGCAACTTTTTCAGAATCTTGAGCAGCTTTTGTAGAATTAAAAACATCTCTATATGCCATAGAATCTAAGCGTGATTGCAAAGTTGTCTGATAATAATAATTTTCCATTTCAATATCACTGGTTAATTTATTAAATTCGTCATGATTTCTATTTGTTGATGTTAAATAATCCTTTGTTCTATCAGCTGGAGATGTGCAAGATGACAAGGACATCACACCAAACGCCACTATAGGCGCAATACTTTTTAATGATATCTTCATTGCGGAGATACTCCTTAATTTCGGCTACGATTTTATTGTATCACGCAGAATTTCTTTTGTACACTCCAACGCTACATTCGTTACAAAATCCATGTCTTCTTCTTTTATTATCAATGGCGGATTAAAATAAATTACATCGCCTAAAGGTCTTAAAAGAACCCCTTTTTGCAATGCTTTTTTGTAAATTTGATATCCTGTACGTTTGGTATAATCTAAAGGTTCTTTTGTATCTCTGTTTTTAATCAATTCTATAGCGTTAATTAAACCAATTGAACGAACTTCTCCAACATTCTCAAGTGGTAAGAATTTTTCTTTAATGATTTTGTTAAAGTATTTTGCCCTGCGGTTTGCGTTTTCAATAATTTGTTCATCTTTAAGAATTTTAAGAACTTCTATTGCAGCAGAACAAGCAAGCGGATTTCCGGCATATGTATGAGAATGCATAAATGCTTTTCCTTTTAAATAATCATCATAAAAAGCATCATAAATTTTTTGTGTAGTAATAGCAATTGCCATAGGCATATAGCCACCGGTTAAACCTTTTGAAAGACACATTATATCGGGGCTTACGCCAGCATGATTGAATGCAAACATCTTGCCTGTTCTACCGTAGCCGGTTGCAATTTCGTCTGCTATAAGATGAACATTGTATTTGTCGCATAATTCTCTTAGCTTTTTCAAATATAAAGGCGGATAAACTCTCATACCGGCAGAACCTTGTAAAAGTGGTTCTACAATTATTGCAGCAGTTTCATCTGCATATTTTTCAAACATTTGTTCCGCTTTTTCAAAACACTCACAATTACAAGTTACATTTTCACTTTTATATGTGCAGTGTCCTTCGCATTGTTTATTATATGGACATCTGTAACAATCTGGTCCGTCGATTCTTAAAACATCAAGTAATAGTGGCTTATATAATTCTGAATACAAATCAACACCACCAACTGCAAGTGCACCAAGTGTTTCTCCGTGATAAGCATCAGAAAGTGCCATAAATCTTTTCTTCTGCGGATTTCCTGTTTGATAATGATATTGGAAACTCATCTTTAAAGCCATTTCAATAGCAGCAGAACCGTTATCTGCAAAATTAAATTTACAAAGTCCGTCCGGAATTACTTTTGCTAATTCGTGGCAAAGTGTTATTGCAGGCTTGTGAGAAAAGTTCGCAAAAATTACGTGTTCTAATTCGTCAATTTGTTTTTTAACAGCAGCATTAATTCTAGGATTACAATGCCCAAGAAGATTACACCACCAGGAACTGATTACATCTTTGTAGCACTTACCGTTAGTATCATATATGTTTATACCTTCACCACGTTCAATTACAATCGGCGGAAGTGTTTCGTAGTCTTTCATTTGCGAACAAGGGTGCCATATATATTTCAAATCTTCTTTTTGCCAATCCATATTTATACCTCAAACAAATTTTCTAAAAGTTTTATATCTTTTTGTCCTTTTTCTACAGTTGCAACAACTTTTACACCGGTTAAATATTCAACTTGTTTTAAATTATCCTGATGCATAAAATTGTTCGGTTCAAAATTATTTAGAATAATCCCTTTTATATTTATTCCATTGTTGCGAGCGTATTCTACAGTTAATAATATAGAATTAATAGTCCCTAATCCACCATCAGCAACTATTATAATACTTGTATTAAATTCTTTTATTAAATCTTTTAATAAATATTTTTCCCCATTTTCAAGATTAAGCGGACAAGTGATGCCACCGGCTCCTTCAACTAAAAGATAATCATATTTGTTTTTAGCATTTTCAAAATCTTTTTTTATTTTTGAGATATCAATTTCTTGATTTTGTCTTTTGGCTGCAAGATGTGGAGAAACAGCTTCTTTCCACCAATAAGATACGCATTCATTGGCACTAGTAGGAATGTTAGCAGTATTTATAACATAATTACAATCACTAACGGTTAATTTACCATCAATTTCTTCTACTCCACTTAAAACCGGTTTAAAATATCCGCAATCAAACCCCATTTCACGCATTTTTTTAATAATTAAAGCAGAAACATAGGTTTTACCAATATCAGTTCCGGTTGCGGTTATAAAAATGTTTTTAGACATAAATCCTCTTCTCTAAAAGAAAATCACTTCTTCAATACAAGCGTAACGCTGATAAAAACTAAAATCAAGTATTTATTACTTTTAAAATTCGCTATTTAATATATATAATTAAAAAAATTGTTTACATGTAACATTTTGTAAACATTTCATTAAAAATCCTCAAGTTTTTTGAAAATAAGCCGTAAATATACATGTAAGATATAGGACGTAAATGAGATTTAAAACGGTTTAGTATTATGGGTATTGATTTTTCTAAATTTTCAAAAGATTTCAAAGCGAAATTTGAGGCTGCAGCAGCGGATAAAAAAGTTTCGCTCAAAGAATTTAATACTTTTAGTCAACAAGACCAAGCTACACTAACGGCTTTACTTAATAACGACCCCGATGCTTTAGGAAACATAGTTGTTGTTAATGCCGAGTACAAAAGTAACAATGGAGGGATTTTTGAAACTTATTTAGGACAAAGCTCAAATGGTTTAATCAAAATTAGCGATGAAGCCAAAAGCAAATACAAAGGTGCGGTTGACGGTTGGATTGAAAATGGTGAATTCACGCTCCGTGATGCATCGCATAAACCAATCAAAAATGCTGACGGTACAGATGTAAAATTTGTTCTTAAAGAAAAAGCTGACACAAATTTCCGCTTACCTTTAGGTAGTGAAACAGTTAGAAAAGAAGTGCGCAAATTTATGGTATCACTTCTTAAAGAAGCTTATGACAAAAAAGAAAATGAATTCAAGGATTATATACGTGATAATAAAAACGGGTTTAGTTTTAAAGAATTAGGAATGGAACTTCATGATGTAAGTTCTGCTGTCAAAGATAATTTAACTAAAATTGGAATTCCGATGGATAGGACTTCTACCAGAGAAGAGATTTCTCAAAATCTTTACAACAAAGGAATTCAGCTTGCAGAACTTTCCGGAAGCATTGATAATGAAGAAAATTTTAACAAATTGTTTAACAACTATTTTGGTACAGATTTTAATTATGAATCTGCGTATGATTACATGTACGATTGCATGGAGTGGAATAATAAAGATGTTAAAGATAAATTAACCTTTGCACAAGAATCTAACGACAAATTTTCTAAAACATTTGATGATTTAACAAAGAATAATTTTAAAACAGTTGATGACTATATCGGAAATTCCGAAAAAGCAGGTGAACTCTTAGATTTGGCATTTAATGTTGCGCTAATGCATGTCGGAGCTTCAAGTGCATTCGCTAAAGCTACTCAAATGGCTGCTAAAGGCGGTGCTGAAATGGCTGAAAGTGTTATGGTAAAAACTTTAGGTAAAGAAGCTGCAGAATCGACTATTGGCAGAACTGTTTCACAAGCTACGGGAATCGTTTCTGCTCAAACAACAAATGCAGGTTTGAGCGCAGTTGGTTTCCAAAGCACAAAAGCTGCTGATTTAGTAAGCGAAGCAATTGTTACCGGAAAAATTAACAAAGAAAAAGCCGAACAAATTGGTATGAGTATAGAAAGTTTGTTTAAGTTTGGTTATGTTGGTGGCGCAATTTCTGGTCCTTTAGGTATGCAAGTTAAAGGTATGACAACCAGATTATTGAACAGTGAACCTATTTTAAAACGAGTTTTAACCGGCACTGTAACAAATAAACCAATTCCATTAACCAGCGTGTTAAAGAATTTGTCAGAGCATTCAGAAGCGCTTGGCACTGTTCTAAAATTTGGAACAGAATTTGGCATAAACGCAGGTTATATGGCTTATGACGAAGGCATAAGCTACGATGATGCGCTTAAAAATTTAGCACAAATGGATGGTGTTTCAAAAATGGTTGTTGCAATGCTTGGCGGTAAGAATTTGGAATTTTTAACCCCTAAAAAAATCCAACAAATCAAAACAGATTTAGCCGGATACAAGGTAAATATTGCGATAAAAGACGGTCAAAAAATTTATTCTGTTAAAGATACAAAAGGACAAGAAACAATTTTGTCAACTCCAGAAGAATTGATGATGTTTATTTTGGATAAAGAAGCTACGACTCTTGGTATTAAAGGAAATGAGGCAAAACCAACAGAAACAAGCTCTCAAAAGACCGAAACCGATAACAAAGTTGAAGCTGAAAAAGTTGAAGCTAAAGCCAAAACTGAAAAAGTTAAAGCTGAAGTCAAAACAGAAACAAAAAATGATGTAAATAAAACTAAAAAGACATATCAGAGACCGGAATTAGAAGTAAAATCTTTAGAACTTCAAGACGATCTGATGGCTAATACAGAACTCAAGCCTGAGGATGTTTTAGAACATCTCAAAAAAATTGGAGTTAATCAAGAGTGTATTAATATGTTTGCAAGTAGTATAAAAGATGGTTCTATGAACTTAGACGCTTGCAAAGAATTGTTTGAAACTGTCAAAAACGATAAAGAACTTCTTGAAAGCGACTTTGGAATTATGATATTTAGTGATATAAAAGCAGAAGATGTTCCTTATAAAATTGAAGCTTATAAAATTGCAAAAGCTGAAAAAATGGATGTTAACGGACAGACCGGCTTAATTATGGAAACAACATCTAAAAAACAGCCAAAGGAAGCTTTAGCTGATATTCAATTACAAAATGTAATTTTTAAAATGCAAAATTCTGACAACTTTAAAGAACGCAGAAAGGCATTAGATATCATACCGGCTTTAAAAGAATGCGCTGAAAAAAATAGCGCACAATTTGTTATGGATAATTTAGAACTACTAAAAAGAAAACCGGAATTTTCACCTTATTTAACACCGGAAAATATTGAACTAGCTAAAATCCTTGATGAATATCAAACAAAAATGCATATTAGTCATGATTTTGAAACAATTTCAGACATACTTACAAGCCCTAAAGAAAACAATAGTTTTGCTTTGGACAATATGACAGAGTTTAATAAAGAAATTGTTAAAAGTGAGAAAGCTGTTGCTGAAAATAAACAAGTTTCAACACAAGATTTTGCAAATGTTTTGATGACAAAGCTTTCTGGTGAAGAAGATGTTAGATATGATTTAATTGATAAAATACTTCCTTTTGTAGAAAAAGACGGTAATGTTTCTACTGATGTTTTAAAATTAGTTGATGCAATAAAAGAAAATTATAAAGAAAATTCTGTATCAAGTGATGTTGAAATGATTATTAATTTAATGACCACTAATAAAGAAAACAAATATTTGGGCGAAGAAATAATTACAGAAGCGTTAGAATTCATTGATTATTTAAAATCAAATAATTGTTTAGAAACACGTTCTGATTTGGTTAAAGCTTTTCGTTCTGCTAGAGATGAAAACGGAGATTTTTCTACTCGTGGAGTAATGAATTTGTATAAAAAAGGATATAAAGCTCAGTCAGTAGAAGCTCAATATAATTATGCTAATCGTAATAAAATTGGAAATGCAGAGCAAGTACTTTATGCTGTTTATTTGGAATTAGAAGGTTGTGAATTGTCACAAAGTGCAAAAAAGTTTGCTCAACACGCTATTGAGGGAATAAAAAAATATAACGACAAAAATTATAAAAAAGAAGTACTAGAAAATTTGAATACATTCAAAGCCAATGCTAAAGAAATATGTGATTTTTATGAACGCTTAGTTGAATATGGATATGAATGTGACAATACATCCAAAGTTCCATTAACCGTATCAGAACTTCATAAAAAAGCATATAAAGAATTGCCAAAACCTAAAAATATATACGAAAGTAATGAGTTTTTAAAGATTTTATCAAATATTACAGAAGAGAATTATGCTCTTTTTGAAAAAATGATAAAAGACATTAAACAAAACAAAACTCAAGGCATAGATTTTGATGTAATGGCCAATGTTTTAGAACAAACTTTTACAAAAGAACATAGTGATATATTAATTCAAGCGTTTGATAATAAACAATTCCACACAAAAAACGGCTTTGAAATTTATCAAATGTCACAATTTTTAGATGCTTATAACAGAAATCCTGAAATAGCTAAAGAATGGGTTGACAAAAAAATAGATATTGCCAATGTATCAATGCAAAATTTTGCGGAAATGGTTATCGGTAGAGATAATGATACTCCGTTATCAAAAGAACAACGAGAATTTGTATATGAATTATTACAATTTAAAGATCGAGGCGGAAATTTAATGTATATTCCAACGTACCGTCGAAGAAACAATATCATAGAACTATCTCCAGATAATTATGATATTGTAAAAGAATACGCAAAAAATAGCAGTTTTATAAATAATATGATTTCAGCTATAAATGATTTAGCCAATAATGAGCCAGCAAAACTATCAAAGTTAAAACAAGCCGTGAAAGACAATCCTAAGATAGCTAAATATTTTGATGTGGACTTATATTGTTCATATCCGGAAAAAGCAAATTTATTATTAAAGCATGAAGATTTGTTAGAAAGTTTTAACTATTTTGGAGATTTGGAAAATGTACTTACTTATGCTACAGACAAAATAATTGAAGATGCTTTTTCTGTATTAAAAAATGTTTCTCCTGAAATACGTAATAGATATGAAGATGCTCTAGCTAAAATTTATACTACAGAAGTCGCAAATAAAATTGGTCTCGTACATTTGAGTTCTAAAGAAATGACAAACATTTATGAGGCATCTTTAAAATTAGATAAAGATGTTGCAGGACGAATGCTTGAAATAGTTTGGAATGATGCAGGAAATATTCAGAAACTAAATTTAGAGAATGTAGATATTGTGGGAGATTATATTAAATCAAATCCTTATCAATGTTCAATAGACTATGTGATAAAATGTCTAAATTCTAATATTAAATTAAGCGAGAATGTAGAAAATTTAAAAAACATTCTTGATAATAAAGATAAGTTCTTAAAACAAGTGGCTGTAAGATGTAAAGACCTTAATCCAAAATTCATTGAAATTGCAAAAAAATATATTGAGAATAAAAAAAATGTTGACAATTTGATATTTTTACCAAATTTATCCATGAATAATTTAGTGACAAATTTTTATGAAGTTGGAAAAATATTTAATTATGTAGAAGCAAAACCGCAAGATTATATCAATGGACATTATAGTGATAGAATTATCAATGGTTTAAAAGAATACCGTTCTGACAGTCCGGATAAACCTCTGTATGATAATTTGTCAGACTCTGAACGTGCAACGATTAAATTGATTAATAATGATATTACAACAAATATTGAAAATAAATTTATGCCTATATTAGATGCAATTGCAACTACTGATATTGAAACTGTAAAATTATTACTGGACAAGCGTTTTAATATTTTTGCAGATAAAATAGACGAAATAAACAATTTATCTTCTAATGCAAAAGCAATGCTATCAGATGTAATTCGTAACGGCAAACGTATTAATAAAAATGGACAACCCGATAAATTAACAGGTCAACAAAAAATTGATATGATTTTGCTTATTAAAGGTGCAAGCATGATTGAAGGTTTTGATTTAGCAAAATATAAAACTCCGCTTAAAAATGGTGCGTTTATTTTGGATAATGAAAGACTTCATAATGATGTAATGCATGAAATTTTTGTTAATAAAGGATTATCTGAAACTGAAATTGCAAATATGTCACCTGAGAAAAAAAACTGGAACATGAAATATGTATCACTTTTATCCGCTAATCCTGTAAAAGATGAAGGAGAATTAAAAGATGTAGTTAGAGCTGCTTCATTAGGCGATTTTAATGAATATATAACGGATAAATCTAATAAATACGGACAAACTAATGCTAAAACAGAAGCAGATTTCAAAGCAAATGGTTTAAATTTTGAACAATGGAATAAGCCTGATATTCCAAATCAAGAATTTGAAGTCGCTGGTAAAAAATGTCATATTAAAATGTGGGATAGAAATCCACAAGAAGATATGTTCTTAGGTTCAAAAACAAACTGTTGCACTGCTTTAGATAGAACAAACGGTGGTTCAATGGCAATTTATATGTTAAATAAATCTTATCAAGTGATTGAGTTATACAACTCGAATGGCGATGTTGTTGGTATGTCAAGAGTTTTTATGGCAAAAATTGATGGTAAACCTACATTAATGATGGATAACATTGAATTAAATAAAGAATTCATAAAAAATATGAATTTTAATGAAGAACTTAAAGATATACGAGATAACTTCTTCCAATATATGAATAAATATGCTGAGAAAATTACCGGTCAAAAAGATGCTAAAGTATTATTTTATGCTAATGATCATCATGTACCAATAGCTGATTTAAAACCTATTATAAAAGAAACTGATTTTATAGGAAGTATCCATAGAGATGAAGTTTATATAAATGCAGCTCATTTAAGCTATCAAAATCCTGCAAAACTTAAAGATGTACAAAATATTAAGTGGCTAGAAGTACCTAAAAATTAAAAAGGATAAATATTATGTTACAAATAACTAAAGACACAAAAATTGAAGAAATAATCAGAGCTAATTTTATGGCATTATTTACACTGAAAAAATATGGTTTAAATTGTGCTGACTGTCCGGTTAAAAAAAATGATACAATTGAAGCTTGCGCAAAAGTTCATGATATTGACTTAGAAACTCTTATTAATGATTTACAAAAACGTATGAAATAATTTTTTAAATTCATCATATCCTATTTTTTGAACCCAAAAGAAATTCAAATGTAACAAATTGTAAAAATTGCAATAAAAATCCTAAAGTTTTTAGAAAAAATGCCGTTATATACAATGTTGGTTAAATAAAACGTGAAGCCTGAAAGGAGTATATATTATGTACGCAATGTGGCCCGGATGTTATAGTTTTAGAGATGAAATTAAAATGTTTGCTTTATGGTTAAGAGAACAAACAGAATCTCTAATCTTAAAAATTTATGAACTTGATCGTTTATTGAACGGTTAAACAAGATATTTTCAAATTGTTCTAATACAAAAAGAATTCTCTCTCTCTCGTATTTATTTGGAGGATGACAAATTTGTCATCCTTTTTATTTAATTTCGTTTTAATTTTCTCTCCAACTTGAACCACAATTTATATCGACTTCAAGAGGTACTTTTAGAGGCTGATTTAACTCCATACCTTTTAGCACAAGCTCTTTTACTGTTTCAAGTTCATTTTTTGGTACTTCAAATACCAATTCATCGTGTACTTGCATTATCATTTTTGTTTTAAGATTTTTTGCTTCTAATTCTCGTTGTACATCAATCATTGCCATTTTTATTAAATCTGCAGCTGTTCCTTGCAAAGGTTGGTTTATGGCTGCTCTTTGAGCAAATTCTCGAATTTGATAATTAGGACTCATTAATTCTGCTGCAAGATAACGCTTGCGTCCAAAAATCGTTTCAACATAACCGTGAGCATTAACAAATTCAACTTCTTTGTTCATATATTCTTTTACTCTAGGATATGTTTCAAAATATTTATCAATAAATTCTTGTGCTTCTGTATTAGTAATCCCGATACTTTTAGCTAAACCATACTTAGATTGTCCATAAACGATGCCGAAGTTAACAGCCTTAGCTCGTCGACGCATTTCTTTTGTAACTTCTTCCGGCTTTACCCCAAAAACTTTAGATGCGGTCATTGTATGTACATCTTCTCCTGATGTAAATGCGTGTATAAGATGTTCGTCTTCAGATACGTGAGCAAGTAATCTTAATTCTATTTGAGAATAATCTGCTGATAATATTAAAGAATTCTCTTTATCCATAGCACAAAATGCAGAACGGATTTTATTACCTTCTTCTGTTCTAATCGGTATGTTCTGTAAATTTGGATTAGAAGATGAAAGTCGTCCTGTAACTGTTAGTGCTTGGTTATACGTTGTATGAATTCTGCCGTCACGTTTGCTGATTAAAGTTGGAAGCACATCTGTATAAGTTGATTTAAGTTTTGCAAATTTTCTATGCTGCAAAATATATTCACAAATTTCATATTCTTGTGCAAGTTCTTCTAAAACTTCTGCACTTGTTGAACGTGATTTTTTCTTCTTTGTTTTTAATTCCAATTTGTCAAATAAAACTTCTGCAACTTGTTTTGGTGAATTTATATTAAAAGGTTCACCTGCAAGTTGATAAATCAAATCTTCCAGCTCTGCAAGTTTTTCTGTCATGTATGAAGATAGTTCTTTTAAATACTCAACATCAATTGCAACACCAGTATGTTCCATTTTTGCAAGTACAATTGTGAGTGGCATTTCTATATCTTTTACTAACTTTTGCTCACGCTCATCAAGATTTTTTATCCAATAATCATAAAGCTTGAAAATTGTGTAAGCCTCGTCACAAGCGGCTTTTTCATCATCTCCTACAGTAATTATATGATTTAAAAAATCTAATCCTTGAGCTTCTAGAGAATGTTTGCGATTAGGGTCTTTTACATAACTTGCAAGTAATACATCGTATTCTAAACCGGTAGGTTTAAAGCCGTTATTCAAAAGCAAATGATAATCTGATTTTGAATCATATCCGATTTTTTTGATATTTGGATTTTCAATGATAGGTTTAAGCTCCGCAATCAACTCCTGATTAAAATAATAACTTTTTCCATCCGAGATTGATGCTGACGTAATTACACCATCTTTTGAATAGAATTTGAAAGCCAGTAATTCTTGTTTTGATAAAGTTTCTAACACATTTTTTAAATTATCAGCATTAACAATTTCGTATTCAAAATCAGTATCCGCAACAGTTTCCTTGATAGCTTGCGTAAACAAGTTTTGTTGAATATTTTCACTTTGGTTATTATTTGCAAAAAGGCTTAAATTCGTGTTGTCTTCAACTGCAGCATTTGGATTAAACGATGTTAAAATTTTATCAATATTTTTTATAAAAGTATAAAACTGCATTTTTCTTAAGAATTCAGACACATTTTCAATTTTGGGCAATTCTACAGTTGCTTTATCTATATCAAAGTCAATATCTACATTTCTGATTATTGTAGCTAAATCTTTTGAAAGAATTGCAATTTCTTTACCTTCACATATTTTATTTTTAACAGCTTTTTCCGGAATATTTTCGCAATCAACTAAAATTTCTTCTAAATTCGAGTATCTGTTTAAAAGTTTTTGAGCTGTTTTTTCACCAATACCTTTAATCCCAGGAATGTTATCAGAAGTATCACCTCTTAATCCTTTATAATCAGTGATTTGGTTAGGATAAACTCCTAATTTATCGTAAACTCTATTCCAATCGTATTCGAGAAGTTCTCCTTTTGTCGGAATCAGAACTTTAACTGTACCTTCTCTATCAATCAGCTGAAAACTGTCTTGGTCGCCGGTTAATATAAGAGTTGTATTTCCGGCTTCAGATGCCATTTTGGAAATTGTTCCAATAATATCGTCAGCTTCAAAACCTTCTTTGGTAATCATGGGTATATCAAAAGCTTTCAGACCTTCGCAAATAATTCCGATTTGACTTCTTAATGTGTCCGGCATAGCTTCTCTATTAGCTTTATATTCCTCAAACTTTTCTGTTCTAAAGGTTCTTCTGCCTACATCAAAGGCAACTGCTATATAATCAGGGTGGATTTTTGAGAGTAAATCAAATATAGCCTTAAAAAATCCGTACACAGCCCAAGTCGGTTGATTATCAGAATTCTTCATGCCGGTTCTTTCCAGTGCAAAGAATTGACGATAAGCCAATGCGTGTCCATCAATTAATATCAAGGTTTTAGACATTCTAATTTACTCCCAATTATTTATACCCATATTTACTATAATTACACAGTAGCTGTTGAAAGATTTTTGATAATATCAAGAAGTTTGTTCACCATCAAATCTTCATACTTTTGAGCATTTTCTTTGCTATCAGCTTCAAATCTCAAAGTGAATACAGGTTCTGTGTTACTTTGTCTTATCAATGCAAAGCCTTTTTCAAACACGATTCTCATGCCATCAAGTGTAATAATGTCTTTTATGTTTGTACCAAAGAAATCAGGATTTTCAGCAATAACTTTTTGAAATTCTTCTAAAGTACCTGCTTTTAATGAATTAGGGCAAGGTAGACGAACTTCGCTAGAAGAATACATTGATGCAAATGGTGCTAACATATCAGTTATTTTGAAATTAGGATTTTCTTTTTTCTTTCTTGCAACAATTTCAATAATTCTACATCCGGCATAAATTGCATCATCAAATCCATAGTATTTGTCTTTAAAGAAAGTATGACCGCTCATTTCTCCAGCTAGAACAGCACCGGTTTCTCTCATTTTTGATTTGATATAGCCATGACCGGTTTTACACATAACTGCAACTCCGCCGGTTGCATTAATTGTGTCATAAAGTACTTGTGAACATTTTACTTCTGATACGATAACCGGTTTAATACCTTTTTCGTTGTATTCTTTGATAACATCTTCTGCGTAAATTAGAAGCAGCTTGTCACCTGTCATTGAATTGCCGTCAGAATCAATAACACCGATTCTATCGCTGTCACCGTCAAAAGCAATACCTAAATCAGCCTTATTTGCAACAACTGCTTTTTTAATATCATTCAAAGTCTTTTCATCACTTGGGTTTGGATGGTGATGTGGGAATCTTCCATCCGGCATAGAATATAATTCAACGACTTCACAGCCTAATGCTCTATATAATTTTGGAGCTACTACACCGCCTGTCGCATTAGCACTATCAACAACAACTTTAATTCCTTCACCTATTCTACCGAATTTTTTCTTCATCTCTTCGATGTAGTCAGGAATTAAATCATATTCATTTAAAATTCCAAACGGTACAGGAGGAATGCTCAAACGATATTCTTCAAGAGTCAATTCCTTAACAATTTTGATTTGTTCTTCATTCAAAGATTGTTTAGCGTAAGTCATTTTCATACCATTATATTGGCTTGGATTATGACTTGCTGTAATAATCATAGCGCCGGTAACAGGCATGTATTTTGTAATGTATGGCGGAAGTCCAACAACTTCTGAATAATAACCCAAAGGAGTTGGAGCTAATCCCATATCTACAACATTAGCACCACAAGAACGGATACCTTCTATCAATGATTTTGAAAGTGATGGAGAATGCAATCTCGCATCTCTGCAAACACTAATCCAAATTTCAGATGGAAGTTTTTTGGTTTCTTTTACCAAAAACTGAACAAAACCTCGTCCTGTATAGTAGAACAATTCTTCCGTTACATCATCCCCATAAATTCCTCTTATATCATTTTTTCCAAAAGCTGATTCTTTTAGCATAACTCCTCCATTAATCACATAATTGTGCTTGCAAACACAATTCATTTACCCATATAATAGTAGCATGAAAACTCTTAAAAGTCCTATTTTTATTAATAAACTTCATACGCAGTCAGGCTTTCTTTTTGTTTTACCTGCGCTAATCGGAACTTTTATATTTATTATAATTCCAATAATCTGTTCTTTTACCCTTAGTTTTATGGATTGGGATTTGTTAAATGAGATTAAATTTGTTGGTTTAAGTAACTATAAAAGTATATTAAATGACGGAGAATTTTTGCAAATATTAATAAATACTTTTGTATACGCAATTTCGACAACTTTTTTTGCTGTAATAATTCCGCTTTTAATTGCTTCTGCTTTAAATACTAAAATTAGAGGAAGTGAAATTTTTAAAACAATATATTTCTTGCCGTTTATAACTCCGGCCGTTGTTATAGCAATAGTTTGGGCTTGGATTTTTGACCCAAATATC
Source organism: uncultured Candidatus Melainabacteria bacterium (assembly GCA_934754425.1). Classification (GTDB taxonomy): domain Bacteria; phylum Cyanobacteriota; class Vampirovibrionia; order Gastranaerophilales; family Gastranaerophilaceae; genus CAG-196. The sequence continues at coordinate 40,181 of CAKVIN010000009.1, read as the reverse complement.
GGACTTGTTAACAGTTTATTTAAAACTCATTTAACATGGTTATTTGATACTCGTCTTGCTATGCCTGTTTTGATATTTGTATCGGTTTGGAAACTTATTGGATACAATGTAGTTTTATTTTTAACAGGTTTTTCTACAATCAATCAAAATGTATATGAAGCAGCCAAAATTGATGGTGCCGGAGAAAAAGAGACCTTTTTTAAGATAACAATTCCAATGTTGAAGCCTACAATATGTTTTGTAACACTTGTAACAGCAATATCTTCTTTTCAAATATTTGATTTAATCTATGTTATGACAGAAGGCGGACCAAATAATTCTACTAATGTAATCGTTTATTCTATATATAAATATGCTTTTAAATATTTTGATATTGGAAAATCTTGTGCTCTTGCATATATATTATTCTTAATAATATTCATTCTTGCAATGCTACAAAGATTTTTATCCACAAACAAAAATGAGTCCGATATATAATAAAGGACTCATTTTATATAATATGTTTTTAAATTTAACCTCTGAATATAGTTTGTTCTCTATCAGGTCCAACACTAATTATACCAACTGGTGCGCCGATTAAATCCTCAACTTTTTCTATGTATTTTTTTGCATTCTCAGGCAAATCTTCATATTTTCTTATATCGCTGATTGGAGTTTTCCATCCTTCCATTGTTTCATAAATCGGTTCAAGATATTTATGAATAAAAACATCAGTAGGATATGTTGTATACACTTTATCATTACGACAATCTTTGTATGCAGTACAAATTTTGATTTCATCAAAAGTATCAAATACATCTATTTTTGTTAATGCAACATTTGTAATACCACCAACTAAAACTGCGTATTTCATTATTACAGAATCAAACCAGCCACATCTTCTCGGACGTCCTGTTGTTACTCCGAACTCGTGTCCGATATCTTGAATTCTTTTTCCTGTTTCATCATTCAATTCCGTAACAAATGGACCTTCGCCAACTCTTGTTACATAAGCTTTTGAAACCCCAACGACTTCTTGTATCATACAAGGACCGTATCCGCTTCCGGTTGAAGCTCCGCCACCAATCGGATTTGAACTTGTTACAAACGGATATGTTCCATAATCAATATCAAGCATAACCCCTTGTGCGCCTTCAAAAAGTATTTTTTTATCTTTATATCTGTTTAACAAATCTTGCCATTCAAAACAAACATAAGGTCTGAATAATTCTGCATATTTTTCGCATAAAGAAATTATACACTCTTTTGTATATTCTTCTAACCCATAGACATTTTTTAATGTTTTATTTTTTATCGGCAAAATCATATCAAGTTTTTCGTTTAATGCTTCATATGAATATAAATCTTGAATTTTTAAACCGATTCTTGCCATTTTATCAGTATAAGTAGGACCTATTCCTTTTTTTGTTGTCCCGATTTTACCCTTGCCGGAATGAGCTTCACTATACCCGTCTACTTCTATATGATAAGGCATTGTGATAGATGCTAAAGGAGAAATTTTAAGATTTTTAAAATTTACACCTTCTGATTTTAATTCGTTTAACTCTTTTTCGAAAGACTCTGGATGAATAACAGTACCAGCTCCAATAAAACAAATAGTTTTGTCATAAAGTATGCCGGACGGAATTAAATGAAATTTATAAGTTTTTCCTCCTGTTACAACTGTATGACCTGCATTACAGCCACCTTGATATCTTATGATTAAATCAGCATTTTCAGCTAATAAATCTGTTATTTTTGCTTTTCCTTCGTCGCCCCACTGTGCTCCAATAACAACGGTGTTTTTCATTTTAAATCTCCATTAAATTTAAAAAGCCGGACTTGCCGGCTTAAACTATTTTTGTTGAGCTTGTCTGGCTTTTGCTTGCTTAGCTTGAACATCTAGCATAGAATTATGTGCCATCATATACACTGAACATATTTTATAATTTTTTAAGTACCAAGCGCAGTTTTCTTGCATACATACAATTTCCACTTGTGAACCTACACTCATTAGCGGGCACAAAGGTATTGATTTTTCTTGATCAATTGCCATTCAATATTCTCCTATATTATTTAAGTTACATTATTTATTGTCTGCCATTTTTAAAAGGTTGCAGCTTTCACAACGCTTCTTTTCTTGGTCTTTATAAATTTTTGTTCTGTTAATTACTTCGTCAAAATCGATTTCATGCGCATTGAAATCAGGGCCATCCACACACGCAAATTTCGTTTTTCCGCCAACAGTAACTCTGCAAGCTCCACACATGCCTGTACCATCAACCATGATTGGATTCATGCTTGCTTCTGTATAAATACCTTTATCTCTTGTAAGATTTGCAACTGCTCTCATCATTGGCATTGGACCAACTGCAATTGCATAATTGATTTCTTCAGAATTCATTAGTCTTTCTAATACTTGAGTAACAAATCCTTTTTCTCCTAAAGAGCCATCGTCTGTTGTAATAAATAATTCATTACAAGCATCTTTCATTTTATCTTGCCAAAATATAAGGTCTTTGTTTCTTGCACCCATAATCATGTATACTTTATTACCGGCTTCTTTAAATGCTTTTGCTATCAAATAACAAGGTGCAGCGCCATATCCGCCAGCTAGACAAACAACAGTGCCATATTTTTTTATATGTGTAGGTTGTCCTAGAGGACCTACCAAATCGACAAGTTCATCGCCGACATTTAACTCGGCAAGTTTTTTTGTTGAATAACCAACTGCCATGAAAACTATTGTTAATGCACCTGTTTCTTTGTTTACATCAGCAATTGTTAATGGCACTCTTTCGCCGTTTTCTTCTGCTCTAAAAATTATAAATTGTCCTGCCTTTGCATTTCTAACTACATAAGGCGCATCAATAGTAATTTCATATTGATTTGGACACAATTCTCTTTTTGATAATATCTTATAGCCCATTTTTTCTAAGCCCTCTTTCACATAAGATATACTACCACAAATATCTTATACACTCAATAGTTTAAATTTAATTTGATGTATTAGAAGGAATTTTTCAATGTATAATTTTTTTATGTTCTATACTTCAATCGGAATTTTAATTCGAATTTTATCAAATTCATACCTAAATGTTTTTCAAAAGATTTTGGCTAATAAGGGTCAAAAGTCTTCTGTTATTAATATGTACACTTATCTGGGCATATGTATTTTTTGCATATGGTTTTTAAAAAGTTTTTCCTTATCTTTAATACCATATGCAATAAGCATGGGATTCCTTGGAGCATTAAGCAATTATTTTATAATCAAAGCTCTTTCAATAGGTGAACTTTCAATTTTAGCACCAATAAATTCTTATAAGCCGATTGTAGCAATGGTATTTGGGATATTGTTTTTGAACGAAAAACCTTCACTTATAGCAATTTTATCAATTATTTTAATAATAATCGGTACATATTTTATATTGGATATAAAAAAAGGAAACATTCAGCCAAAAGCAATTTTATACAGAGTTTTAGCCCTAATTTTTTCGGGTATAGAAGCCGTTGTTATAAAACATATAATTATATTAACAAGCCCTTTAGATTGTTTTATTATCTGGGCGATTTTTGGCTTTTTAGTTTCAGCGTTATTTGTTGTTTTTTCAAAGAACAAACCAATTATAAAAAGTTGCAAATATCAATTAATGTTAATAATTTCTGTGGGTATAATGCAATATTCAACTAATTTTGTTTTTGCAAGAATGAATGTTGCATACGCATTAGCCCTGTTTCAAATGTCAACACTTCTAAGTGTTTTTCTCGGTGCTAATATTTTTAAGGAAACAAATTTAAAAAGAAAAATAATCGGTTCTATTATAATGATTATTGGTGCCGTTATTTTAATTTTATTGCCATCTTTTAATATTTCTGAAATATTTATGCATATTAAAAATTTACAATCTTAATATCTTTATGTGATAGATTATAAGTATGACTAATTTGATACCTTTACATATTCACTCGGAATATTCTTTATTAGATGGGATGATTAGAGTCGGCGACTTGGTTAAGTACGCTAAAGAAAACGAACTCCCTGCAATTGCGATTACTGACCACGGTGTTATGTATTCTGCAGTTGAATTCTATGAACTGGCAAAACATGCCGGTATTAATCCGCTTATCGGTTGTGAATTTTATGTGAATTCCGGTGATATTCATGTGCATGACAGTGCAAACAATCCTTTGTATCACTTAATTTTGATTGCAAAAAATAATAAAGGGTATAAAAATTTAATCAAATTAGTTTCAACTGCTTGGTGTGAAGGTTTCTATTATAAACCACGTATTAATTTTGAACTTTTGAAAGAATACCACGAAGGTTTAATATGCTCTTCTGCTTGTTTGGGTGGCGAAGTTTTACAACATTTAATGAAAAATGAATACGATCAAGCAAAAGAAGTTGCAAAACGATATAAAGAATTATTTGGTGATGATTATTATATTGAACTTCAAGATCATAATTTGGATGATCAAAAACGCACAAATCCGGATTTGATGAAGATTGCAAAAGAGCTCGGTATTAAGTTAATTATTACAAACGACTCACATTATTTAACAAAAGAAGATGCTGATGCTCAAGATACTTTGTTATGCTTGCAAACAAACGCAAATAAAGATGATGAAAAGCGTTTTCATTTTCCTAATAATGAATTTTATGTTAAATCAAAAGACGAAATGCGAAAAGCATTTTCTTGGATGGATGATACAACTTTTGAAGAATGCTGTGCTAATACAGAAGAAATTGCAAATAAGTGTGATGTAGAAATAGAACTTCACAACGCACCGCTACCTCATTATGACGTACCGGAAGAATTTATTTTTACTTCAGATGATGTTGACCCTAAAATTATTGAAAGACTTAAAAAGAAAAATAAAACAGAAAATACAGCTGATGTTTTAGAAGAAGCAAAATATATTCAAGGTATTGAAAATTATCTGGAACATGTTGTTTTTGAAGGATTAAAAAAGCGTTACGGCGATCCGCCACCTCAAAATATCATTGAACGTGCTAAATATGAACTTGGTGTAATCAACCATATGGGTTTCCCTGCATATTTTATGATAACTTGGGATTTTATCCATTTTGCAAAAACACATGACATTCCGGTCGGCCCTGGAAGAGGTTCAGCTGCAGGTTCAGTTGTTGCGTATGCTCTAGAAATTACTGATATTGACCCTATATATCACAAGCTATTGTTCGAAAGATTTTTGAACCCTGAACGCTTTACAATGCCCGATATTGATATCGACTTTTGTATTGAAAAACGTGGTGATGTAATTGATTACGTTACACAAAAATATGGTGAAGATAAAGTTTGTCAGATTATTACATTTTCAACTTATGCGCCAAAAGCTGCGTTTAAGGGGGTAGGTCGTGTATTACAAGTGCCGTTTGCAGAAAGCAATAGAATTACAGGGCTTATTGAGCCTGCATTGGATGTTGCAAGAGCTAGCAATCCAAAAGCAGAATGGTTGAGAGATATTATTGCCGCAGATGGAGAATCTGATTTTAAGAAGCTTTATGACGAAGATTATCAGATAATGAATCCTGAAAGCGGAAAAACAATCAGCTTCAAGCGTTGGGTTGATATGGCTATTGCTATTGAAGGCTTAAAATGTGGCACCGGTACTCACGCAGCTGGTGTAATCATATCTCACGCACCTTTAGATACAATATTACCTGTTCAACCTTCAAAAGATGGTATTGTTCAAACAGGTTATCCAAAGCACGAAGCAACTGAAGTTCTTGACCTATTAAAAATGGACTTTTTAGGTCTAAGAAACTTAACCATGATTACAAAAACTTGTAAAATGGTAAAAAAATATCGTGGTATTGATGTCGATATTAACCATATTCCGCTTGATGATAAGCCGACTTATGACATGCTTGTGCGTGGTGAAACAATTGGTGTGTTCCAGCTAGAATCTCAAGGTATGATGAATCTCGTAAAACGTCTTAAACCGGACGTATTTGAAGATTTAGGTGCTTTAGTTGCATTATTCCGTCCAGGGCCGTTGGGTTCCGGCATGGTTGATGATTTCGTAGCCAGAAAACACGGAAAGCAAGAAATTACTTACGCACATCCACTTCTTGAACCTGTGCTTAAAGATACTTATGGTACAATTGTTTACCAAGAACAAATCATGCAAGTGTTCCAAGTCCTTGCGGATTATTCACTCGGTCAAGCAGACCAAGTGCGTCGTATGATGGGTAAAAAAGACCTTAAAACGATGGAAGAACAGCGAGGCAAATTTATTGATGCATCAGCTAAACACGACATGAAAAAAGAAGATGCAGAAAAACTTTTTAACCAAATTCTTGCGTTTGCTTCATACTGTTTCAACAGGTCGCACTCTGCAGCGTACGCATTTGTAGCTTATCAAACTGCGTATTTAAAAACACATTATCCGGTAGAATATTTTTCAGCATTGCTATCAAGTGTTGCGGACAACAAAGATCAAACTCAGCTTTATATAGAAGAAGCTCAAAGATTAGGAAGTAAAGTTCTCGCACCGGATATTAATAAATCATATTTAGAATATGCACCGGACGGTGATAATATTCGTTTTGGTATGGCTGCGATTAAAGGAGTTGGTGCTCCGGTTGTTGAAGCTATTATTAAAGAAAGAGAAGAAAATGGTGATTTTAAAAATATTTTTGATTTCTGCAAACGAGTAGATGCAAAATATGTTAACAAAAAATCTCTTGAAGGTTTGATTAAAGCAGGAGCTTTTTCTAATATTGAAAAAAGCAGAAAACAATTATTTGATAATATGGAGCACATTTTAGATGTAACTTCTAAAGAAGCTAAAGACCGTGCTATGGGACAAGTGAGTCTTTTTGCTTCACTAGGTGGAGATAGTGAATTTGAAAATGTGCAGTATCAACTTGTTGGTAGTGATGCAGAGTATACGGATAAAGAAATTCAACTTTTTGAAAAAGAATTTTTAGGTTTTTACGTAACCTCTCATCCGTTGTTTTCAATAAGAGATAAAATGCAGTTCTTGATGACACATAGAGTTGCAGAACTTGCCGAACTCAAAGACGAAGAAGAAGTTACAATTTGCGGTCTTATTACTGCAACAAGGCAAATTCCGACTAAAAAAGACCCCTCAAAGTTCTTAAGGTTTATTACACTGGAAGATTTGACGGGCAAAGTCGATTGTGTTTGTTTCCACAAAAGATTGTTAGAGTACGGTGAAATACTCGTGATGGATAACAAAGTCGTTATTACCGGAAAAGTTCAACATCGTGGTGAAGACCAGATAAGCGTTTTGATTGACAATGTTAAATCAGTTGATAATGCAAATATTGTTACATTGAGCCTTAAACGTGATGTTAAGTATGAAGAATTGTGCGGAATAAAGAATATACTAGCGAAACACCATGGCGACGACCCTGTAATGTTTAAAATGCCGCCGGTAAACGGATATAGCACAAAAATATTAACTTCACCGGTATTTTGGGTAAATTCTACAAATGATTTAGTATCACACATGAATCAAGTATTCCCTAATGAGGTAGAGGTTTCAATACGTTCTTTAGATCAACCGTTGAATGTATAACTTTGCCTTTTTAAAATAAATAACTATAATATAAATATGAAGAAGTTTTTAATTTGTTTAATAATGATGAGCTTTGCACTACCTTCTCAAGCTTTTTTCTGGAATAAAAAAGATCCTCAATTAGAAAAAGAGTTGGAAGGAAAAGGGTATGCCGGAACATTGCCAAATTTAGGCGATAAGATAGAAAAATCAAAAACAAAGGTTGCAACTCCAATTTTTGAAGCACAAGAAGGTTTTGATAATCCAAGTGATTTAAAACCTGTGCCGAAAGATAATCCTGCGTTTATTAACATTATTCAGAAAAAAGGTAAAACTTCTCAATACGCAAATGACACAAATGAAATAATTCCAATGCTGGAAAAACTTGTAGATTGTATTGAAGATAATGAAAGTTTGCAACTATTTATAACTAAAGCAAATTTGTTAACATTAAATATTGACAATTTAGCTCAAAAATATGATGGCAAACCGGAATGTTATTTTGAATCATTCAGAAAACTACAAGAAGTTAATAGGTATGTAAAATCAATTTCTACGCTTAGACGTGAAGCTGTAACGTATCAAAGATATCTTGCGTATTCTTCCAGTGGTTCTATTTATAATCCTGAGAATATACAACAACAACTCCAATATTTATTAGAAGAAATGAATTCTGCTATACTTTTGTTAAGAGAAGAAATGTAATTATTATTTGCTTTAAATTTAATTTAAGCTTTCTCGTATTGTATTTTATATCTTATTCAATTACAAATTTATGATAAAATTGTTCTATGTTTAAGGATGTATGTATTGCAATATCACAAAATAAAAATGCTTTAATGTTGATTTCTGTCATATTTTATATATTAGCATTATATTCTGTTTTAAGTGGTCATGTTTTGATGTTTACAAGTCTGATTACGATAATGTTAATTCTATTATTAACAACAAATCTTTTTAAACTCAAACATATTCTAATCTGGGCGATTATATTTTATTTAGGAATTATAAATACTCAATTCAGACTCAAAACCACTGATGAACTTTTAAATATTGCTCCTGTAAATTCAACAATATCGGGTCAAATATTATCTATTCCGCAGTCTAAAAAAGCTGATAAACAAAATTTTTTATTCAAGGTTGATAAAATTGAATACAATAATATAATTAAAGAATTTGATAATGAAAAAGTTTTAGTCAGTATAAATACAGATGAAAAGTTGAAAATTTATGATTATTATAAAATTTCTGGACGTCTTTCTGTACCATTTAAAGCTGGAAATCCTTCACAATTTGATTATGGGAATTATTTACGAAATTTTGATGTGTATTCTGTTTTTTATGGAAAACAAAATTCAAAGCTACAAAAATTAAATAATAAATTAACACGTAAAGAAAAAACTTTACAATGGATAAATGATTATAGAGAGAAAATTATATCTATACATTCAAATTATTTAGCAAGTCCGAATTTAGAGATTTTAGGCGGTATTGTTTTTGGTGATGATGCCGTTTCACCACCGGAAAATATTAAACAATCATTTATAAATTCCGGATTACTTCATATTCTTGCGGCTTCCGGCATGAATGTTGCATTTATATTTTCGTTTTTCTTTTTCTTTCTAAAGCTTTTGCGTGTAAATTACAAAGTTAATATTTCTATCGGTATTGTAATGGTACTTCTTTATTCTCTAATGACAGGTCTTGGCGCTTCTGTTATTAGAGCAACTTTTATGCTTGTATTTGTGCTTATAGGAAAACTTATTGATAGAGATGCGCACAGTATTTCGCTATTAGCGTTTGTTGCGTTTTTAATGCTCTTATACAATCCGATGTATATAAATGATGTTGGTTTTCAACTTTCTTTTATTGTAACTTTCGGCTTGCTCGTTATGACACCGTATTTAATTAAATTTAAAAATCGATTTTTAGATTATATTGTTGGAACTGTTAGCATTCCTATTATTGCACAATTATGGGTAATTCCGATTCAAGTATTTTATTTTAATAATATAAGTTTATATTCTGTTTTTGCAAATATCATGAGCGTTCCAATACTTTCAATAATAAGTTTTGGCGGTTTTATAAGCTCACTTATAGCACCAATTACGCCTCAAATTATATGTAAGATATTTGATTTTGTTTTGAATCCGCTAATTACAATTTTGGTTAACATTTCGGATTTTTGGGGAAATCTTCCTCATTCTACAATGCAAACAAGCCACCCGAGTATATTTCAAATAATTATATATTATGCAATTCTTTTATTTATTATCGCTTTAATGAATAAAGAAATAAGGGTAAAATATGGAAAAATTATAAAATTTATTTTATCAACTTTGTTAATTGTTATAGCTCTAACTTTTATTTCTTTTCCAAACAGAAATTTGGAAATAACGGCTTTTGATGTTGGGAATGCAGATTCTTTTTTAATTAAAACTCCGGAAAACAAATATCTTATTATTGATACGGCAAAAGCCGGCTATAATGGTGGAAAATCTATTGCTGAAATTCTAATTTTGAAATATTTATTGGATAGAGGAATTAAAGAAATTGATACAATTATCATTACGCATTTTGATAATGATCATTGTGGCGGAGCTGTTGATTTAATGAATGGAGTTAAAGTTAACAAAATTTATGTTAATGATTTAAAACATAAATCCACACAAGCGCAAGAAATTTATAAAACAGCTAAAAAACAAAATGTTCAATTAGTTTTAAGTGAAAATAATCAAGAAATTTTTAATAATAACGGACTTGTTATCAAAAATTACATTTCTTCTATTAAGGGAGTAGGGGATAATGAAAATTCAATTTTAACATATCTTTGCTATAACAATTTTAGCATGCTTTTTACAGGAGATGCAGGTATAGAACCTTTAAAAGAAATTAAGAATTCAATACCAACTCCAATTACAGTATTAAAAGTTGGTCACCACGGTGCAAATGGAGTTATTAACAAGGATTTAGCAGAATATTTAAAGCCACAAATTTCATTAATCTCAGTTGGAGAAAATAAATTTGGTCATCCGTCGGTTTATACATTAGCAACATTAAGACAAAGCAGAATTTTTAGAACGGATATTCATAATTCAATAAAATTTGTAATCAATCAAAAATATTTTAAAATATATACGTATGATTCTAAACGCAAAAAATATATTTTAGAGAAATAAAACTAATATTATATTCTTTTTTATTATTCTACTTATATCAAATGTAACGATTTTCAAAATTGCTTAACAATTTAAAAAAAGATTTAGCAATTTTTATTTTTAGCTGTTTTTATACAAACAAAGTAGAAGGAAAAGTTTTATGAATTTTAGCATCCGAACAAACAATTTTAATTTACCGAAGCTTCCATTTAAAGCTAACGGCACTAACAGTAATACAAATACTAACAAACCATCCGAACTTGAAAGAAATCCAAAACAAGATTCTTTTGAGATGTCTATTGGGTATGTCAATGATACTCACGGACAAACAAACAATATGATGCGAATTTTATCAGGTATAAAAGGAGATTTAAAAGTTTCCGCCGGTGATAATGATATTGGAGATGAAAAAAACAAAGCTATACACAGAGCCACAATGAAATTTTTAGATTTGGCAGACATAAAAGCAACTGCTTTAGGCAATCACGAAATGGATACTACACAAGAAGACTTAATAGATTCATTGGATGACTTCAAGGGTGATGTTTTAGCAGCTAATTTTAGAAAAGAATTGCTTGAAAATGAAGACGAAGACGAAGTAAAAGAATTAGGACGTGCTCGTCTGGAAGATGCATTAAAAAGCTCAAAAATTGTAGAAGTTAACGGAGAAAAAATAGGTTTAGTAGGTGCTTCACCAATAGACATGTTCGATAGACTTACGCACCCTAATTATCACACAGACTGTACAGTTGACGAATTAGAAGACACAATCGATGATGTTCAAGATGAAGTTGACAAATTAAAAGAACACGGAATCAATAAAATAATCTTATTATCTCATTTAGGAAAAGCAAAAGATCAGATTTTGGCACAAAATACTGACGGCATTGATGTCATAATCGGTGGTCACACTCACGAACTTATAAAAGATATTAAAGAAGGTGAAAACTTACTTTACTCAAAATCTGGAGAGCCTGTAATTATGACAGAAGCCGGTCGAGATGGTAGTTATTTTGGAAAACTTAATCTTACATTCGACAAAGATGGAGTTATTACAAAAGCGCAAAACAATCTTGGCGAAACAAGATTGTTCCACAAAAACATGATTAACCAATTTGTGTTTGATGAAATCATGGGCAAACCGGAAAGAGTCGGTTACATTAAACAAGCACCACCACCTCCAACATCTTTGATTGAAGAGAATCCACACGCAAACTTCGTTTGTGATGCAATGAGAGAAGAAATGGGCGCTGATATTGGTGTTTGGAACAATAGCGGTATAAGAAATTTCTTCCATGAAGGTGTAATTGATTCTAGAGATATTAAAGATATTGCGCCATTCTTCGATAGAATGTCACTTGCAGAAGTTTCTGAAAAAACTCTTGTCGATATGTTCAAAGCAACAATCAAAACAACATATAATAGCCACGGCAACAAACCCGGATTAATAGCTGTTTCCGGTCTTAATTATACTGTAAGCCCTAAAAAAGGTGAATTGACCGCAATGAATTTTGTTGACAAAAACGGAAAAGAAACACCTATTGATATTAATAATCCAAAAGAAGATAAAATGTACAAAGTTGCAACAGACGAATTCATGATGTCTGCAGGTGCAGATTACGCTGTTTTAGCACCGGAAGACAAATGTCTTGAAATCCGACCATATGATAAAGATGTTCTAACTTGCGAATACATTAAAAAATTAAATAAACCGGTTGTAATTAATCAAACTGGACGTATTAAGTTTGAAGATTAATTTACCGATTTTTTGTATAAAAATTTATTGGTGGGGACGCTAACGCTTTCCCCACCCTACTTTTCTAAATTTTAAAAACCGATTATTTAAGTTTTTGTTTTTGTTCTTTATACGCTTTCAAAATAATATTTCTCGCCTGTAAAGCTTCATCATGACTTAATGGTGGAACACCTTTTAGCGGATAATCTATTTTTAAATTTTCATATTTTGGAATAGCCATATCATGATATGGTAAAACATCCAAAGCGACTATATTTTGCAATGTTCCTAAAAATTCACCTAATCTTGTTAAATATTCTTCCTTAAAAGTGATTCCCGGAACAACAACGTGTCTTACCCACATTGGCTTTTTAATTTCAGACAAATACTTCGCAAACGCAAGAATATTCTTATTTGAATGTCCTGTAAGTTTTTTATGCTCATCATCATCAATATGTTTGATATCTAAAAGAACGACACTTGTATACTTCAATAACTCATCGAGCTTTTCTTTATTATCAGGTTTAAACATAACTCCTGATGTATCAAGAGCCGTATTTATTCCCTTAGCCTGAGCTTTTTTAAACAATTCAGTTACAAAATCCATTTGACACATCGGTTCACCACCGGTAACAGTAATACCTCCGGTACAAAATTCTTTCACCCCATCATATTGTGCCAAAATTTCATCAGCAGTAACTTTTTGATTATCTTTAAATTCCCAAGTATCAGGATTGTGACAATATTGACATCTCATAGGACAGCCTTGTGTAAAAACTACAAACCTTATCCCAGGGCCATCTACCGTACCACAACTTTCTACTGAATGTATATTTCCAATAATATCTTCTGACATAATTATAACCTTTCAATTTTATTAACGAACTTTATTTTCATTACCCTGAATAAGACGTTTAATATTTTCTCTATGCAAATACACTATATATATAGCACCTAACAAACAATATACAACATACGCAATCGGAGCAGAGAAAAAATACATTAAAAATGGAGATATTAAAAGTGCAATCATTGAACCAACAGATACGTATTTTGTAGTATAAGTTATAACTCCCCAAATTAATGCTATAATCAATCCAACAATCGGATTAAGAGCAAGAATAGTTCCTACGCCTGAAGCAACAGATTTGCCGCCTTTAAACTGTAAAAATACAGATTTACTATGTCCGATAATAACAAATATAGCTGCAAGCACAGGTGCTATACCAATCCCCAAACCAACTGTTGCAAAAAGTTTTGCCAATATAACAGGAGTTGCGCCTTTTAGAGCATCCAATAGCATAACCAAAAAGAAATATTTTTTGCCTAAAACTCTTTTTACATTTGTAGCGCCGGTTGAACCAGAACCAACTGTTCTGATATCTTGACCGGTTTTTGCTTTCACAATTAAATAACCGGTTGGAATAGAACCGATTATATAAGCCACAATTGCAACAATTGCCAATTCAAAACAAATATGAAACATTTAAATTTCCTCCAAATATTCTCTAATACATTTTATTATACCAAAATATTTGCAAAATACATAAATATCATTTAAAATCGTTTTATGGATTATGAATATTTAGATAGCTCCATAAATACAGAAAATATTAATTTACAAGATTCCCCTTGTATAAACAAATTTCTTTTGCGCAACAACTACGCAGAAGTAGTAAAAGCTGTCGATTTTTTTAAAACTGACAACAAATTCTTATACATTCACGGATTTCTTGGTACGGGAAAAAGACAGTTTATCAACTACGTATCAAATTTTTTAAGCGATGATGTTATTATTCTGGAATATTATTGTAAAGCCGCTACCGTATGCGATGACATACTGCTATCATTTATTGATACAATAGAAAACAATGCGCTTTCAAAAGTTGTAAATATAAATGCAAAAGTTACTACGCTGGTTGTAAAACTTCAACAATACATTTCGTCAATAAAAAAACCTTTTCTTATAATTTTACATTCATATGATGATATAGAAATTGAAAATAGACAATTTGTAATTGATTTTTTACAAAATATAATACAAAATTCAAATATAAAATTCATTGCATCAACCAGAGCAATGACTCCTAACAATTTTGGCAATATAAAAGTTGATAAGAAAATTTTTCTTAAAGCTCTTTCCAAAGATATTTTCAAAGAATTTATAAATTCTTATCAGCTTACATATACAGATACAACACTTGATGATTTTTACAAATACACAAGAGGATATTATTACTATACAGCTTTGTCACTAAAAATTGTTCAAGCAATGAAAATTTCTCTAAACGATTTTCTAAACAAATTCAATCAATCAGGCATGAATTTTGATGCATACTTAGGATTTACTTACATAAATCTTATACCAACTACTATCAGAAATTTCTTTTGGTTTTTAAGAACAGTAAGACACGGTGTTTCTTTAAATGCATTGGCTATTTTTGAATTGTATGATGAATTTTCTTTAGAATATTTAAAAAACAATTTGATGATATTTCAAGTTGGCGAAATTATATACGTTCAAGATTATTTTCAACAAAATATTGACATTTCTATACCAACCAAAACCGAAATTAAATTACATAAATATATTGTAAAAATTTATGAAAAACAACTTAAAGAACCTTTGCAAACTCGTACTTTAACAATATCTCGCCAGGCAATGAGAGCAGAGATTGAGTATCATAATAAAAAAATTGCAGAAATCGAACAAGGTCAAAAACCTCAAAAAGAAATTATTGAAACAACGCAAAATATACATAAACCTGAACATACAGAAAAATCTCCAACTGTAGAAGAAAAAATTAAACGTGCAATAAAATATACTGAAGAAAAAAACAATACGGCAGCTATTGATACTTATATTGAAATTTTAAATATGCAAAATATTGATACACAAACTCTAATTGAAACAAGATTAGCATTAGCTCGCCTTTACAAAAATATTGAAAAATATTCAAATGCACAACATTATTTTGAATTAGTTGAGATCTATTACAAAAAACATAATGAAGTTATAAATCTAAATTATTTATATTACGAATTAACTGATTTGTATTTTGTCATGTACAAAATTGATAGAGCAATTGATACGATAAAAAAAGTTATTTATTCTGTTGATACTCCACAATCACTGTTGGTTGCAAGTTGCACACTATTGGGAAACATCTATTCTACAACAGGCAAACCGGAAGAAGCTTACAGTTATTATCAAAAAGCATTGGCATCATTAGATGATAATACAGATGAAGAAAAAAAAGCCGAATTATTTTTCAAATACGCATTGGTAAACGATGATAAATGTAATGAAAAAGAAGCTTTCGAATATTATTCAAAATGCATAGCCTTGAGTGGACAAAATCCATATAAAGCATTAGCATATTCAAACTTAGGTTCATGCTATTTGGACAACAACAATTTTTCTGATGCAAAAGACTGCTTCACAAAAGCTTATAATATAGAAAAAAGAAATAATAACTATGAAGGGATTTATTACAACGCATCAAATCTTGCAAAAATTTATCAAAAGGAACAAAATCCAGAAGCATTAAAATTCTTATTAGAAGCTAAACAAAGCGCAGAATTTGTTAATGAAAACTTTTATCTTTTAGAATCTACACTAGCTTTAGGTGATTATTATTATAATGACATTAACTCAAACAAAAAAGCTCTTATTGAATATTTTAAAGCTAAAAGATTAGCGCAAATACTAAATGATGAATCAAATATTGCAAAAATAGATGCAAGAATACAAGATATGTATTTGCGCATGAATCCTGATGAATTTGGAGATATTAAAAATAAATATGAATAAAATAAATATTAAAGCAGACTTTACCGAATATAAACGCATTTTTTTAGAGCAAAACTCAAAACTAAATCTTATTTCAAAAAATGATGAAAAATTTTTGTATGAAAAACATATTTATGATTCTCTCGGTATAAAACTTTTTTTTGAAAAATATAATATTACAAGCGCAAATATTTTGGACATTGGCTGTGGCGGGGGTTTCCCTTGCGTACCAATAGCTATAGAATATCCAGATTTCAAAATTACCGGTATTGATAGTATCAGAAAAAAAATAAATGCGATAAATGAAATAAAAAACATACTAAATTTAACTAATTTATCAACAATTTGTGATAGAGTAGAAAATCTCAACGACAAAAAATTTAATATTATAACAAGTAGAGCTGTTGCCGATTTAAAAATCATCACCGATTACGCATTGCCTCTTTTAAAAAAAGGTGGATATTTTATTGCTTATAAATCGAGAAAAACTCAAGAAGAAATCGAAAATGCTAAAGATATTTTGACAAAACACAAAGCAAAAGTGAAAGAAATTATAACTTACACTTTACCACTGGAAGAAATTTACGAAAGAAATCTGATTGTTATACAACGAACATAAATTAATTGGTGGGAACCGCTTACGCTTTTCCCACCATATATTTTTTATTAAATCTCTATCCTCTTGCACAAATCGTTTGAGCAACGTATACACCGGAAGCAGAAGCCTGAATTAAACCTCTGGTAACCCCTGCGCCGTCACCAATTGTAAACAAGTTTTTAACCCCTTCTGTTTCCAATTCATCAGTCAACTTAACTCTTGCTGAATAGAATTTAACCTCAATACCATAAAGAAGAGTGTATCTCGAAGCAGTTCCCGGAGCTATTTTATCAAGAGCGAATAACATCTCTATAATACTCTTCATTTGTCTATATGGAATTACCAAACTCAAATCCCCCGGAGTTGCACAAGTTAATGTTGGCGTAATGACGCTTGATTTTATTCTATCCGGAGTAGAGCGTCTACCATCCAACAAATCTCCAAATCTTTGTACTAAAATACCACCGGCAAGCATATTTGCTAAGCTCGCAATATGTTGACCATACGCAATCGGCTCTTTAAATGGCTCTGTAAACTTTTTACTAACAAGCAAAGCGAAGTTTGTATTATTTGTTTTGATATTAGCATAACTGTGACCATTTACAGTCGCAATTCCGTTATAATTTTCTTGGACGACTTCACCATTAGGATTCATGCAGAAAGTTCTAACTTCATCCCCAAATGTTGGTGAATAGTAAACCAACTTGGATTCATAAAGTTTATCAGTAAGCGGAGCAAATACAGGAGCCGGTAATTCAACTCTAACACCCACGTCTACTGCATTATTCACCATGCCGATTTTATTTTTAGCAAATTCATGCGTAAGCCAATCAGCACCTTCTCTTCCGGGAGCTATAATTGTATATTGTGCTTTTATAATATCACCATTATCAAGAACAATACCTTTAACCTGCTCACATTCAACAATAAGACTTTGAGCTGTAACATTGTTTAATATAGTAATTTTATCGTCCAGATAATCTTGCATGTGTTTAAGAACATCAAGACTTCTTTCTGTTCCTAAGTGCCTTACAGGAGAATGAACAAGTTTCAATTCAGCTTTAACAGCTTCACGCTCAATTTCTCTAAAGACTTCCATATTTGTACCAAAAACTTCATCTGTTGCACCATGCTCTAAATACATGTCATCAGCGTATTTAATAAGCTCTTCAACTTTTTCTCTTGACATATAGTCAACCAAATGACCGCCAACATCCGGAGTTAAAGTCAACTTTCCATCAGAAAAAGCGCCAGCTCCACCCCAACCACAAAGCAAACCACAACGCTTGCAATTTACACACTTTGGAGAACCTTCTCTAATGGGGCATTTTCTTTTTTCAATTTTCTGCCCTTTTTCTATCAAAACAACTTTCCACTCAGGACGTAATTTAACAATTTCTAGCGCAGAAAAAATTCCGGCAGGACCAGCACCGATAATCGCAACATTATACATAAACAACACTCCTACTACCCTATTACTTATTTAGGATAAAATAAACACAAGTTTAAATCAATAATGACGATTATATATTAATAACACCTACAAATTAACCATATTGTTTAACAATCGCATCATTTACAAGATGTGAAACTGATACACCTTCTTTTTTGGATAATTGTAATAACTTTATGTGTGTTGCTTTAGAAGTTCTTACAGCAATTCTACCACTTGCATTTTCTATCTCCTGAGGTTCGGGAATCGGCATATTATCTTCAATACAACTTTCAATATAAAACTCTAAAGCCTCTTGAATTTCTTTAGAAGCTTCTTCTAAGGTATCACCGCCGGAATAACAAGAAAGACCTACTACAACTGCAGAATATCTGCCGTCAGGATGTTTCGTAAATTCAAACTGCCAAGGCAATGATAAATAATATTTTAAATCTTTAACCATTTTTGCTCCTTTCGACAAATTCTAAAATTTCATTAATTGCAGCAGGATCAACGGGTCTATGTTTTGCTAAAATAAAAGGTCTGTTTAAGCCTGCTTTGACAAACTTATGATGCGAACCTCTTGAAGATTTTTCTTCAAATCCTAAGTATTCTAAAACTTTTTTGCAATCTTCAAAAGTATGTCCAAATTTTGATGAATAAAAATTTTTTATAATTTTGTCTACGCTTGCCATATCTATATTATTTAACATGTTTTAATAGTTGTCAATATATATCTTGACACTTTTAAAAAAATATATACAGTCTGGTATATCCGATACATCCTTTGTGATTATATACTACTCATTCTTAAGAATAATTTTTACAAAAAACACTAATATTTCTTTACATACCAATTGCGCAAACTCTATTTTTATGATAAAATAGGCGCATAGAAAAGTGAAAAGTGTTTGAATTTAACTGATAAAAACCAGATTTTTTATAATTTTGTGTGTTACTAATATAGGAGAAAAAACTATGAAACTTATCTCTAAAGAACCAAAAACAGTTAAATCTGCATTCAATGATGAATTTGAAAGCTATTTAAAAAAACAACAAATCAAAACCACTTTTAATGGTTATGAAATTGAGTCTTTCTCTTGGTACAAAAAAGCTTTGGGCTTAGCATAAACTGTTTAAGAACAGCTTTGGGAGAGTGAAGAAGATTTTTTTGAGCAGCGAAACATTTAGTCTTAAAAGTTTTGCTGCTTTTTTAGATTTATATAAAAAATAACGCAACTCTTTTAAGTACTTTTTGACTTATCCTTATATAGCAAAACTACTTTTTGTTACCAACTTCATTCCCTGGAATCATAAGAGCAAGTGGGATAACTCTGGCAATTCCGTTTACAATAGGGGATGATGAAACATAAGACGCTGCAACAACAGCATCATCAACGTGAGCAGAAAAATCTGTAAGTTTCATATCACGATTTTCTTTATGACGGAATAAGAAGTTATTAATACGATTCATGATAACATTAGCCAAATAAACACCTGCAAAAATACCGGCAACAGCACCACCTGTTTTTGCTACTTTGCCATATTTACCGAGTTTTTCTGACAAAAAATCTACTGTCAAAATCGGAATAGAAACATTGCCAACTTGCATCAAAGCTTCTCTACGTTTTTCTTTTCTTGCTTGCGGATCTTTATCAATCATATACCCGCCTGCTAAACCGCCAAGTATTGAACCCACACCAATTGGAATAACTTGTTCATCATGGTATTTTACTTTTGCAAGAAATGAGTTTTTTATATTTTTTAGATTAAACATTTTTGAAGGTTTTAAAGAATATCCGGCTCTTTTAGCTAAAATAGCACAACTTGCAGCCGTCCCAAGAGCAGACATGCCGGCAACGACAGCACGTTGCTTCTTTGTATAGCGACCATTTGATTCTTGCTCACCAGAACTCTTAAAGTTTTGAATATTATTATAATTTACAGGACTTATATTCATACTACTACCTTCTATCTGGTATAAAACCCGAACAAGATAAAAATTGCCTTCGTGTTAAAAAAACTTAACATAGATTTAGATGCAAGTTACATAACACTAGCTCTTTTAGTATAGCAGAATAATGCAGAGTGGGATTAATATTGTGCCAACTTCTCGAACTAATAAATATTTTTGTCAAACTAAAAAATTTTAAGAAAAAGTCGTGTTCAATCATAAATGTTGAACACGACTTACATTCTTTTTTAAAATTTGTTGGTAAAGGATATTATGATATTAATTGGTGTAATTTTGATAATATTAATAGTATAGATAATTTAGACTTTGAATAGTATTTGGTAGAAACCGTTCACGCTTTTCCCACCCTACAACTACAAGCTCAAAATCACAATTTTCTCGCAATGACGTGGCACTACGATAGACATTTTATCGTAGGGTGGGAAAAGCAAAAGCGGTTCCCACCTTTACAAATTATTGATGCATTGTGCACACTCAATAAATCTTTATCTTTTGACTAAAAATAAAAGTTAATAAAAAGCTGGATTCTTCGAAACACAGTTTTTCAGAATGACGGAAGAATTTTTTAAGCAAAAGTAGGTCGTGTTCAATCATAAATGTTGAACACGACTTACATTCTAATAGGGGACATTTTTAATTATCATTCTTATTCTAAATGGTATTTCTCTGCAAATTCCACTTGCTCTTTTGGAGTAAGAGTTTTATTTTGTTCTCCCATTTCTAATTCATAAATTGCCTGTGCGAAGTTAGTATTAGCACTAATCCTTTTTTGCAACTCCTCTTTGCGCCATTGCAATTTTAGATTTAAATCTTCTTTTATCGCAGAATAATTTCCATCTTTATAAGCACTTAACTTTGCACCATCAGATATATCGGATAAGAACTTCTCATTCTTTTCTCTTTGCTTATATTCTGCAAATGTTGCTGGCATATTTTTTTCATATTTTGCAATAGTTTGTTCTAAATCTGCAATCTTATTTTGATTTTGTTTTTGTCGTTTTTCCAACTCGCCAATCTTTTCTTTAACAGTCATGTCCTTAAAACCTATAAATACTTCTTGCTTTACATCAACCGGCATTGAAAGACCATCATCAGCAGTTGTAGAATTAATTGCTTTTACAGCACCTACTATAGGAGTACCGACAATCATGCCAATTCCTTTGGCAGCATCTTCAGTAAAATCCTTAACATCATTAATAGCATTTTTTAGTTTTTCTTTGTTTTCGAGTTCTTTAGACAACTCCATTGCTGTTTTATTTTTGTCATCTTCTGAAACTTTTACAGAATCCACATGTTTTTTGAATTTATATTCAGCCAAGGCTTTATTAGGATTTACATTTTTTTGCTCTTGAATATTTTTAGCTAATTCATCATATTTTTTCCTACGTTCTGCAACAGTTTCATTCAATTTCATTTGACGATGAGAAATCGCATTCTGTTTTTCTACAGGATTCTTTTGTGCAAAACTTACCATTTCGTCCACATAAGATGGTTGACCACCACCATAGCCAGCATAACCCCAAAGGCTGCCTTGTCTTAATGCTGTCTTTTGTTGTTGAGTCATCGTTTGAGCATCAAAACCCTCTCTTGTGTTCATCCAATTTGCATACTCATTTTTGCTCAATTTGTCTTGTTGAAGCATATATTGAGCAACATCAAACTTGGTCATCTTGCGACCGGTCTTTGCTTCTTCTTGTCTTAAACTTTGCCAATTTGCTTGTGCATAAGCATCGATTTTTTGTGAAATTGTGTTGTTACCCATGAGGAACTCCTTTCTTACTTGTGAGTTATTAATTTAGTATTGCTTACCTCATAGTTAACGGCATATTTTTGAAAAACTTTAGGACGATTTTGTAATTTTGCGCTCACTACTACTACTACTACTACTACTACTACTACTACATTTTAGCCAATTGTAACAATTTTCCTTTTTTCTTAACATAAGAATATTTATTAAAAATATTATTACAAATTCTTAACATTTTAATAAAACAATATATTAAGCAAATAAAAAAAGATTATAAATTCTTCGAAACACAATTTCTCATAATAACAAAGACAGTAGGTCAGGCACTGCCTGACAATAACAAAAATAGTTTATAAAAGGCTGAATTCTTTGAAACACAGAATTTCCGTAACAATCCGGAATATATAAAAAAATCGCTAATTTGAGATATTTTCTAAATACTGCTCTTGATTAACAAACTGGCGAATAGAATTTAGAAATTTCTTCAAAATATTTTTCTAAAGCTTTATATCCATTATAAATCTCATTAGTAACAGTTGAATATCTACTTGCAATAATATATTTCAACTCCTTACATCTGATTTGCAACAAATTATCAGCATCTTTTCTCAACAATTCATTATTAGAAGTTGACCATTTCTTTAAATAAGACAATTCCTCGTTTATTTGTTTTATAGTTGAATATTCCAAAGTATTAAAATCATATTTTTTTAAAAGTTGGATTTCTGAATTAGTTATACGTGCTTGCACTGCCTGAAAACGATAAACTCGTTTAATAATCACATAATTATCAGCAATTCTTCTATGCGAATATGGAACTGCACTTTTAGCAAGTAGAGCAGAAGTTGATAGAGCTGTAAAAGCGTCATCATCTCTTGATAAAGTACTCTGTATAGGATTAACCGTAATTATCTTCTTATTATCCACGTTTCAACTCCTTCTCCCACCCTTTAGTTCTAAATCAATTTTATAATAACGGTATTACTTTGTCACTAATTTATGAATGAATATTTACATTATGTTAAAAATTTTTAGTATAATAATTCCTTAGAAATTTTATCGAAATCACCCATTCCATTCATAAATACAAATCCATTTTTAGAAATATTTACTTCAACTTTGTTTTTATATTTAGAAAAAATTTCTTCACTATATCTATCTGTCAAAAAATGATATCTTTGATTAGATGAACCAGACCAAGGACGAGAATAATCGACTTTATCTATTTCAAAAGGACCATCTATCAATAAATCAATATTATCTAAAAGAAGTTTGTTTTTTTTATCTGCACGTAAGTTTTCTATTAATCCACCTGTAAAACAAAGAATGCCCAAATTCATCTCTTTTACTGCCTTTGCGATTAAACCGAGAGGTTCTGCCTGCTCAAAAGGTTCTCCGCCAAGAAAAGTTACACCTTCTATATTCTTTTGTAATTTTATATCTGCAATAATATCTTCTACATTCATCAAAATGCCGGCATTATGCGACCAAGTATGAACAGCCTGACAACCTTTGCAATGATGCGAACAACCTTGTACCCAAATACAATATCTAATTTCAGGACCTTCAACTTTAGTATTTTTTAAAATATTAAAAACTCGAAGCTTCATAAATCTATGTTTCTTTCTTTATAATGCTCGATTTTTTTCTTAACTCCTTGTATTTCTGTTAAATAAAGAATCGGTTTTAAATTTTCTGCAATTTTGGGTTGAACATTCAAATAAGATAAAAATTCATCAACCGTTTTAAATCCCATAATATCTTCACGTCTTTTAATAGCTTTTTTAGCCATAATAACACTTATTCCCGATAAATTTGTTAATTCATCCAATGTTGCATTATTTATATCAACCTTTGCTACATCAGGTTTTTCATTATTTTTTGGATTTGAAACCAATGTTTCTTCTATTATTAATTTATATAACCTACACTCTTCCTTCAAACCTTCATATGTATGGTTATAAGTGAAATTTTTACAAAACATATTCCAGACTTCATCTATATCATGAACATTCGATTTTAAAACTTTAAATGTCCTATAAAAATCAGATTCAGTATTTTTTTCTGTTCCAACAATAGTTTTTCCATCAGAACCTAAGTTAAGATAACAGTGAGGGTTTGATAATTTTAAATTTTTCCAAATATCACTATAATATCCTAAAAAAACTTTTGCTTTTCTTAAAGCTTCCACTCTCCGTGTTTTTTTCCCACGAGAGAAAGTTGTTCCATTTGTAATTGTTATAAATAAAGCGTATCCAACCAAACCTACGATAGAAATTATTGCAGCCTGCAAAGGAAACATTCTAAAAGAAATAAAAATTGCAAGAATTAAAATTCCAATCAAAGATTCTTTGTCATTTCCAAAATTTCTTCCAAATCTAAACATTATGTATCTCTTAAATTCTTAACATATAGTATAAACTTTTCTATAATATAAACCCGCACCGGCAAGCGCTAAAATCATATCCGGCATAAATGCAGCTAACATTGGCGACAAAGATCCGGCTTCGCCGAATGATAATGACAAAGCTCTAATTAAATAGTACGCAAATATTATAAGAATACTAAACAAAAATCCTCTGTTATAGCGCACTCTCGGTGGAGTTATAGCTAAAGGTACACCAATAAGTACCAAAACAATTGTTGTTATTGGTAATGCTATTTTATCAAATAAACTTATTTTCAAGATATGTTTATCAGGAATATCATTTTTCGCAAGAACTTTGCATAACTGAATAAAGTTATGTTGATTAGCCAAGTTTTTATCTAATTCTTTGGTTAAATCCATACCAAATTTCAAATTTGTATCTTCAAATAGAGTTGTATCAAGAGTCCTGCCACTATCAGTCACAGTATAAATTGCACCTTTTTGGAATTCCCAACCCCCAGGAGTAGTTGCACCTTCTCTTGCTTGAAGTAATTGGATAGTACCCTCTTTAGATGCATCCAATACTGTTATATTATGTAATCTGGAATTTGTACAATCTCCTACATAGAATAAGCGTTTTAGCAATCCACCATCTTTAGTTTCTTTGAATGTAAAGTTTTGCTTTCCTTCCGGTACATTTTTCTGGCTAAAAGCAACACCTGCAAGTTTTGTTGATAATCTGGTTGAAAATGGTACTACCGTTTCATTGATAATAAAACTTATACAACACATTACAATTGCAAACATAAAAATAGGTTTTGCAATACGATTTAAACCGATTCCGCACGCACGCATAACGGTAATTTCAGAACTTAAGCTTAAACCATTCAATGTCATTACGGTAGCTAATAAAACACCCATCGGAATTGTCATTACAAATACTTCCGGCAAGTGAAGAATAATCATCAAAATTGCGTATTTAAAAGGAATTCCATACATTGATATTTGCTTAATTAAAGTTATAAAAGTATCTGAAGCAAAAATAATTGACGTAAAGACAAGTACACCCATTAAAAACATCTCTATTACTTGCTTTAAGATGTATTTATCCAAGCGTTTCATATTTTGCAAATCGTATATTATTTTTTTTATAAATTCTTTCATAAGCTCTCAAATATTATACCAGAAAAAAGAAGTTAGGATATTATAAAGATTCTTTTATATAATTTTCTTTTAAAAACTTCACAAAGTAAGATGATATTGCAGGTACAGTACTTAAAATTACTAAAACATTCATTATACCAAAACGCTGCGCAACAGCACCCAATATTGACATACAAAGAGCAACGATTCCCCAACAAAAACCATTAATAAAACCGGCAACAATACTTTTATATTTTGGCAATGTTCTCTGTGCCCAAACCATAGTAACCGGTTGAGCCAACATAGTTGTAAACCCTATAATAAAAAATACTACAAGAGATAAAATCGAATGATTTTTGTAAATAAATGCAAATAAACACATCATCGGGAAAGTTGCCCACATAGAGAAATACACGACCGGTTTTGAGCCCCAAATCCTTTCAGCTTTAGGACTTACAAAAGAACCGATAGCTCCTGCAAAAACAAATAAAAATAATGCTAAACCTATATAAAATGGCGAATATCCCATTGCTTTCCATAAAAATGGTAACAATATACAAGAACTATTAGTAATCAAAGATTTCATCATAGATATCAACATTAAGTAATTCATTTGTCTGTTGCCTAAAATTTCTTTAAAAGATTTCAAGAAATCTTTTCGTTCCGGTTTTTTCTCGATACAAGAAAGTCTTGGGACAAATAAAAACATCATTAATGCAAAAATTATACCCCAAATTGATGTATAAGAAATCATTCCCAATCCCAATACTTGAGTAATAAGAGCCGCCATTAGAGGACCAAAAGCAAAACCAAGAGAGCCCATGCTTATAAATATACCCATAGTATTAGAACAATCCTTGCCGGCAAAATAATTAACAAACCCCATTGCTTGAGGATGAAAAAAACTTCCGCCTAAACTACCAAATATCATAAAAATCAATAAAACAAATACATTTGGCGCAATTGGAGTTAGTGGAATAAATAAAGAAGCAAGAATTAATCCCCAAAATATAAAAAATCTTTTGAGAGTGTTATCAGCTATAAAACCAAAAATTGGCTGTAACATAGATGAGCAAATATGTGAAATACTTATTATTATAGTTGCAACTGCCATCGAAAATCCGAGCTTTGATGCGATAAATGGCATTATAGGATTAAGAAAACCACTATAAACATCGGCAAACAAATGCGCTAAACATAACCAAAGTATTGCATTCTTTGAATTTTGTAAACTCTTTTCCATACAATTACATTATATTTCAAACCGAATTCATTAATCAAATTCTACAAAAATATTATTAAAATTTATTCAAAATATAATTTAAAAGCTTCGTTTGTATTAATTTTTGCTTGTCCGCCTCTTACAAACATAAATACAAATCCTGCCCCAAATACAACCCCTGTAACACAAGCCAAAGGACGCACCCAGAGTGTATTATTTTTTCCCATTTTAGAAATATTGCCATATAGAGGAGTTTTATCAATGCTAAAGTTTCCTATAACAATATCAGCGGGGGTTCCCCACATAGCACGAGGAGAAAAAGTTTCAACACGTGCCATAACGGATGTATTTGCCGGATAAAATTTTCCTTTTATATATTTATCCTCTAATGTTAGAAATTCTAAATAGCTACCTTCTTCCGGTTTTGATTTCGTAGAAAAAGGTTCTTTTATACCAACTAAAATATATTCTTTCTCTTTCTCAGTGATTACAAATTTCTTTCTTTGTACAGTTGTTGTTACTTTTGGTAAAGTTTCATCTTGCAATTTGTTAAAAACTTTTCTTGAAGTAGGAGTTTTTATTGTTGGTAAAAACTCATCTTCTATCACAACTTCTTTTCTAGGTGAAATTTTCAAATTTTTATCCAAAGTATTTTCTACAAAATCATCTGTAATTAATGCGGCAAAAACACTATTACAAATTGAAATCAGTAGTATTATTGATACAAATTTGTTATAGATAATTAACTTTTTTGTTAGAATTTGTTTTAACTTTTTCTTGAAATTTCTCACGATTTTCCTTTGAAGTTAATAAAAAGTTTTGGTAATAAATGTTTGTTTTATATGGATTATTGACTAAATATTCAGGATATTTTTTATAAATATATTCGTAAACTTCCATCATTCTTCTAGTTATTAACGGATGAGTTGAGCGCCAATCATATCGTCTTTGACCAAAAGATTTATTCATCATAACAATCATTGCAACAGGATGATATCCAGCATTCACCATATAATCAACCGCTCTTTTGTCAGCTTTATATTCATATTTTTTAGGTGTAAAGATATAGTTCCAATAAGTAAAGCATCCCCTAAAGATTCCATTATAACTATCCATTCCGTGAGAAATTTCATGCCCCAATACAGCTGCCAATTGTGCTTCGTCATCCAGCATTATATATAAGCCACGACAAATTATAATTTCTCTATCAGAATGAGATGTAAAAGCATTTACTGTTGAATTGTTTTTATAATAAAAGACAACTCTCTTTTCAATTCCATTCGCATTTAGTAATTTATATCCAACAGTACTTACTTGATTTTGAATTTTGGCAATTTCTGCTGCACTTGTAAAATAAGTTTCTCCGGCAATTACAGAAGTTACATTCAAAAATAGAACTGAAATGACAAGAAGTATAATTTTTCTCAATATCAATACCTCAATGAATTAGAATTGTTCCAAAAATCTCTTATCGTTATTGAAGAACAATCTTATATCATCAACAGCATACTTAAGCATAGCAAGTCTTTCAACTCCCATACCAAACGCAAATCCTGAATATACATCCGGATCAATACCGACGCCTTTTAATACATTCACGTCTACCATACCGCAACCAAGAACTTCTAACCAACCAGTTCCGCTACAAATTTTGCATCCTTTTCCTTGACACATTATACATTGAACATCAACTTCTGCGGATGGTTCAGTGAATGGGAAAAAGCTGCTTCTGAAACGTGTTGGACGAGCAGCACCAAAATATAATCTTATGAACTCGTTAAGTACACCTTTTAAATCACCAAATGTTATGTCTTTATCAACATATAAACCTTCTATTTGATGGAAAAAATTATTTTTTCTAGCATTAATATTTTCATTACGATAAACTCTACCTGGAGAAATTACCTTAATTGGTGGTTTTTGATTTTCCATAACATGAATTTGAGCGCCGGAAGTTTGACTTCTAAGCACAACATTAGGCATATTTTTTACGTAGAATGTATCCTGAACATCTCTTGCCGGATGGTCTTTTGGAACATTCAACATGTCAAAGTTATAGTATTCTGTTTCAACTTCCGGTGATAATTCCGGCGATACAACAGAAAAACCGAGATTCTGAAATATTGAAACAATCTCATTTGTTGTAGAGGTTAGAGGATGAACCTTTCCTTGTGGAATATATTTCCCGCTCAACGTGATATCAATTCTATCTTTTTGAAGTTTTTCGTTTAATTCTTTTTGATAAAAAACATCGTGCTTTTCTTTTAACAAAGTTTCCAAATCTTGAGTAATTTTGTTAGCTAAAGCACCAACTACCCTTTTATCTTCATCAGACAAATCTTTAAGTCCCTTTTTGATGGCATTAAACTCACCCTTACGACTTAAATATTTCAATCTGATTTCATCAATATCACTAATACTACTAGCTTTTTCAATATCATTTTTTGCTGAGCTATAAATATTTTCCAACTGTTCTTTCATAATTTTCTCCCTTAAGTTTATGATACCGCAGTCATATTATAATTGTAAAGAGGAAGATAAAATTTTACTACGCAATATTTTCTTAATAAAAAACAAAATTTACTTTTCTAATTTATATTAAAATTATCTAACCAACAAAATAAACCACGGAGTAGATTCAGTATTATCACCAAAATGTGAGAACTGGAACATACCTTTTTTTGTAACATTTATAAAACCAGTTAAAGGATAAGTATTAAATTTGCCATTATTTGAGCTAAATGAATAGTGATAAAAATTCTTATCTGTATCATTCAAAACAAGAATTTTAAAATTATGTCCTTCTTTTTTTAATTTTAAAGAATTTGTATTAGTTGAAAAATCAGAAATCTTTACGATTTTATAATCAGGAAAAAGTTCAGCGACTTCTTCAACAGAAAGTTCTCTTTTATTAACTTTTCCATCCTCTAAAATAAAATCATAGAATTTCAAATCTTGATTAGAATATCCAATCAATTTCCCTTTATGTAAAAATTCATATTGACAATCTGTAGTAAAAGCAAAACTTCCATCAGAATTATAGAATTCAGAATAATTACCACTGCCATCAGAAATAAATTTTATAAGATAATCTTGTTCTTTTTTTGCAACTTTATTTGTCCATACACCATTTTCAATCTTCAACTTACTCTCTTCTTTTATATTTTTATATGGAATTTGCAAAAACTCTTCTGCGTTTACACATAAAACCATTGCTAACATTACAATTAAACTTAATAAAATCTTTTTCATTTATTATCTCCTAAGATAAATTTTGTTTATTTCAATATGGATTGCCACGAAAATTTTCCATATCGTAAATATTATTTCATATATTTTGTCACAATTTTCTCGCAATGACGTGGCACGCCTGATACTCATTATATCGTATTTTTGAATTTTACACAAATATCCAATATTTGAAGGATTTGAAACTTAAAAAATAAATATATTATATAGTTATGAGTTTAGTATCTAATTTTATAGGCGGAATAAGTTCATCTGGATTAAGCGGTTTAAACGGCTTGACACAAGCTTTTGATTTAAATGATACAACTTTTTCTGACTTACTCGAAAAACAGATGGATAAGAAAATTCAACCAACTAATGAAGGTTTGATTGGAAGTTTGGGCATGCCGGCAGGTTTACAAATCGAAAATTTTGACGGAACAGAATTTTCTGAAACAGCACAGGACCAAATGGAAGCTATCGGAGAAAAAATTCAAACAGAAGATAATATGTCAAACCCTTTTGATATGAACGGAGATGGACAAGTGACAACTTCTGAGGCTGTTACTTTCTTCACCTCCCTTCTTGATAGCTCTAAAGAAGGTGCCGATTCTCGCTCAGAACTTTTTGATTTTGCCAAAAAACAAGCTTCTGATTTTTATAATAAATATTCAAGAAATGTTGTCACCGATGTCAAAGAATTCGTTGACGATATTCAAGGAATGATTAGTTAATATTTCTATACATTTATAGCAATTTTCATTCATAAAATTACTTTATATAAACAGGAGAATTATTAGGAGATTTTATGAATTGTATAAAAACGGGATTATCACTTATCAATTCTGTTGCTAAAAACAGCAACAAATCGATTAAACAGTGTTCAAAAGTTGTTTCGTCACCATTGTTTGATAATAAAGCAACTACAATTGCTGATGATATCGGAATTGATACCATAAAATTATCTAAGAAAACTCAAAAAACAATTTCACCAGCAGAATTTAAGGCAAATTATTGTAAATCTGTAGATGATGAACTGCAAATTTTTCCATTTGAAGAAAAGAAAGTTACTCAAATTGCTCAAAAAGCTGATGGAAATTACGATAAAGAAATTTTAGATTGCATAATAGATTTAAGAAAAAAAGGATTAGAAAAAGGAGACCGTTTAGACTACGCATCTAGTATGACAGAACTTTTACTTCACGATGGTAAAATTGATAAAGAAATGAAACAAAAATTAATTTCTATAATTGAAAAAACTGAAAATTATGACAATTTGAATGGTTTCTTTTATAAGTTCAATTCCATAAGTCCTATTCCCTATGAGTTTACTGTAAAAAAAGAAATTCTAGAATTTCTTCATAGTACTCCAGAAATTCTATCAAGAGGTTATGAACGTGGTGAAACAAGTGCTAAAATCATAAGAAAGGCTCTTAATGGTGATTTAAATAAACAAGATGTACAAAAAAGATTAAATCACATAAAAGCAATGTATAAGACACTAGCAGAAGATGATAGTATTTGTAATGTGGACTACCTATTAGATGATTTAGGAAAGGAAAATTTTAACAAATTTATCGATTCAGGTTTGATACCTAATAGTCAAATCTGTGAATATTTTGAAAATCATGCAGATGATGTCTTAAAAGCAATCAAACCATTTCAAGACAAAGGTATTCAAACTTTTGCAATAAAAGATGCTAGTATGTTAAATTTTCTACTTACAGAAAACAATTCTCAACTAAAAAAAATAATTACAACCCAGTCTAATAATAAATACTCTCATTTTGAGTGTGTAACAAGTCATCTAGACGATACGAGAGGGGTACTACTTATGCAGAACTCTAAAGACAGCTTTTTGATTACATTTGATAAAAATACTAATGAAGTAATTTCAGTTAATGAAAGAAATTTTACAAATCTAGGTTTTCAACAAAAAACCAAATTTATGAGTGATAATAAAGAAGTTATGCAAAAATATCGTTGGCAAGAAGAAACAGTTCCTCAATTAAAATATGAAAAAATCAAGTCTGGTGGAGAAGAAATTTATTACACCGAAGCAAACATACCTGGACAAGCGGATGTATTCAGAGTAAAAAATGGGAAAGTAGAAGTTTTATCTCGTGGTTTCAGAGATCCTATTAGCGGTGAAACTGTTATAAAAAGGAATTTTAGCTCTCATTCGGGAATAAAAATAAACTATAATTATTCTAGCCAAAATAATGGAAGTTACGCATTAGACAATGTTATTAAGGACAAAAATGGAAAAGTCTTAATGAATACCCACAGAAATGTTGAAAAATTGGGTGAAAATCATTTTAGGCATACTATAAATGGAAAAAATTATGATGTTATGATTGAAGGAAATACGGTTAAAATAACAGAACAGAATGGTAAACAAACCTTTTTAGATTTAAATGAGTATGTATTTGAAGGGGAACTAAATGACAAAATATTAGACACTCTTAGACAAATGCCACCAGACGAATTATTAAAGTTTAAAAATATCAAAAATCTTAAATTTTTATTATCTAAAGAGGGTTCACAATGTGTGTACGACTATGAACTCACATTAGATTCTTTTAAACATATCGATATATTTGATGAAAATGCAAGTGATATGTTTACTTATTTACATGAATTAGGACATTTAAAACGTCATACGTTGGATACAAAATCATTGGATAATATTAGAAAAGTTTACACAAAAGAGATTGAATTGTATAAAGCAAAAACTCGTGGATATAGTATAGGAACCATGGATTATTTAGTTGATAATACAGAACACTATCTAAATGATGATATTGGTGCTCTTTCGGAAGTAATCGCAGATGTTAACGCACATCTTAAGTATCCAAATAATGACCCTGATTTAGCAGAAAGAACTGTTAAATTTATGGAAGAATTTCCGGAAACAATTGCTGAAATTACAAAATATTTATAATCTCGTTCAGAACTTTTTGATTTTGCAAAAAAACAAGCTTCAAATTTTTATAACAAATACTCAAGAAGCGTTGTAACTGACGTAAAAGAATTCGTTGATGATATTCAAGGAATGATTAGTTAATAATAAAAACACTATTGCTAAGTCTTTATGTTTCAATTTTTTAATAAATCTAAATAGCAACTTGAAAAATATTTTTTAGCAGAATAAAATGAAATTGGTCGGATAATTCAAGTTTGGAATCTTGAATAAAGAAAGAAGGTTAAAAATGAAAAACGGAATCCATCCAGATTATAAAAAAACTGTTATCAAATGTGTTTGTGGTAACGAAATTGAAACAGGTTCAGTAGTAGACGGTCTTACAGTTGAAATTTGTTCTAACTGCCACCCATTCTACACAGGTCAACAAAAAATTCTTGACTCTGAAGGACGTGTTGAAAGATTCAAAAAACGCTACGGACAAAAATAATAGTTTCGTTAAGATTTTACAAAAAAAAAGAAGCTGTTTAGCTTCTTTTTTTTAATGCATTTATAAATATTTTAATAAAACTTCAATAAACAAAAAATGGACTGTAAAAAGTCCATTTTTTTGCTAATATTTCTCGCATATTTACATATTTAATGTTTAAATATATTTTTAATTGAATTCCACAACTTAGACAAACAGCCACCATTTTGTTTTACCGAAGTATCATTTGCCAAAGATAATCTTTCCATAAAATAATTTTCAGCGTATGGTCTAGATTGAATTTTTTTGCTTGTAGCCTGAATTGGCTTGCTTAATCGCCATGGATTAACATTTTTTACAGCATCTATCATAATTTTATCCACCTTTCACGATATAAAAAACAACTAAACATCAATTATTGCTATTTTATTAAGAAAACTTTACAAAAAAATTAAATATTATTAAATTCTTCAAAAGTATTCTTTATAACCTCATATCCTTTTATCAAACTCTTATAATCAACTTTTTCTGCTGCTGAATGCATATTATAAACATCTGCCAAGCCCAACAACGATGGCATAAATGTTTCACCCTTAGAATTTTTGTTATGACAATAAATATGAGTTTCTGCTCCAGCGTGGAATGATGAAATATCATTTTTTATACCGGCTCTTTCACAAGCTTTTGTATGCGCAATTTCAATTCTATCATCATCAGCTTTTTCGAATGCCAACAAATGAACTTCAAACTCAATATTTGCTTCAGCTAAACCTTCATACTTTTTATTAAATTTATCAACAATAGATTTCATCAAAGCTTTTAATTCTTCTTCTTTTTCTACACTAGCACTTCTAATTGAATAAGAAGCCATACCCAAAGTGTTAATGATATTTGTAGAAGTCTTTCTCATAATTTCAGTAATATAATCATTTGTTTTAATACCTTTTTCCACAATCGAAGCTACTGAATTCTGAATTCCACCGGCTACCACTGCACCAAGATTACAAGAAGTTATAACCCCTGTTTTATCAGTATAATAAGCCCCTTGAGGAAATTCTGCCAACAATTCCGTAATCATTTTAGCAGCGTTCAATCTTGTTTTATCACCAATATCAATTCCTGAATGTCCGCCTTTTAAACCTCTTACAGTAATCTTTGCATTTGTATAACTTGCTCCAGAAATCTGCAACTGACCCAATTTATCCGCATCACAAACCAAAACATATTTTGATTTAATTTTATCAAACTCAACATGTTCAATACCACTCATGCCGGTTTCTTCATCTCTTGTAAATGTAATTTCTAATCCACCTTTTGCATCAACAAGACCGGATTTAATATCTTTTGCTAACTTTAAAGCACAAGCGACACCGACTTTGTCATCAGCACCAAGAGTTCTGCCTTCTGCTTTTATAAAATCTCCATCAAGATAAATATTCACAGGACTGTCGTCACCGACAACATCCATATGAGAAGACAACATTATTGGCTCTTTTGATCCATCAGTTGCCGGAACATAGATATAAACATTACCGTAATTATCCAATTTGGCATCAATATTATTTTTTTTGCAAAAATCCAAAATCCAAGCTGAAACTTTCTCTTCCTTCAAAGATGGTGATGGAATTGAAACCAAATTACAAAATATATCTAAAACTTCGTTTTCTTTTCTCAATTTATCTAATGTCATATAAAACCTCTTTCTATAAAACTAAAAATTTCATTCAATAACTAGCTGCCACGGAAAAATCTTTGATTAGTCCCACCACCGCCAATTCTCACTGTCACCGGCCGCAAACATCTTGGACATCTTCCTGTATATGCAGTACCTTGAGCATTTTTGTAAATTCTGCCATAAGTATTACAGCAATCAAACCAAATTCCTAAAAAAGCTCGTTTTGTTGTTGATTTTTCTTCATCTGCCACGTTTCTTACCTCTTACCTGTGAAGAGCCCGGAATACTAATATCTGCTTTAGAATCCTGTTTAAACACACTTTCTGTTAAAACATTAACATAATCATCCTTCAAATGAGCATAATCAAATATTATAACCCCACTTAAAGAATATTTTCTAGCTGCATGGATTTGCTTAATCAAATCAGAAGTAGCACCGTTCATAAATGTCACAAACAAACCTGCATAAAGTTTTGTACTTGCAGATTTATTTCTCAATACCTCACCCATTAAACTTGTTGCGGTTTTATCATCACAAGTCAAAAATAGCGGAGTAAATCCATCTACAAAATTATTCATAGACCAAGTTCGCCAATCCTGCATTTTTGTATCCATTGCTGCTGCACGATTTGGGAATATTACAGTTGTTATTGCAATATTATTATATCTACACAAAATACTTACACGACGTACAAAATTTGTAACCTTATTGCAACGATAAAATTTCCATTGATACCACAGTGGGTCACTGGTTTTTAATTCTATCGGGTCTACACCATACATATTTTTGAATTCATTGCGAGCGTATTTCGTATATCCCCAATTCGACATATCATAGGTAGAATAACTCGGATCTAACGATTGTGGATATCTGATATAATCAAGATTAATTCCGTCAGGTTTATAACATGTGATAATTTCGCCCAATAATTCATATAAGAAATTTTGAACTTCCGGATTAGCCGGATCTATAAAATAACCATTGTGCTCTGAAACAGAATAGTCTATAAAATCTGCATCAGCATTCATCTTTTTACAATTTGCCCAAGCAGGTTTTTTAGCCAAAATATATTCAGCGTTTGTTTCCGGTGGTTTATTACCTACATAAAATGTTTCAAACCAAATATTTACCTTTATTCCACGTTTATGCGCTTCATTAATCCAAATTCTAAGAGGGTCAAATCCGCAAAAATCTTCATTTTGACGTATAAAACCATATTTAGTCATCGTCTGTGATGGAAAAATAGTTTTGCCGTGATAATAAGTTTCTAAAAATATATTATTAATACCGGATTGAGCTAACCTATCTAATGTCGTAACAATTTCTTTTTCAGAGTAAAATGTCGGTCTAATCCAAACCCCTTTTAACTCATTAGAATCATAAGGTATTACTGTAGACATCGCAAGATTTGCAAACTCTATTGCTCGAGAAGCATATTTTTGAGAATCTTCACTATATTTTTGAGCTTTATTTATAAAATCATTCGCTTTAACAATATTTAGCTCAGTTCTTTTAGAATTATAATTTGCATTATTTTGAACATAATACAACATCATATTCTGAACTTCTTTTATTCTTTCACGTGCCGAGTATAAAAAAGTATCAGAAGTCATATACGAAGTAATAATCTTTTTATCCATATCAATAGAGATTTTAGTCCCTATCATTACATTTTCGTTAATCCATTTTTTAGCTTTACCATGCCCGCTTATTACAAAACCATTTGCTGGAATAAGTGAATCCGCTCCACTCAAAGATGTCACGGTATCGCCGGTAACAATGGCTTCAGTCCCAAATTCATTAGTATTTGTCCTATACCCGAAAGCTGGAGTATAAACTACTAGCTGATTTGCACCACGAAGCCCCGGATAATTAATTCCTTTTTGGTTGGTTGAAACTTTTGGATCAATCACATCAATTTTGTATATAGATTGGTTAAAAATTATTTCATTTTGTTGAGGTTGATAAGGTGCATAAACATTTTGAGCAAAAACGACATTAAATGTCATAAAAATTGTTAAAATTATTAATGCCCAAACCTTGCTCTTCATTTATGACTATCCTCTCGTACACATTATATTCCTATAACATCACAATTACAAGAATTTGTTATAAATTTTGCTTAAAAAATTATACTTTATCCTTCTTTTTGATAAGCCCAAGCAGAATGATTATGTATACTTTCTAAAGACTCACACTCGACTTCAAAAGAATCAACAACATCATTGTTTCGAAGCATCAAAACAACATCACGTAAAACATCTTCCACGAATTTTGGATTATTGTAAGCTCTTTCTGTAACATATTTTTCATCTTCTCTTTTCAAAAGTGGATAAAGCTCACAAGAAGCACAATTTTCAATGCTCTTAACCAAATCTTCCAACCAAATATGCTCATCCTCTGGATAAGTTATTTTAACAGAAACAATTGCTCTTTGATTATGTGCTCCATAATCGGAAATTTCTTTTGAACAAGGACAAAGCGTTGTTACAGGAACTTTTACTCCTAAAAAGAAACGATATTCCTCATCTTCTTCACCATAGTTATCAAGAATACCCTCAAAAGAACAGTCATAACACATCGGAGCCGAAATTTCAGTTACAGGAGCTTTTTTATTAATAAAATATTTAAAATCAAATTTCAAATATCCGCATTTTGCATCCAATTTTTTTACAATTGCTTCTACGCATCCTTTTATATCAACTCCCAGAGTATTTTTGCTTCGCCATTCATTCAAAACTTCCACAAATCTCGACATATGTGTGCCTTTATAATGCGCAGGCAAAGTCACACCGGCTGTAGCAGATGAATAAATTACAATATCCTCTGCATCCTTTCTCTGAATAATCAAAGGCATTTCAATACCTTTAATACCAACTTTTTGAATTTCTACGCCTCTTGTATCAGACTGGTTTTGAACATCTTTCATTATTATATTTCAACTCCTTCAAAGCTTTTTTGTTCCAATGCAATAAGAAGCTTTAAAGCAGCAACTCTTTGAATTTTTGGAGGAGCATTTCTTAAAAGTTCAACAGCTTTAAGCATCATAGGATCGCTGTCATACCAACGATTACCTTTACCTTGGTAAGTATTAATAATGTCATAAACGTGTTCAATAACTTCTCCTGCAACTTGTTCTTGCAACTGTAACATAAATTCAGCTGCTTCGTTTTTAGTAGTATCAGGAGATAATCTCAATAATTCTAAAGCTTCTTTTAAAATAGGATCTTTATCATACCATCGTTTATTAATCATTTTTTCCTCGCATTCTTCTTTTTACTATTGTATACTAAATATTAATATAAGTGAATATGTTAAAGAGAATTGCTCTAACATAAAAACTTCTACGAACTTAACAAAATACATGGTGATAATTATGAAAATTTTACTTATCAATGGTGCAAACTTAAATATGCTTGGTTCAAGAGAACCGGAAAAATATGGTTCAACCACTCTAAAAAACATTGAGAATTCAATCATTTCCCGTGGTAAAGAACTTGGAGCTGATGTCGATGTCTTTCAAGATAACCACGAAGGCAACATTGTTGACAAAATCCAAGCCGCAAAAGATATTTATGATGGAATTATTATAAATGCCGGCGGTTATACTCACACAAGCGTTGTAATTAGAGATGCTATCGCTGCAGTAAGCATTCCGACAGTTGAAGTTCATATGACGAATATTCACGCTCGTGAAGAATTTCGTCATAATTCTTTCTTATCCGCAGTTTGCATAGGTCAAGTTGTAGGTTTCAAGGAACAAAGTTACACGCTTGCACTAGAAGGTCTGGTAAATTATCTAAAACAAGCCTAATTTTTAATAAAAAGTCCCTTCTTTTGAAGAAGGGATTTTTAATTTCTCTTTCTCTCTCGTATTTTCTAACTTTTGTTAATGTCTTTTATACTCTCTATGTATATATAAAAACATTTATTTATCATCAATTTCAAACAAAAAATTCTTTGTTACAAATCTTAACCATAAAAAGAAGGGATGAGTTTTATGAAACAACTGCAACACTAAGTTGTTAAACTCATTATAAAACATATCGTGTTTGATATAAATATCTCAAACACGACACATTTTTAACAAACTATATAATTACAATACCAATGTACCATTTTCTACAGGATTTTTTGCTGGAACTTTAAACATATCTTCTGCAAAAGAACAAGCTTGTGCAGGAACAAATGCTCGTACCTTATTTTTAGGATTTCCATTTTTATCTAAATATGTACATATTGCATATGGTTCTGATGTTAAATATTGTATTTTATACATTGGTGTGTTGTTTGCATCATAATAAACATAATTGTGTTCATCTTCAGTAACTTTGCTATATAATAATTTACCATTTTCATTTTTATATAGCTCTTTATTTCCTGTTTTTACAATTTCTCCATATTTCTTATTTTTTTTATCATAATACTCTGTTGTTTTTCCATCTTTAGTAAGAGTACGTCCGCCAAAATAATCACTTTCTCCATATATAATTACTTCTGATTGCTCAACAATATCTCCAAATGAATTTAATATAACATAGTTTTCACATATCATATCATAAGATTTTTGGCTGTTTGTACAGTAAACTTCACGAGCATATTTTTGATTACCATTTTTATAAGTTTTAACCAACTTCAAATCAGGATAGCTTTCTGCTATTTTATTCTTTATTATCTCGTTATATGACTCTGAATTTCTTGGTGCAAGCGTATCTTGTACATAGTGTACTTTTTTATTACCAATTTTTTTTGTTTCAATTTCTTTTTTTTCTAAATCCAAAACCGTAGTATCAATATCCTTTTTCATAACAGTCGTTTTTGTTTTCTTACCACTTTTTAATTGCAACCAACAATCAATTCTATCCTCTTTTTCCGCAAATACTGTTGAATTAAAAGCTTTTGCTTCTTTTGCATCAAGCCTGCCATTTCTATCAGTATCAAACAAAGATACTGTTTGTTTTTGTACAGAATTCAATTTTCCATAAATATCACCAATTTTTGAATTTGCTGCTACTTGAAATTTTTGTTCGATTTTTGTCATTCTCTCTACTCCTTTATTTGTGTTTACATTTATAAAAAAAAACACTTTATTTTTAAAAATTGACAATTAAAAACACAATTAGGTCCGTCCCGTCCCGTCCCGTCCCGTCCCGTCCCGTCCCGTCCCGTTAGGCATTATGATTG
>CAKVIN010000008.1 GCA_934754425.1 uncultured Candidatus Melainabacteria bacterium | reverse complement strand
CCTTGGATTCCCAAATCATCCAATGCCTTGAACATTTGTTCAAAGGTTGTATTTGCTGTTACTGTAACAGTTCCACGTGTTGCACCGGTTTCTGAATCTTTTACAGTAATAACCTGATTGCCAGATACGGTAATAAACGTACCAAGTTTATCCGTTATCTTTGCGTTTTCATTATTTGTATAAGTAAATTTATTTGATGTTGCAGCTGTTCCAGTTGTAGTTGTTGTTGTTATTGTTACGGTTTGAGTTACCGCTGAAATGCCCAAGCTTGTTAATACAGAACCGGTTGCCCATGCGCCATTATTTGACGTCAAGGTTATAATACCGTCTTCCATTGTGCCTTGGATTCCCAAATCATCCAATGCCTTGAACATGCTTTCAAAAGTTGTATTTGCTGTTACTGTAACAGTTCCACGTGTTGCACCGGTTTCGGAATCTTTTACAGTAATAACCTGATTGCCAGATACGGTAATAAACGTACCGAGTTTGTCCGTTATCTTTGCGTTTTCATTATTTGTATAAGTAAATTTATTTGAGGTGGCTGAAATTCCGGTAGTTGTTGTTACTGTCGTTGTTGTAGTTGTCATATTAAATGAATCTATAATACCGCCAGTTACATAATTGCCGTCTTTTGAAACGAACGAAATAATACCATCATTGATTTCTGCTTGAATACCTTGTTTTGCTAATATTCCAAACAATTCATCAATAGTTGTTGTTGCAGTTACTGTAATTGTCGCTTTTACAGTATTATTTGAATTATAAACCACCATTGTATTATTAGATGTATTTACTGCAAGTATTGAACCTAATCTTGTATCCAAATCAGCTTTTCCGGTAGCAGTATATTGAACAGCAGAAGTTGAATACACAGTTGTATTCACCACGTCCGTAACTGTTTGAGTGCCAATACCCAATGTAGTCGCAAGTGCACCTGTGATATAATGACCGTCTGCAGAAATAAGTTTGATTACACCATCAGCTATAACACCATCTATACCTTGCGCTTTTAAACCATCCAAAAATGTGCCAATACTTGTTGTGTTAGCTAATGATACTGTAGTAGTGGCTTGACCCAATGAATTGTGCACAACATATGCTGAATTGCCGGTAATACCTAAATCACTCAATTTAGTATCACGGTTTGCGTATATGGTTTGTTTTACCATCAAGGTTTGACCGGTTGCAGATACAGAAGACGTATTTGTAACTGATGTCATACCAAGAGCTTCTGCGACCGTACCGGTAAGTGTTCCACCATTAATAGCCAATCGACCTGTTGCATCAAGATAAGCCGTACCTCCAGCTTGAGTAATTCTTGACATTAATTGATCAATTGTTGTCGTAGCAGAAACTGCAATAGATTTACTATTAAAATTCAACGTATAGCCGGACGCAACTTTATCTGTTGTCCCAAGAGTGCTAATAATATTACCTAATGTTGTATCTTTTGAAACAGCACCGGTTGTAGTTACGGTCATAACAGAACCTAATACATACGAACTCTTATTAGATGTCTTCAAGCCCATGCTGGCTTCTAAAGTAGTATTACCTATATAACCATTATTAACAGTTAATACCCCGTCTTTTATATTCGCTGATATTCCGGTTTTTGAATTAATAAAGTCTATTAAATTTCCAATTGTTGTTGTTTCTGTAACAACTGTTGATCCTGCAGAAGTACCATTACTGTTAAAAATCGTAACAGTTCTTTGAGCCGCTGACATAGAATTTGTAATTCCATAATCCTTTAATGTTGTAGCTCTTGTAGCATCAATTACTACAGTATCAGTTGAATACAATTGGCTTGAAGTTATATATTTACCGGAGATTTCTGTTGTTAATCCCAAAACAGTAGATAAGTTTGAAGTTCCACCGGCAATTGTAGAATTTTCTATCAAAATTTTTGAATGTTCATCACTCCAGCTTGAAGCAATACCAACATTATTCAATGCCGTCATCAAATCTTGAACTGTCATTGTTTTAGTAACATTAATCGTACGTTTATCACCACGTACATCAAAAATTGCCGTGCCATTACCTGACAAACCTAATTGTCCCAATGTAGTAGTTTTCGTTGCGTTAATTGTATTCGTTACAGTATGTCTAAGAGCTCGAGTTTTTGCATAAGTAGATGCAACTGTAATTTGGTCTGTCGCAATTGTATCTGCGCCATACAAACAAGCCAATAAATTTGTTCCTTGATGAAAACGTGTATCAGGTTCTACTATCGCTGCTTTGTTTACAAGAGCTTTTACATCAGCATCCGAAAGCGTTTTAAACGCTCCGCCGGTAATGGTTAATACACCGGTATCTTCATCTAAAGAAGTATTGATACCCAAATTACCCATATCTGCCATAAAATCTGCTATGGTTTGACCGGAATATATTTTTTCATAATATTTTGTTCCGGCAGCATCTGTAACTTCTAAATAACCTTCTTTTACTTTCAAATCATCAACAAGTTTGGTTTGAAGTGTGACAATTTTGCGAATTTCTACAGTTTCAGTCAGTGATTTACCAGTAACTACAGCGGTATAAGGTTCTCTTGTTAAACCCAAAGCTTTTTCTGCATCAAATGTACCACCTTCAATTGTTCCACCTGTAATTTCTACAGTACCATCAGATTTCAATGCGGTATAAAGACCGGCATTTGAAATTTTTTCCAACAATTGACCCAATGTTGTGGTTGTACCAACAGTTATTGTTACATATTTATTATCAGAATTCTTAATAATTACCGTATCGTTATTTTTAATCGTCGTTCCGGTGCCTAAATCTTTTAACAAAGTAGATGATGTAGCTGTAGTTGTCTGAGTAACAATAGACGAAAGTTTTAAATCACCGGTAATTTGAGATTTGCCATATACAGTGCTATTAAACCCTAAAGCTTTTATAATACCTGTAGTACCTTCATTAGTAATTTCCGCATCAGTAATAGTAAAAGTACCGTCTGCGCCCAAAGATGTATCAATTTTATGTGATTTTAAATCATTTATAAATGAACCAAGTGTACTACTGTTAGTTATCGTAACATTGTAATTCGCATCATTGGCACGCACAACTATAGTACCGGCTTTTACACCCAAATCCGAAAGTTTTGTAGCAGTTGTAGCAGCAGAAAAAATAGTATCAGTAACAGAAATTTTTAAATTATTACTTGTATAACCTTCATTAACCCCCTTTAAGTGAAGAGCATTCACGATATTTGTACTACCAATATCCTTGATTGCATCCGAACTTACATCAATACTAAAAACACCTGTCTTTTCATTATAATCTGCTTTTACACCAATATTTTTCAACTTCTCTATGAATGTTGAAAGAGTGTCCTCCTCTGTAATCTTAATACCATGCTCTACTCCATTGACGGTAACACCTATATTCCCTGCCTTTACCCCTAAATTGATTAGCTTCGAATCTACTGTAGCGGTAGTAGTTTGAATAATTGTAGTCATGTAGCTGTAATTACTGTTGGCGATTGTTTCTGAAGCTAATTTATCAACAAGAACATTATACTTGGCTTCTTCTGCATCTACACCTGCAGAAGCTGTCAAAACATCTAAATTACTGGATGTTGCTAAATTCTGCGCAAATAAATCCAATGGATTTCCGGCATTAATCTTAGCATCCGTAACTTTTTCCAGCATTGTACGGAAAGAATTAAAAAAACTTTTTATTTGTGACAAGGTTTCCTGCAAAGCTTGCATTTCTGTTTTTTCTTCTTCAAGCGAAGCAACCTTGGCTTTCTTTAATGCTACCAAGGATTCAACCCATGAAGATGTATCTAAGCCGGACGCCAGCCCGCTAAAAGATATGCTCATTGTCTTTGCCTACCTGTTATTCTTAACAACAGCAGCTTTGCAGTTTTCTTATATTTTGGGGGTATTTATATTCCATTATATACTTTAGATTTGTTTCCATTTAATACTACATCGCTACTTATATAAACATTATAGCATATTGCAATAAAATTACAAGAGCTTAGTATAAAGTTTTGTTACAGTTTCAAAATTAAACTTGAATTTTCAAATACCACTGTTATATAATGTGGGCGAAAGGATGATGTAATTCGTCGTGGTACTACTAGCCTCAATTAAACCAATCAAAGATATCCCTAATGTTTTGATATACAACAAAAAAAATACCCCTGTTTATAGAATGGGTTCTACGTGTTTTGGAAATTGTGTAGGAGAAATGGTAGCTTTTCCCTCTCAAAGAGACAATCAAAAATTCTTATGGATTGACCTTTTATTAATGTTTCAAAAGCATGCCGGATTTGGCACAAAGTTTTTAAACTTTGCTCAAATTCTTAGCAAAGAATACGGCTGCGAAGGAAAGTTACGATTATCAGCATCAAGTACAGTGTACGAATCAAAAGCGCCTCATGTTTTTTACCGCAAATATGGATTTGGCGCAGATGATAAAAAAATGCTGCACAAAATTGATAAAGCCATCAAAAAAAATAAAACACTAAGTTATACTTACACTCCGGAATTAG
Source organism: uncultured Candidatus Melainabacteria bacterium (assembly GCA_934754425.1). Classification (GTDB taxonomy): domain Bacteria; phylum Cyanobacteriota; class Vampirovibrionia; order Gastranaerophilales; family Gastranaerophilaceae; genus CAG-196. Next base: position 88,350 of record CAKVIN010000008.1, on the reverse strand, counting down.
AAATGTATTATCCGGATAATGAAGCGCCTAAAAAAACAAATTTATTCCAAAAAATATTAAAAAAATTAGGGCTATAGTTTAAACTCATTTTATGCTAATCTTTTATTATGAAGAAGCTTGCTTTATTTTTCGTAATAATACTGGCATTACAAAATGTTAGTTATGCAAAACCATCAGTTTTTAGCGAAGATGGAAAATTTGGGCTAAAAAATGAAATTGGTGAAACAATAGTTGATGCAAAATACAAAAAGCTTATTCGATTAGGAGAATCCTCTTGGATAATACAAAGTGGTTCAAAATTTGGCATTATTGATAGCGAAGGCAATATTTTAGTCAATGCTAAATATACTAAAGCAGATAGAGTTTTGGGGAAATTTGCAAAATTTGCAAAAGGTGATAAATTCGGCATTTTTGATGAAAAAGGTTTTGTAATTTTACCGGTTGAATATTCTTCCATTGATTTACTTTTTGGAGGAATGTTTTTAACTTGCAAAAATTATAAATACGGAGTCACAGATTTCAACGGACAACCTATATTAGACAACGTATTTGACGATATTTATATGCCAAAGCTTAACAAGATGGTTCTTGTATATAACGGACAACAAATTGAAATCGAAAGTTCAAAACCCGGAGAATTGACTTTGCCGCATGATATTATTGCGAATCGTGAAAATACAGAGTTTACAATTACTGAATTTATTTCAAAACCCGGAGCAACTACAGGATACTATAGTGTTACAGCTACAAATTATTTATTAAAAATATTTTCTTCAATTTCACCGGCTTATGAACAAACAATTGATGAATTAATGTTTTCACAAGGTGCAGATGCTGCCAATGTAATCATGAAATTTACTTGGTTACCAAAATTTCCGGTAGTTTATGTAAAAAAATATTACCAAAATCTTGCAGCACCAAACAATGGCCCGTTAGGAAATATTAAAAATAATTTAAAAAAACAACTAAATGAATAATTTAAGTTTACTTATGATAAGTTTCATTTTTTAAGATTTTGAATGCTCGATAAATTTGTTCAATCAACAAAAGTCTTGCAAATTGATGCAAAAACGTCATTTTTGACATACTTAATTTAAAATTTGCTCTTGCAGAAACACTTGGAGCAAGACCACAAGAAGAACCGATTACAAAAACAAGTTCACCAATTCCTGAATTTGTTACTTCATTAATTTTTTGTGCAAAATCTTCTGAAGATAATTGTTTTCCTAAAATCTCCATTGTTATTACGTAAGAATCATTTTTTATATGTGATAAAATTTTTTCGCCTTCTTGCTCAAGAATTTTTTGAACAAGATTTTCATCCTTAATTTCTATTGGAGAAAGTTCCACAATTTCTACCGATGCATAAGGAGAAAGACGTTTTAAAAATTCATCAATTCCGTCTTTTAGAAATTTTTCTTTAATTTTTCCGAGTGCTATAATTTTTATCTTCATATATTACCCATATTCAGCTTATCACAAAGGTTGAAAATTTTGATATGCTGCTGCGAGAGTAGAAGATACAACATGAGTCAATTCATCTTGACACAGCTTCTGAAGTTCCGGATTTTTAGCTTCTTTCAATAACATTCTTCCAAATCCAAAATTTCTGACAACAGTTATTACTTGTTTTTTCAGGCTTTTTACTCCATCTTTTTTATCAATATATGCTTTTTTAAGTTCTTCAATAAATGCTAAAAGATCATTATCTAAGCAAAATAGCGATTGTTTTGTATAAACTGAATTCATATCGAAATTACGAATTGAATCTACATATATATTTGCAACTTTTAAAGTTTCGGAATCAGAAAGAGGTTTTTTGAATAAACTATACAAACGATTTAATTCTGCAATAGTTTCCGATTTTTTACCATAATCGTTTTCTAATTTTGTCAATTCTTGCAAATCTTCTGTAAAATTATTTTCGTGCAAAGTTCTAAAAATCTTCTCAGGATGTTCTGATAAACCTGCGAAAACATTTCCCATTGCCATTTCTGCAGCAATTGTTTCACGTCTCATTTCTGATAATACAGAATTCATTATACAATCACGTTCAGTTTTTCCAAGAATTCTTTCATCATCAATCAAATCCGCCATTCTTATTGTAGAAAAACTTAATTTTGCATCTTCTGTCATTAAAGGACTTTTTAATGCTTTATTTATTAATGCATTTATATAACTGGAAGGCATGCCACGATTAATCTCTCTAACATAATCACCAAAAGTTTCATCCAAATTTGCTACAATTTGAATTTCTTGTCCTTTTGTTCCATGCAAAAGATAAATTTTTGCATTATTTTTTTCAGCTTCCGATTTGAGTACGTCCATAGGTTGAACAGCTTCTTTTACAGGGATTTCTTCTTCTTGAATTTTACCGTATCTGTTATCAAAATGTTCTTCCCATTCTTTCTGAAGTTCATCATGCTTTGCATATTTTGCCATTCTATTTGGCACAATTGTTTGAACGTGGTCTAACAGTTCCAAAAATCTAGGTGACACAAAATCAATAGCCTTTTTATTTTCTACTTTTTCATTTACAACTTCATAATTACAATTGATTGGTATATTTCCACCTTCTCCATAAACATCTTCAAACAAATCAATGGTATCAGTTATCATTGTTGAATAATACTCTAATAATTCAGGTTTTGCTTTCCAGAATTGCGCAAACAAATCTTCTACTTTTTTATTTTTATCCTTTAGCATTTCTGCAAAATCTTTTTCTTCTTCAGAAAGATGAATTCTATCCGCCGCTATTGTCATTATTGGGCTCAAGTATTTTACAATAAACGAAGCTTCCGGATCATCTTGAGAAAAATGTTTACGTATTGATTTTTTTACTTTCTCAACATCACCTTTTGCTTCCTTAACATCTTTTTTTATCTGTTCTTTTTTATGTTGCTTAATCGAATATTTTCTTTTCGCAGTTTTATTAACTTTTTCAGGATTTTCAGATTTTTCAGCGGATTGAACATCTGGTGTTGATGTTTTTTTAGAGGAAATTTTCTCCGCTAATTCTCTTTTTAAATCAGATTTATTTTGTTTTGGCAACTCAACAACAAATTTTTTATAATCATCTCTTGTTGCGATAAATGAATGCCAAAAATCTTGTTTTGGATACTGTATTCCAAATGCCGAAGTTGTATCATAACCTATCGGATGAGATACAACCCCTTTGTATTCAGGATTCATATCCTTTTCATAAAAATCTTTATTGATTTCTTTAACAGTCTTACCTTCTAAAAAAACTTTTTTTAATATATACATGCCAATATCATTTGTACCATCATTAAATAATGGAGCATCGGACATTTCTTTTGCCAACCTTATTTCAGACAACACTCCCGTCCTTATTCTTGGGCTTGCTTCATGTAAATTTGCAAAAAGCCTTTCTTCTGGATAAATACTCTTTACATCGGCAAAATTCTCGGTTACATTTAGATACTTAAAAGCTTGGTTCATAACTTGTTCCGGTGGAAAATGTTTTCTGACTTCATAATCTTCCTGCAAATATGCATTCATAGTTTCTGGCATGTTTTTTATATTAAACTCTTGAGCATAAAAATCTTCCGGTGTTCTACCTCTAAAATTTATATTAAAATCTCTATATCCTTGTTGAATAATCGGATTTGTTACATTTTCTTGTGTATTATTATTTTGTTTATAGTTATTTTCTTTTTTGCTATTTATATATAGTCTATGATTTATTTGTGTAATATTTAATACTTTCATTTGTGTCTCCTTCTTATAAGAAAACACAACAAAAAAAAATTTGCCAGTAAATTAATAAAAAAAGTGGCGGAGCTTTAAAAAAGCTCCGCCACTTTTTAGTTTACCCTATGACCGACTTATTAATTAACCGTCAATTTCTTTATGTCACCTTTTTCTGCTGCGACTTTTGGTGCATCAATTTTCAAAATACCATGTTCCAATTTTGCAGTAGTTTTGGCAATATCAATATCTTGTGGGAAGTATACAGTTCTAGAAAATTCGCCATAACGGAATTCTGATTTTCTAAAGCCTTTTGTATCTTCTTTGTGTTCTTCTTCTTTTTTGGCATTAATAGTAATATGATTTTTATCAATATCAATATCCAAGTCTTCTTTCTTAACCCCTGGTAACTCAGCTTTTACTGTGTATTCATTGTCTTTTTCGTGCAATTCAACAGGCATTGCCAGTTTATCGATTTCCTCATTATAAATATACTCAGGGAAGAAGCTGTCAAAGTTTCTGTTTAAAATTGAACTGATTTCATCATTTACTGATTTAATAAAGCCATCTGGTGATTTTTTAATTAAGAATTTCATGATGTTCTCCTTTCATATTTAATACCCATCACTTTCAACACTTTTATTATTACTCCATTTGTACAAAAATCTTGATTTCTTAACTAAAAATTAACAAAATAAATTTTCTTGTTAAAATTGATATATAAAAACATATTTGAGGTTTAATATAATGAAAAAAATTCTAATTGCATCATTTATTTTTGCAGCAACAATTAATATATCTTTTGCACAAGAGTTATCAATAAAAGATTTAAAGAAAATGAATATTGAAGCTAATTCACCTATCCAAAGTGAAACTTTAGAAAAAGCACAAAAAATAATGCTTAATGTTCATAACAAAACTGCTGAAGGAATCAAAAACGGAAAAGGTCCTTTTTATGCAGAATTATATGATGAAAACGGGAAATTAGTCGTATCATCATCAAATAGCGTTGTTGAAGACAAATGTTGTATTCATCATGCTGAAGTCAATACTTTAAGAAAAGCTCACGCATTATATAAAGACTACAATTTAGCACCAAAAAATTTGACACTTTATGTCAATGCCGAACCTTGTATAATGTGCGCAGGAGCTATTATGTGGTCCGGAATTAAAACGGTTTATTTCGGTGTTCCATCCAAAGATGTTGAAAGAATCACCGGCTTCGATGAAGGCTATAAACCGAATTGGATAAAAGAATTTAAAAAACGTGGAATTACAGTCTACGGCAACATTGAACAAGCTGCCGGAGAAAAAGTTCTTGAAGACTACGTAAATAGTGGAAAAGAAATTTACAAACCTACAAGAGAAGAATAATCTATTTAAAAAATTCTCTTACAATTTTTTCTATTTGTATAGAAGCTGTTCCATCTCCGTAAGGATTTTGAGCTTTTAATCTTGTATTCTCTTTTGTTGATGACAATACTTTTTCAGCTTCATCTAAAATTTTGTCATAATCTGCACCAACAAGCTTAGACACACCTGCTTCAACCCCTTCCTTACGCTCTGTTTCATATCTCATTACAAGAGTCGGACAAGCAAAAGATGGAGCTTCTTCTTGAATTCCACCGGAATCTGTTAAAATAAGTTTTGCATGCTTCATTAAATATACTAAGAACGGATAATCCAGCGGAGTTAAAAGGTGGATATTATTAAAATGTCCAAGTCTTTCGTGAATCTTATTTTTTACATTTGGATTTGGATGAACAGGTATTACAAAAGTATGGTCGCTATATTTTTTAGCAAGAAAACTAATCGCTTCAATAATTCTGTCAATTCTTTCACCATGATTTTCACGTCTATGCGCCGTGATTAGTACTAATTTATCATCTATAGGAATATTTTTTTCTTTATAGAAGTTTTCAGAATGTTCTATTACTTCTTGTGACAAGCAAAATAGAGCGTCAATTACAGTGTTTCCAACCACGTGTATTTTATCTTCTTTGATATCTTCTTTAAGTAATGCTTTTTTGTTAACATCCGTCGGTGCGAAATGTAATGCAGCAACTCTTGAAGTCATTTGACGCATAACTTCTTCCGGAAACGGCTCATATATATCATAAGAACGAAGCCCTGCTTCTACATGAAAGACCGGTATTTTGTGATAAAAACTTGTTAAAGCTCCGCATAAAACCGTCATGGTATCACCTTGAACAATTGTTGCATCTATTTCATGCTCAGAAAAAACTTTATCCAAAGACGTCAAAATTCTTGCTTGAACAGATGACAATGATTGATTTTCTCTCATACAATCAAGATTTATATCCGCTTTCAGCCCAAAATACGCAAGCGTTTGATTTGAAAGTTGTTTTTGCTGTTCTGTATTACAAATAATAACATTATAATCTTGCGGATATTTTTTCATTTCCAATATCACAGGTGCAAGCTTAATAATTTCCGGACGTGTTCCAAAGATAAAAATAATATTTTTCATATGCACATTATACTATAAAAATTAAATATTTATTTTATAGCAAATCTTCCTTTCTTTCATTAAATCAAAATTAGTCTGCAACTCTAATAATACTATTAACAGTACAATTGTCTAACTCTGAAACAACTTCCTTAATTAATTTTTCCTGACATTTTTCTGTAATAACGGTAATATCAGCAGTATTATTATCAGAAACACCTTTTTGCATAATACTTGATAAGCTAATGTTTTTATTAGCACAAATTGTACCAATTTTTGCAATTACACCTATTGCATTTGGTGCTGTTATTGATATGTAATATTTATTATAAGTGTTATCAATATTTACCGGATTTGCTTTTTGAGTGTGATGACATCTCATCATCGGAAGCATGTAATCAGTTTTTCCATATTCTGCAGCGATTGCCAAAATATCACCAACAACAGAACTTGCTGTAGGGAATTCTCCTGCTCCAGGGCCTGATAGAACAATATTTCCAATCGGATGGCCGCTGATTGCAACAGCGTTAGTTACATAATCAATATGAGCGAGCATAGTATCTTTAGAAACTAACATCGGATGAACTCTAACATCTGCATTATCGTTTTCATCAATTGTCGCAGTCGCAACAAGTTTAATTTTATACCCGAACTCATTTGCTTGCGCCATGTCTTCTTTTCTGATTTTGGTAATACCTTCTCTATAAACATTTTCAATTTTAATTCTTTTTTTGAACGCAATTGTAGCAAGAGTTGTAATTTTATATGCAGCATCAAAACCTTCTACATCTCCAGTTGGGTCTGTTTCTGCATAACCAAGTTGTTGTGCTTCTTTTAAAACATCTTCATATGAAGCGCCATCAACATCCATTTTGGTTAGAATGTAGTTTGTTGTACCGTTCAAAATTGCCTGAATTTTGTTAATCTTATTTCCTGCAAGAATTGTTTTAATCGGCATAATGATAGGAATACCACCGGCAATAGCCGCTTCATATAAAACAACTCTATTATGTTTTTCAGCAAGATTAAATAATTCTTCACCTTTTTTTGCTAAAAGTTCTTTATTTGCAGTAACAATATGTTTACCATTTTCAATAGCTTTAGAAATATAATCGAATGCCGGAGTTACACCACCAATCAATTCAACAACAACATCAACATCCGGATTATTAACAACTTCATATGGGTTATCTGTTAGCATATCAGTAGGAACATCAACTGGGCGTTGTTTATTAATATTCTTTACCGCAACTTTTATAATTTCTACATTATCAAGTTCTTCAACTGTTTTGTAAACACCACAACCTACAGTACCTAAACCGATTAATCCTAACTTTAACTTACTCATATGATTTCTCCTAATTTATACTTTTGGTTATTATAACATAAAATAAAGGAATTTATGCTATCATTAATGCTATGTTAAAATCTAAATTAAAAATTTTTATTGGCGATATCTTAGGCGGTTTGAATTCTGCTATTGTAGCACTTCCACAAGCATTGGCTTTTGGGGTTGCGACAGGATTTGGAGCAAGTGCAGGAGTTTGGGGTGCTATTATTTTATGTTTTTTTGCAGGAATAATAGGCGGTAAGGTTCCATTAATTTCTGGGATAACCGGACCAGTAACAATTGTCATTGCTTCAATTATGGCTGCTCTAAATTTTGATATTTCATCTGTAATACTTGTAATTATTATGGCAGGGATTTTACAAATCATTTTGTCACAAACTTCCTTACCTGTGATTGTCAAATACGTTCCATATCCGGTAATTTCAGGATTTATGAATGGCATTGGGTTTATTATTATAATAATGCAACTCAATCCGTTAATCGGATGTCCTGTAATGTCTAATACTATTACAAGCATTTCATCTTTTATACATAACTTAAATCTTATAAATTATCATGCTCTTTTTATCGGATTATTAACACTAATAATTACTTTTGCAGTACCAAAAAGATTTAATAAAATTATTCCGACACAAGTTATTGCACTTGTTATTTGCACATTCATTTCAATAAAATTCGGATTAAATGTTGAAAAAATATCCAGTATTTCAATAAATTTTCCGCAAATTACATTACCAAAAGCTGATTTGCATAGTGTAATAACATATTTTCATTATGCCGTAATGCTTGCGATAGTTTTATCATCAGAAAGTTTATTAACTGTTCTTGTTTCAGACTCGCTTTTGAAAACCAAAACTTCATCGAAAAGTATGCTTTTGGGACAAGGAATTGGAAATATTATTTGTGGTTTAACAGGTTCACTTCCAGGCTCAGCTGCAACGATGAGAACAGTTGCTGCTATCAATACCGGCTCAACAACCAGATTAACTGCAATTATTAATCCGTTAATACTAATGTTTCTATTATTTAAACTATCTGATTTTGTAGCAGAAATTCCACTTGCCGTATTAGCAGGAATTTTGATAAAAATCGGATACGATATTATAGATGTTAAACTCTTAAGAGTAATCAAATTTGCACCAAAAGATGATTTATATATTTTATGCTTAGTATTTTTATTAACAGTTTTTTATAATCTTATTGTTGCTGTTGGTGCAGGAATTACTTGTGCGGCACTTCTTTATGCAAAACGAACTGCCGATAGCACAAAATTAGTTCAAAAAACTATTTATGACAAAGATATTATGAAATTAGAAAAAATCTTGGAAAAAGATTACAAACATAAAGTACGTGTTGTACACATTGACGGTCAATTTTTCTTCGGCTCTGCAACACAACTTGTTTCACAGTTTGAAGATGTTTTAGGAACAAAATATTTAATACTGGATTATTCTTCAGAAAATACACTTGATATTTCTGCAATTTTTGCGCTAGAAGATATTATTATAAGACTTCAGGCGCAAAGAGTAAAAATCCTAATGGTATTAAAATCAGAAACAGTGAAAGAACAATTTGAAAAACACGACATTCTTAAACAAATAGGACACAATCATGTTTTTGATAACGAAACAGCTGCTATAGAATTTGCAAAAAAATGTTTAAAAAACAAAGTAAAAAAACATCGAATTTGGTAAGTTAAAATCTTTCAGGTATAATAGAAAAAGACACGGAGTTCATTATGTTTGAAGATTTTAATGAAGTTGTATGCTTGGGCATGGGCGGTTCTTATTCAGAAATCGCAAAAGACAAACTATTTAAGGCTTATGATTTATTTTTGTATCAGCGCTCATTTAGTTCAATCAAGGAATGTATAGATTATGTTGATGAAAATAGTAATGCTATTGCCGTTTTGCCTGTTGAAACAACATACAAAGGTATTATTAGAGAAACTATTGATAATTTGATACTTACTAAAAATCAAAATATTCAAATTCTGGCTGAAACAGTAGAACCGGTTAATGATTGCATTTTATCTAAGACTACGGAATTCTATTCAATAACAGGTTTGATTGCAAATCCAAATGCTCTTGCTAAAAGTAAAACTTTTATTAAAGATGAAATGCCAAGACAACTTAATATAGTTGTTGCAGAAAGCATGGACGAAGCCGCACGCTCTTTGTGTAATTATAATTTAACGTATTCAATCATAGGAACTCATAAGACTGCAGAATTGTATAATTTAAATGTATTAAAAGAACATATTGAAGATGATAAAAACAACAAACGCAGATTTATAGTGATTGGCGATGCTTCTACTCAATCTACAGGGCATGATAAAACAAGCATAGTATTATTCCTAAATGACAGACAAGGCGCACTTCTTAATATTGTTCAAGTGTTTGTAAAGTATAATATAAATATTACACAAATAAATTCTAAAATGATGAATAATAACGCAGAAGAACAGGCGGTATTTATTGACTTTGATGGTCACAAAAATGATGAGGTTATAAAAAATCTTATTCAAGAATTAGAACCGTTAGCGCAAAATGTAAGAATCATTGGTTCTTATGCAAAGTTTTAAGCTGCCGGAGTATCTTTAGAATTGCTAGGACTTGATTTTTTCATATCTTGAAATTCATCTAGTCCGACTTTCCAACTGTCTTCATATTTAAAATCTCTGGATGCAATTTCGTCCGGCAAACCGGCATGGTGAATTTTCGGTAACAATTCTTTTTCACTCATTTCAATCGGAGCAGAAATTTCATCATCTGAATCTTGGCAAATAAATACACCTTCGCCATTATTATTTACTTTATAACCGACAATAGTAATTTCATGTCCCGCTAATCTACCGTCATTTTCAGGATCTGGCCAAGTGTAGCCAATAATTATATTATGTCCCATTTTTAAAGTATCTAATAATTCTTTCTTGATTGTACCAAAATCTTTTTCATAACCTTTTAGACGACCGTTTTCATCTACTTTTTGATAAGTAACCGATGTTGTATTTTTATCTTCAACAACAGATTCAACATAAGTTTTTTCAAAATCAATTAATCCGCCATCTTCTTGCGTCCAAGAATTTGGAGCACGTTTATCAATTAAAGAATTATACGTTTGTTGTGAACCTAATTGCATCAAAGTGGATTGCATAAGAACATCAATAATTGAACGCTCTTTTGGACCACGATGACTATTTTGTATTCTTGCTCTTATAATTGCGTATTCATCCGGTTTAAGTAATACGGTTGCTTTATTATAACTTTTCGCTTGGTATGGAGTTTTAAAATTTGTCAACAACCATACAGATTCTAAAGACTTATCAGAAAGGTTATCCATACTGATATCTTTTAATACTTCATTCTTAGGAGAAGTCAACCCTTCTACCATACGGAAGAATTCTGCTGTATGTTTTGTTGCTAAATCAAACTCAATACTTGCAGCAGGACAAGTTCCGGTATGCATATTATCAAGCTCCCATTCAGTTTGAGCTATAACTTTTGGGTCGTCTGACATATTTGTAATTAATCCGACAATTTGACGTTTATACTGACTTGGAATATCTTCGCATGTTTGAGTTATAGAATACGGATTTGCTAAAATATCCAAACATTCTTCCAATATTGTTACTTTGTCCAGCCCAGGATCTCTTTCTTCTGTAATAATTTTATGTAAATTATCTAAAACAGAACTTTTATCATTAGAATTATTCTTCAAAAGTTGACCGGATTTTAGTGCAAATTCCAATTTTTTTCTATATTTTAAATCAAGTTCATCTGATAATTCTTCATATTTTTTCTTCTCATCTTTTGTAGTTAATGATGTTCTCACTGTTACAGCGGATTGATATGCAGCAGCTTTAAAAGTAGGAGCTTTTGATTCATTCTTGTCAGAAACTGTAACTCCGGCTGCTGACTTTGAATTCACTGTTTTATGAATTCCTGCTGTTTGATATAAATTAATATTTTGTAAATTCACACTAGCCATATATATATAAAAACATTTTTTGTACAAAACTTGCCTAATTATTAAGAAATTTTACATTTTTTTACTGATAATTTAAAAACAATCGGTTGATAGTATAACCAACCGATTGTTTTTTATAAGAAAGGAGTTAAGAGGGAATTTTTTATTTTATCATTTCCAAAATTGCTTGATATTGATTATTATTCTCAGCCAAAGCACGCCATTTGCCTAACCATTTACCATCAATTATAGTACCTGCTTTGAATTTAGTACCATCAATCTCAGTTTTCTTATCAAGTTTAATGCTACTTATCTTGTCACCATTGATATTGAAAGTTACACCATTGTCATTTTTGTAAACAACATTTCCAAGTCTATAACCTTCAGAAATTGAGCCAGTTGAAGCTATATTTTCTAATTCGGTTTTGATATCGTCATTCTTTTCTAAGTAACTTCTAATCGCATCAGCATTTGTAATTTCTTTATTTGTTACTGAATTTACACTAGTGATATTTCTGCTTTTTTGTGCAAATCTAACTTCTTGACCGCCTTTTTGTCTGTATATGTATTCACAATTTGTTAAGCCGTATCTTGAACCATTTTCTTTACCAAAGTTTTGAGCAATTGATTGATAATCTTTGTTTAAAGCTTTTAATTCTTCCGGTTTCAAATCTCTACCACCATTGAATTTAGCAGAAATGATTTCACCATTTCTTACGTTCATTTGAATAGAACCTGTTTGTGATACAAGCTTGCCTTTTTTATTTAACAATTGAACTTTTTTGCCACTAAAAGTTCTTGTTAAAGTTTCAGCTTCTTTTACTTGTTTTGCGTGATTTTTTATAAATCCTTCAAATTGATCTTCAGCAACTTCTACCCATTTACCGCCTTTATCCTTGCTGGAAGCTTTTACAACTTTTCCGTTTTCAACCACTAATTTATATAAATTTTTGCCATCCGCAATTTCTTTAGTATAAGATAGTGTAACTCCTTTTGGTAAAGTTGTTCCGGTCAAACTCAATTTACGCACTTCTGCTTGAATAGACGGATTTTTGCGAACCCAATCTGCGACATCTTTCGCTTTATCAATTACTTTTTTGTCTTGTGTAATAATCTTGACAGGCTTACCATCTTTCATTAAGAATGATGTACCATTTTTCTTAATTGTATATTCTTGTAGATTTTTGCCACCATCTTTAATTAAATTACTAACAAATGATTTTGCTTTTTCTCCGGCAGCAGTTACTCCTTTGCTTCCAAAAAGACTTTTACCAAGATTTTTGAAACCATTTAACAAACTTCCGCCATCACGTTTTTTATATGCAGCTAAACAAGCCAACGCACCGGTTGCGATAGTACCACCAACAATTAAACCTGTTCCCAAACCACTTCCGCTTGATGCTGCAGCCGTTGTTACTTCACCACCTTGGAAAGACGGACTTGTTGCAGTTGCTCCTACTGTAGCTGAATCCACACCTTGTGTTCCTTGAACAGCTGCTTGTTGTTGAGCAAGTTGTTGTGCTTGCATCATTGCTAACATATTTGGAGAGCCTAACGCTTGCATGAAATACGGATCACTGGCATAATTTGTGCCTATACTTGAAATTCCATAGCCCATTCCCATAAAATACCTGCCTTTCCTATTAACCTTATTATTATTTAATCTTACTTTTGAACTTACTATTTCCCTGTATATACATGAAGTATTTTTTTCTTCTAAAATTGCCTTTTTCAAAAGAAATTGCTTAACATTTCTTAACAATAATTGTTTAAAACTTTCAAAGATTGATTATTTTTAAGCTACAATGTAATCATGAAACCAAAAGTCATTGCAATAGTGGGCCCTACCGCCAGTGGAAAGACTTCAATGTCAATTGAACTCGCTAAACAAATTGATAGCGAGATTATTTCTGCGGATTCAAGACTTGTTTATAAAGGTTTTGACGTTGCTTCAGCTAAACCAACAATAGAAGAACGACAAGGAATTCCACATTATCTTATTGATATTGTAGAACCGGAATTTGATTATTCTGCAGGAAATTATTATGATGATGCAAAACAAACAATTTATGAAATCTTAGCGAAAGGAAAAACTCCAATTATTGTTGGCGGCACAGGATTATATTTTAAAATTTTATTGGAAAATTATAATTTACCACGAGTTGAAGCCAATTATGAATTAAGAGAGCAATTAAATCTTAGAGAAAAAGATGATTTATTAGAAGAACTTAAGCAATTAGACAAAATAACATATGAGCGTCTTTTTGATTCTAATAAACGCAGAATTGTAAGAGCGTTAGAAATTATCAAGGTTTTAGGTAAACCTATTTCAGAAATGGATATAGAAAAAGAACCTGAATTTGATGTTGAATGGAAAATTCCGAAAATGGAATCAAGAGAATGGCTGTATGATAGAATTAACAAGCGTGTTGATATCATGGTGGAGCAAGGTTTGATTGATGAAACAAAATATCTGCTAAAAAAACACGGTAGAATCAAGAATTTTGTTTGCACAATCGGATATCAAGAAATTTTATCCTATTTAGACGGAGAATGCTCTTTAGATGAAGCTTTAGATAAATTAAAACAACATTCCAGAAATTATGCAAAACGCCAACTCACTTGGTTTAGAAAGAATCCGGAATTAGAAATTACAATCTAACATTTTTCAATGCTTTTTACTTAATACTTTTATCTCGTTCATTTTAATACATAAGGTGATTAATATACTCGAGAGAATGTCATTATATATGTATGAGAATAAAAAGTTTTTTCAAACTCTTAAATAAAAAAATAAACAAATACGACAAAGCAACTTCAAATCCTTTCGAAGTCGCTCCAATTACTATAACTTTAGTTTGGGTAGAAAATGAATCCCAACAAGAGATTAAGCCACTTGATCAAAATTAATCCCTTTTTTCTTGCAAGCCTCAGCTACCACAGTTTTTTCTTCCGGCAAAAATTTTTCAAATATTGGACCTAGCGCAAATGTTGAACCAACAGAACCTGCAACAGCTAGCGCTGCCATTGCTGGACCTGTAGCTGCTGCAGCTCCCAGAATTGCTGTTGGGATAGCTAAATAACTTAGACATTTTACAGTTGATTTACCAATCTCTTTAAAACCGGATTTCCAATTTAATCCTTCAACTTTTTCGCCATCAGTATTATATTTCAACTTAAAAGCCCCAGGGACTCCTAAAAAATCCGGAACACAAAACAATGCACCCATGACACCACTTGCTTTTATGCCGGTTTTACATTTTTTTAAATTTGATAATTTTTCCGTACAATTACTCAAAGATGGTAATCTGGAACTTATACTTACCATATAATCCCCTATTATTTTTTAATTCCCTTATATATTTAAAGTAAAAATTTTTTCATAAATTGCTTATTGATTAAGAAATATTAAGCTATTTGGGAGAAATAATATTCTTTGAAATCCTATATTTAAAGGATTACAAACTTTTTTAGATGTAGTTTAATATATTCAGAATAGTATACAATTCGGAGATAATTATGGATATTTTTGCAGTTATAGGGATGTTCCTAGGGATTGCCTTCATTCTTACCGGTCAAGCAATGGAAGGTGGTAATATCGGACAGTTGTTACAGATTACAGCTGCGTTTATTGTACTTGGTGGTACAACCGGTGCGATTGTATTAAGCTTCCCGCCAAAAATATTATTATCTGCAATAAAAATATTGAAAGACGTATTCATGCCACCTAAGTGTGATTTTAATGCTTTGATTACAGAAATTGGCGGTTTTGCAACAAAAGCAAGAAAAGAAGGTATTATTTCTTTAGAAAAAGAAGCTAATAATGCTTCTGATAAACTTCTTACATTAGGTTTAGGCGCTGTTGCCGATGGTACAGACCCGACACTTGTTAGAGAAATGATGGAAAATCAGATTGAACAGTTAGAAAACTATGTTCACAATGCCGCTAAGGTTTTTGAATCTTTCGGTGGTTATTCTCCAACATTAGGTATTATCGGTGCTGTACTTGGTTTGATTCAGGTTATGCAGAACTTATCTGATCCGTCAAAATTAGGTGCCGGTATTGCGGTTGCGTTCGTAGCAACAATTTATGGTCTGTTCGCCGCAAACCTTGTTATGATTCCTTTAGGAACTCGTATTAAATTTATTTATCAAGATGTTATGTTATATAAAAATATGATTCTTGAAGGAGTTTTATCAATTCAAGCAGGTGAAAGTCCCGTATTAATTGAAAGAAAATTACGTTCATTTATTTTAGAAGAAGCTAAGGAAGAACAGGCTAATGGCTAGAAAAAAAAGAGCAGAAGAACCGGAAAACTTAGAGCGCTGGCTTGTTTCATATGGTGACTTTATCACCCTTCTTTTTGCTACATTTGTAGTATTATATGCGCTTGCGCAAGTTGACGTGAGTGATTTTGCTAAACTGGAAGAATCCTTAAAAAATGCTTTTTCACAAAATACTCTTTTTGATGGTCAACAATCAATTATGGATGGAAGTGATTCTATATTTGATCAGCAACAAGCAAATTCTTTTATACCAAGTCTTATGGTGGAATATATAAGTCCAAAATATGAAGAAGAATCTTTTAGAGAAATTGACGAAACAATTTTGAAAATGACTCAACTGGGAGAATTAGACGGTATTACGTCTAAAATGACTGATAAAGGACTTTTGCTAACTTTTAATGACAAATACCTTTTTGCACCGGCATCAGCAACGCTCGATAGCGAAGCTAGAAAATTATTAGATAAAGTTGGAGTTCTAATATGCAAAAAATTCATTCTTCATGCAATGAGAGTTGAAGGTCATACAGATAGCGATCCTATCCATTCTTATACTTATCCTTCAAATTGGGAATTATCAGCAGCGAGAGCATCTTCTGTTGTTCGTTACATGATTTCAAGATTTAATTTTTCACCAAGTTTATTTTCTGCAGTAGGATATGCAGATACAAGACCTGTAGAAAATGCAATTTCGCCAAAAGACCCTGCCAATAGACGAGTCGAAATTCTTATTATGAAAAATAAATACAGACGTAATTTTGAAACAAGTAATGATAATACATTAAAACTTACAAAAGCTGAGCAAGAAAAAATTCAAAAACAACGAGAAAAAATTATAACCACAATTGAAGGAAATTCAATATCTCCTGCTGCTCGAAAATTGTTGGAAGAAAATCAACAAAGAATAAATAAACAAAAGAGCGAAAAATTATCAAAGAAAAATATGGAATTATATGTAAATATTGAAAAGGATAATACAAATAAAAATGATAGCTCTGTAGAAATGCCTGCAGTAGAAAAACGTGTCATAAAATTGGATACAAGTATTCCGGAAGATGAGGATTTTGGACTATGATTCAATATGCAGTAGGAATATCGTTAGGAGCATCATCATCAATAGAAACAGGAGTTGCAGTTAGAGAAATAGCAACCGGAAAACTTATTTATGTGGATAAATTGTTTTCCATGAACGATGTTCAGTTTTTCTTCGAAAACTATCCCTCAATTAAGAATTCTGCATTTTGTATTTCTTTGCCTTGGGATAATACAATGATGGATGGAAAATGGAGAGTTCTTTCTAAACCATATCAATTAATACATTCAAAAGAAAAAGAATTTATAAACAAAGATAATTGGATGCAAAGATTTTCAACCAGAGGTTGTGAATTGTTTTCAAATTTAAAAAATAACGGTGCAGATATTTTTAGATTTGAAGTATATTTAACCAGACAAAAATTTAATTTATATTCAAATTTTAAAGAGCGCTCGTCTGCTGATTGCAAATTTTTACAATCTACATTGAGATATGAATATGGATTTGATAATTTGCCTACTAATATGATGCCGGTTGGACAATTAGAAGCTATTGTCGGATGTCTTTTGTGTGAAGAAAAGTTAAACGGCAATACTCATAACATTTTTAATTTCCGTGGGCTTGAAGTGGTTAATTTGACTTGATTTGTAAAAAATATGTAACGATTTGTAAAAATTTGATTAAAATCCCTAAAGTTTTTCAAAAAAATGCCGATAAGAATAATACAAAGGAAAATACATTTATCGGAAAGGAAAAAAGGATATGTTAAAAAAGCTTACAACCCCAACAAACAACACTTTTAGCGGAGTTGAATTTATATTAAGAGGAGCTAAAAAACGCAGGGCGATGGCGATTTCAAATGCAGTAACAATTAATGCTGAAACAGGAATTCAGGTTAAGCTGCAAGCTGTGAAGTAGAAATGATAAATTAAGAGCGTTTTTGCTTTTAATTTTAAGGGCTGTCTGTTATTAAGATAGTTGAGAGTATAGACCCCTAAAATTTATTTTGGGGGTTCTTTGTTTTTAATAATAAAAAAAGGCTTTTAAAATAAAAATGTTTATGGTAATATAATAATAACACTGAGGAGACGTGGCCGAGTCGGCTGAAGGCGGCACCCTGCTAAGGTGTTATATGGGGCAACCTGTATCGTGGGTTCGAATCCCACCGTCTCCGAATTTAAACCCACCAAAAGGTGGGTTTTTTAGTAAGTTAAAATTTATTGGATATTGTAATATATTGAATTGTTTGATTACCGTAATTTATTGAGTGGTTTGATTATTTCGGGCAGTCCATTTTGAAATTTTGTTCCGAAAGAGTGACGAAAAATTAGGAAAAAATTTTTTCAAAGTTTCTGCTACATAGAAATTTCTTATTTATTTAAACCAAAAGATTTGAATTAATGACCTAAACTTTTTCATCAGAGTTATTCTTCTATATATTTTTGCCCATATTATATGCTTGTTCTAAAAGATCGTTTCGATTTTGAACATCATTGGGATTATCAAGCCCGCCTGCTTCTAAACAACCTTTTAGTTCTAAATTACTAAAACATGCAATCCAACCGTTTATACCATTTAAAACCGTTTGTGCAACACCTTTTGAAGAATCGGCGGAAGTTGTAATAACA
Source organism: uncultured Candidatus Melainabacteria bacterium (assembly GCA_934754425.1). Classification (GTDB taxonomy): domain Bacteria; phylum Cyanobacteriota; class Vampirovibrionia; order Gastranaerophilales; family Gastranaerophilaceae; genus CAG-196. Next base: position 69,904 of record CAKVIN010000008.1, on the reverse strand, counting down.
TAAGTTTCGCTAAATTTTTTACCTGTTGCAAAGAGTGAATTTGCTCTATCTATTAATGTTTTCATTTGTCCTGACATCTCATAATAATAAACAGGTGTTGCCCAAACAATAACATCTGCATCTTTCATTTTTAGAGTAATTTCATTTGCATCGTCATTAATAACGCATTTGCCTAATTTTTGACAAGCAAGGCAGCCTTTACAGAAATTGATTACTTTATCTTTTAAAGTTACAAATTCAACTTCGTGACCCGACTCTTTTGCACCAAGTTCTACCTCTTTCGCAAGAATTTCAGAATTAGCGTTTGGTCTTAAACTTGTTGAAATAATTAAAACTTTTTTCATTTACATACCTCTTTTTATGCTAATAAACTATCTCTATTTTTTATGTAATGATTTTGAATTATATCTAATATTGTTTGAGCATAGATATCGTGTTTTCCATAAAATATATGACTTGCTCCTTCTACCTCTATTACTTGATTATTATTTGGGTGTCTAGTCCATTTGTTTAATTGTTCCATAAATGCTTTTGGATTTTCACCTGTGACAGAATCTTTAGAACCTATTAAAAATGTTCCGTTAGGTTTAATATTGTACAGTGAAGTTGTTTCCCCATCCCCACTTAAAACGGGGCAGTTTTTAAGATTTTCTGCATTAAAAAAATCTATAACGGAATTTGCAGTCATTGGTGAAAAACCGCCAAATAGCATTGGTAAAATATCATCTCCTCTACCATTTTCAACCCAAGTTTGAGCCATATCATAGCAATCATCAACATTCGGCATTATGGTTTTCCAATGCATAATATCAACAGGACAGGAAACAATAAAATAATCAATAAAATCATCTTTTGTGTTCCCCAGATAATTAATTATTTTATTTGAACCCAGAGAATGACCAGCAAGAATAATATGTTTAAATCCCATATCTTTTGCTTTTAGAACCCAAGTTTCAACATCTTCATACACCATAGGGAATTGGTCATTAAAGACTCCTGCGTGTCTTTGTTTTCCTATTGAGTGGTCTGTGTACGCAAAGCAAGAAAAAGAATCGTGTGCGTGTCCTATTATTGTTGTTATTCCATTTTGGCTTAAAAGTTTACCTGTTGCATCTAATAAATCATTTTGAAAAACATTAGAGCAAATTCCTGTGAGCATAATTAAAACCGTATCATTTGAGGTACAACCATATATTGCACCCCTTAATTCTAAACCTCTTTTTGCTATTGCTTTTATAATTTCCATAGATTGTTTCCTTTTTTATGCTTTTATTATAAATAATGTAGCAAGATATATCAAATACTTATTTTGAATATTTAGTTATTGTTTTTATCTATAACTATGATAAAATATCATTATGGAATTTAGGGTATTAAAATATTTTTTAGAAACAGCAAGGGAAGGCAGTATTACTCGTGCTGCTGAAAGATTAAATGTAACTCAGCCAACAATGTCAAAACAATTAAAAGATTTAGAAACCGAACTCGGTCAAAAATTGTTTATCAGAACTAATTATTCAATTCGCTTGACAGAAGGAGGAATGTTATTAAAAGACAGAGCCGAAGATATTATTGAACTTGTTGAAAAAACAAAAGAAGAATTTAAGTCTTTGAATGATGTTTACAAAGGGGACATTTATATAGGGAGTGCAGAATCTGATTCAATTAAATACTTTGCAAGAGCTATAAAATCACTGCAAGAAAAATATCCTGAAATTAAAATCCATATCAGAAGCGGAAACATAAATGATGTAACTCAAAGACTTGATAAAGGGCTATTGGATTTTGCAATAATTATGAAAACGGCAGATTTATCAAAGTATAATTATATGGATATACCTGCAAAAGACACTTGGGGTGTTATATTAAGAAAAGATGATTTGTTAAGCAAAAGAGAAAGTTTAACTTTAAAAGATATTCAAAAATTGCCTTTAATATGTTCAGAACAGTGGCTAGAACAGGATGTTCCGGAATGGTTTAAGCAGGAGGAAAACAAACTAAATATAGTTGCAACATATAATCTTGCATATAATGCTATTATTATGGCAAGAGAGGGTTTGGGGTATGTTGTATCCTATGACAAATTAACCTATCATAATGAACTTTGTTTTGTTCCTATATATCCAAAACAATACTCAAATATGAAAATCATCTGGCGAAAACATCAAACTTTAACACCTATTGTAAAACTACTTCTTGAAGAATTAGAAACGGTATTTAAAGATAATCATAAAGTAAATTTATAAAATATCAATATTGCCCGAAATTTAGCAGGAATGTTTCTTAAGTTTTCCTATTATTTTTCTTAATTTAGCTGTCCATTTTTTATAAAATTTATTAAGAATAAAGTTTAAAATAAAAAGAATAAGTTTAACAAAATACTCAAACCATGTGTTACTTTACATCTTCAATTTTTTCTTCAATGCTTTTTTGTCATATTTATTTACCATCCTTTAAAATTTCATCAAATTTTCCTGCCATAAATAGTGGAATATTATATAGCCCATTATTTATTTCAAAATCAGCAAGACTTGTTCTTATACTTATTTCAGGTTCAAATTTTTCTCTGTAAACTTTTAGAGATTTTGCCTGCAAATTTGTTGTTGCTTTTACTTCAACGGGAATTACATATCCGTCTGTTTGTATTACAAAATCAATTTCAGCATTTCCGGATTTGCTTATCCAATATGCTACTTCCATATCTTCAAGAGTTTTCAATTGTTGCAGAACGTATTGTTCCGCCAATGCTCCGTTAAACTCAGTGAAAATTTTATCTCCTTCAATCAATGTTCTTGCCGGAAGTTTACTTAATGCACAAAGTAACCCAACATCCAAAATAAAAAGTTTGAATGCCTTTGTGTCTTCATATGCCTTAATAGGCATTGCAGGTTTTGTTATTCGATTTATTTTATAAACAAGGCCACAATTTATAAGCCACGATAAGGCTTCCTCAAATTCCTCTGCTCTGGCTCCTTGTTTAATCTTTTTATAAACAAATTTCTTACTTTCTTGTGTTAATTGATTTGGAATAGACTCCCAAAGTAAATCAATCTTTAATTTACCGGTAGAAGAAATATGTTTTGAAAAATCATTAGTGTAAGCTCTTAAAATGCTTTCCTGAATTTTTCTTGCCTTTTTATAGTCATTATTATTAACAAAATCATTAACAACTTCAGGCATTCCACCAATATAATAATATTTTTTTAGCCATTCTATATATTTTGGTTTAAATGTTTTTATATTATCTGAATCAGGATTTTCCAATAATTTAACAAAATTTTCTTCTCCGATTGCCTCTAAAAATTCTAAGAAAAATAGTGGATACAAGTCCAAGAAATCAACTTTGCCAACTGGAAATGAAATATTTTCGTGTAAAGCAACACCTAGCAAACTTCCCGCCGCAATGATATGATATTGAGGATTATTTTCGTAAAAATATTTCAGGGTTGTCAAAGCTTTTGGACATTCTTGAATTTCATCAAGAATAATCAATGTATTATCTGCATTAAATTTTGAATATTCAAGTTCCAAACCTTCCAAGATACGATTAGTATTCATATCCTTTGAAAATAGTTCACACATCAAATCGTTATTTTCAAAATTTATATAAATTGTTTTCTTGTATTGGGTTTTACCAAACTCTTTCATAAGCCAAGTTTTGCCAACCTGTCTTGCTCCTCTTATTATAAGAGGTTTGCGGTTTTGACTCTCTTTCCAATTTATAAGATTTTTAATAGCATACCTTTTCATTGTATAATTAAACTTAGCATATCTTCATATTTTGTAACTCATATATTCGATTGAGATTTTATAAAATTTTGCATTTTTTCTATGGACTTTTGAACACTGAATGACATTTATTAGACTGATATACTAATTAGTTTATAACAAGCATTAAAAAATTTATATTTGCTAAAATTCTAAATTATGTTAAACTAATTATATAAATTATTTATTTTTTCATTATTTTTTGTCTTTTACAATGTATTTTGTTAGGTTCGGATTCCTCCTTCTCTATACTCAAGCCAACTGTTAAAAGAAGTCAAACTGCAAGTGCTTGTATATTGATTATTTCTGGTAGTCCATTTTGAAATTTTGTTCCAAAAAAGTGTCGAGAAATGAGAGAAAATTTTTTCAAAATTCCTGTGGTATGAAAAATTTTAATTGATTCAAAACAAACACAAAGGTCGGAATTAGTATTCTCATTTGCATCTGAAAGTACAAGGTTAACTTCACTTGAAATTTTTAATTGACAAGTTTTATAATATTTCATTATAAGTTCTTTTTTATTTCAAGTCTTTAGTTTCTTGAGAGTTGACAGTTCCTAACTTAGCAATATCTTTATCTGTTCTATTGCCCCAAATTTTTATTTTTTCTAATTCTTTTTCAATTTTTATAAACTCTTCTTCTGTTAATTGAATATTTGAAGCACCTAGAACCTCAATAACTATTCACCAGTCATTTGACAACCACATTTAGAGCAAGTCATGACTTCATTGTATGGGAATTGTGTATGGTTCTGTCTTGTTTTACAAAAGAAGACTTTATTGAAGCATTAAGTGCAATTTCAGAAAAATCAAGGCAAGAACATGCTGTGACCAATAAACATTCATTATTAATTCCTTATTAAACATATCTAAAATCATTAAAACAAAATGTAAAAGATGCAATACAAAACAAAGCTGTATTGGCTGTACATTTAGCAAAGGAAAAATGATTAGGAATATTGATCGTTGTATTGAACTTATGGAAATGTTACCGCATGATAAAAATTTAATAAAATACTATCACAAAGTTTAATAATTTTTTACTTTCAATTTGATAATTTGAACAATTCAAATTGAAAGTTTTTGTGAAAGTCAGAAGAAATTTCAATTTTATGTCCAACAATTTCAATTTCGGCTGTCCAATTATAACAAGCACTGCTAATGCAAAATATAAATTGGAAAATTTATACAAGGAATGGGAAGCTGCTTTAAGCTAAATTTTCAATTTCGAGCAATTTTTGCTTAATAGAATTTCCATAAGCAAAACCGCCTAATTTCCCGTTTTTTAAAATTACCCTATGGCAGGGAATAATTATCATAATTGGATTTTTGTTGCACGCAGAGCCAATAGCTCTTTGTGTCTTTTTGTTTCCAACTGCTACAGCAATTTCAGAATAACTTTTTGTTTTACCATAAGGAATTTTTCTCAATTCTTCCCATACGCATTTCTGAAATTCAGTTCCTTTGGATTTGAGTTTTATATCAAATATTTTTCTTTTGCCGGAAAAATATTCGCATAATTGTGTTTTAATTTCTTTTATTAATACTGTTTCACTATCTGATTTATCAACATTTTCAACAAGTTTCAAAGAAATTAAAGCATCTTTTTCGCAAATAATTTCTAAAACTCCAATTGGCGATTTGTAATAAGATTTTTCCATATACAAATTTTACAACAAACTGACGACTAAAATGTCAAACTCGCGATACATTATGTCAAAATCCCTGATACAAAACACCGTTGCTACAAGAGGGGAGGTGAATGTTTGGAACCGAACCCGATTGTGTTCTCTAAGAGAACTTGCACAGGGTGAATTCCCGTGAGAATGCAATAAAAAATAGCAAGGGAGAGATTCGAACTCTCGACCTCACGGGTATGAGCCGTGCGCTCTCACCAGCTGAGCTACCTTGCCATATTTTTTTTCTAGGTTCAGTAGCTGGTGCGAGCGCTGCTCTCACGAATTTCTATAACTTCGCTCACTGCCGTTCACTCGAGGAGCTACCTTGCCATATTTTTTTCTAGGTTCAGTAGCTAGTGCGAGCGCTGCTCTCACGAATTTCTATAACTTCGTTCACTGTCGTTCACTCGGGGAGCTACCTTGCCATAAATTAAAACTATTTAATTGTCACTTGTCTATTATTCCACAAACATTTTTTAATTTCAAGTAAAAAGAAAAGCTTTTTTTAAATAATTTCAATTATAAAAAATCAACATAATAACTTATATTTTCATCCATATTTTAAAATTTAATACCGTACTCATACATCCACCTTTTTCACAAAAAAAAGTTTGCCGTTTTGAAAATGGCAAACATTAAATAAACACGAGGATATTAAGAGAGAGTATAAAAAATTTTTGTTCTAAGTTCTTTATCTTACGTTTCGATTTTCGAACTTTTTTGTTTTTTGTTTTCCCTTCTTTTATTCTTACATTTATATAAAGTATTTCTATTTTGAAAAATTGCCTTTTTTAAATTATTTTTTTTAAACAATTTACAATCCTTAAAATAGTATAAACACTGGATTTAAGGAGTATATATAAAAGAAATATTTGCATAAAAATAATTATAATTTTACCGTTCTAAATATAGTTGAATATTTATGAGAGCCATAATAAATTATTATAGAAACAAAATAATTTTCTAAATCATTCACTTCCAAATACGTTTGAACAGGGGCTTTTCTCTTTGTACTATCCATTTTGCCGATAAAATCAAGAAAACCCATATGAATTTTTTGTGATGTAGTTAACTTTGGCTTTGGTATATGTTCGTCATAAAACATTTCCGGTGTGTAATCCCTATCATAAACCGGAATTATATGTTTAACGACTCCATTTTGTTTAAACAGCATATACCACTCGCCATTCTGCTCTCTTGGTGTCAATAAGTAATACCCAGGTTCAATCGTAATATTTTTGAAATAAATAGGTGAAATCAACCTAAGCAAAGGATAAACAGACCAAGATGTATCTTTCATATCATAATATTGATCAGGATCTATATCGTGCAAATAAGAAAAAGTCGGAACATCTAAACTATTATAAATAGATGCATAATCTTTTGTTGGTTTTGTGTTTGATGTAGGCGGAATAATAATTTCACCTCCCATATCATCTTCTGTAAAAGATTGATAAGGTCTTGAATCATCATCCTTGTCTTCTTTATCCAAATCTTCTGGATTAATGTCATCATAAAATCCAGCAGGAGTGCCGGCATGTCCTCCATTATCAACAGGAAGCGCAAAACTTGGGGTTAGTAAACATAAGCAAAATATACAAGTGAGTAAACATTTTCTTAACATACAATTATTTTAATGTTAGGTATAAGAGATGTCAACTTTGGAATGTATCTTATTATAATTTAAAATTCTTATTTACATTATTAATATATTGAGCAATTTTTCTAACTTTTTAGACTTTATAAATATAAGGAGATTTTATGGGGAAATTGGATGCAATAAAACAGGGGATGTCTTTATTAACATACAAAGTTCCAAAAGGGAAAATTAATCCTAAAAATATGGGATATGTATTAAGCGATGGGACAATTAATTTTGGCTCTGAAGAAGCCGCAATATCTTATGCAAAAAATAGAATAATGTCCGCTTTGAAAGCGAAAGAACCTTTTGAAAGAGGGGTTTATGTAAATAAAAATAGAGTTTGGGGAGAATTTGATGGAACCAGTCATTGCGTCGAAATGGATCCAAGAAATATCCCTGAGCATACAATGTCGTTTCATGGACATCCAACAAAATCACAGCCTCTAAGTTTACCAGATTATTTGAATCTAAAAAATAATCCACATGTGGATTCTAAGCATGCTATTGATCCGAATGGTGAAATATCTTCATTTTATAAAACTGGTAACCTCAAAAAGACACTAGACAAAGCATTGTTCTGGAGTCTGGATACATATGTAGAAAAGCAATTTGATAGAGCTATTTTTAATCCATTCAAAAAAGAAATAAAAAAAGTAAGTAAAATATCTAATGAAACGGAAAGAAATACAGCTTTTGAGGAATTATATGAGCATATACAGACATCACCTGAGGGACAATTACGCATTCACCGTTTTTGGCAAAACCATGCTAAAGAACTTGGTGTAAGATACGAAACAAATTACACGGGCTTTCCTCCAAAAGAAGTTTCATGGACAGAAAAAATAATAAATACATTTAAAAATATATTTAAGAGCGAATAGATAATAAATTTAAAAAGTGTATGCACAAGGCATACACTTACTTGCTTTTGTACCATGGGAACCTGTCTAGCAGGTTTATGCCCATCTCTTGCGAGTATAAGTACATCTACACTATAACATATATTATTCAATCCTTAAACAACCTTATGCTTCTGCTGCAATTTTGGAGTTGTTTTCAGGATATGCAATTTTTATGTATTTTTCTATATCTCTTACAACATTCTTTGTTTGGAAAGTTTCAGAATTTTCATCAACAGTAGTTGTATTTTTACTTACAGGAGTAGATGAGGCATTTTGCTTACAATATTCCATGTATTCATCGTAAGAAATTATGCCGTCATCATCTGTATCCATCGCTTTATCATAATTGGCTTCGCCATCTTTAGCATAAGATAAATCATTATCTGTTTTAATTTCTTTTATTTTTGTACTAGACTCATATGTTTGATTCAACAATTGTTGATTCAACATAAATTGATTCATCATTAGTTGGTTTGAAACACTGGACATATGAGCTCCTTATAGTTGATACTTTTATATACATTACATTATAATGTTTTTTCTTCGAATATCAACACCCATAAGAATTAGTATTAAAAAACTATTTTTGATTAAATATTATTCATCTTGACTTGTAGTAATCGTACATACAGTCGGGTCTTGAAGATATTTTGACCAAACTTTTGACACAGGAGTCTTTTGTGCCTCTTCTATATTAGATAAATCCGGTGAAGAACCCGAATATTTTTGAACTAAATCATAAGCATCCATTACTGAAACAATTTCATTAATTTGAGCTTTTGTAAATTTGCAAGAAATCTCTGAATTTATATTCATAAAACTGATAGTTTCTTTATATGCGCATCTATCACCTTGCCAACCAACAATCTTTTTATTAGATTTAACATTCATACCGGAAGTTTGCACTTGTCCGCTATCAGAATAAGCAGAGCAATTTTTTAATGCTTTTGTAAAGCCCATATCACTTGCAAATACTGATAAAGTAGCAAACAACACTAATGATAAAATACTCACTATAATTTTATTATTCATAAATCTCAAACCTATTTATTTAATGCGGCTTTCAAACGTGCTAATGAACGTGCTAACGCTGCTTGTGCTCTATCTGCATCGATTTTAGCGCTATTATCAGCCAATCTGGTTTCGGCTCTATCTTTTGCTGCATTCGCTCTCGTTACATCTATGTCACAACCATCTTCGCAAACATCTGTAAGAATTGTTGCTTCATTATTTTTGAACTGAAAAATTCCGCCCATTGTTGCAAAATACTTGTATTTTTCGCCAACTTTTGCCTTTGTTACACCAATTTCTAAAGCAGTTGTAAGCGGAATATGGTCTTTCAAGATACCAAGTTGTCCACCTGTCGTTTGAATCACAAGTTCATCAACTTCACCTTCAAATACTATGCGCTCGTGTGTAATTATTTTTAGTTTCATAAAAAATCCTTTGTATAAAAGTCGTTTTGTCTTTAAGTCATTAAGTCGCTAAGTTCATTATAAAAATATTTTAAATACGAACTTAACGACTTAACGTCCTAACGACTTAGAGTCTTTATTGTAACGTCTTTGCTTTTTCTACAGCTTCTTCAATTGTACCAACCATATAAAAAGCTTGTTCTGGCAAGTCGTCATGTTTACCTTCAATGATTTCTTTGAAGCCTCTGATTGTATCTTCAAGTTTAACATATTTACCTGCTATACCTGAGAATTGTTCAGCTACAAAGAATGGTTGTGACAAGAATCTTTGGATTTTTCTTGCTCTGTTTACTGTCTCTTTATCTTCATCAGACAATTCATCCATACCAAGAATTGCGATAATATCTTGTAACTCTTTATATTTTTGAAGAATTTCAAGAACTTTTCTAGTTGTATCATAATGTTCATCACCAATAACATTCGGGTCAAGAACTCTTGAACTTGAAGCCAATGGATCAACTGCCGGATAAATACCCAAAGATGCGATTTGTCTTGAAAGTACTGTTGAAGCATCCAAGTGAGAGAATGTTGTAGCCGGAGCCGGATCGGTCAAGTCATCTGCAGGAACATAAATTGCTTGAACAGAAGTAATTGAACCATCTTTTGTAGAAGTAATACGTTCTTGCAACTCACCCATTTCTGTAGCAAGTGTAGGCTGATAACCTACCGCAGACGGCATACGTCCCAATAGAGCTGATACTTCTGAACCTGCTTGCGTGAATCTGAAGATGTTATCAATGAATAACAACACGTCTTGTTTAGAAAAATCTCTAAAATACTCAGCCGCAGTAAGAGCAGAAAGTCCAACTCTCATACGAGCTCCTGGTGGTTCATTCATCTGACCGTAAATCAGACCAACTTTATCAAGTACACCGGATTCTTTAAATTCATTCCAAAGGTCGTTACCTTCACGAGTTCTTTCACCAACACCACCGAATACAGATACACCGTTGTGTGCCATAGCAATATTGTGAATCAATTCTTGAATCAAAACCGTTTTACCAACACCGGCACCACCGAATAAACCAACCTTACCACCTTTTTGGTATGGTTGAAGAAGGTCGATTGCTTTGATACCTGTTTCAAGAATTTCAACATCAGTATTTTGTTCAATCAAAGATGGAGATTCTCTGTGAATTGGTAAATAATCATTTGTTTCAATAGGACCTGCATTGTCAACAGGTTCACCAATTACGTTAAGAATTCTGCCCAAGATTGGTTTACCAACAGGGATTTTAATAGGTTCACCGGTATTTTCTACCTTCATACCTCTTTTTAAGCCGTCTGTTGAAGACATAGCAACTGTTCTAACTCTGTTTGAGCCTAGCATTTGTTGAACTTCTGCAACAATATAAGAACCATCTTCTCTGTATATTTTTAATGCATTATAAATCTCAGGAAGTTCGCCCTGTGAAAATTCTACGTCAATTACAGGTCCGATAATCTGAGTAATTAAACCTTCATTTTTATTTAAAGTTTCCATTAATATATCCTCATCTCTCTCTTATTGTTGCCCTCATTATATAATATAAAAACTTTATTTACAACGAGTAATTAAGCAAAATAATATTAAAATATTAACGTATAAAAATACCGAATAACACTTATTTACAGTAAATTAAGTTATGTAAACATTAGTTTTTCTTATTATTAGTGACTTTTAGATTTTTATTAATTATTATATCAACTCAATTGGCAATTTTTGTAGGAAAATGTACTTTATATACATGTAGCAGGTTTAGAAGGTTTATTTATGTCTGTCAATTTTAATACTAATATGTATAATTACGACATGCGTTATCCGTCTTTTCGTAAGATATCGGATACTACCCCCGAATTTATTAATAAACCGATTACCGAAATTCAAAATGCTATTTCTAATACAGTAGATTCTTTTGTAAAAAATCCACAAGACAAAGACGAAGAAAAAAAGAAATCTCACAAAGCTGCAATTACAGCCGGTAGTTCTGTACTTGTAATAACCGGTTTAATTGCATTATTAAATCCACAATTTTCCGGAAAATATGTTAATAAATTAAAAGAAATGATTCATAGTGCGAATACAAATGTTCAAACGAACAAAAACAATATAGTAAAAAGTAAATTTTATAAAGCGTGTGAAAACTTTTTACAAAAAATATTAGACATTTTTCAATTTACAAACTCAGCCAACGCTACAAAAGATATTGGTTTTAAGTGGTTATGTCAATCCGAAAAATTTAATGGGGTAAAAAATGACACAGCAAGAAAAATACTAAAAAAATGTGATTCTGGTTTTAGAAAAGTCATGTCACCTGTACATAATTCTATTTCTAACTGGTTTGATTCTTTAAGTAAATCAACTGTTTTCAAACATTATAAAAAAACTGAAAAAAGCTTAGATTCCTTTGAAACCATGTTAGGTATATATAAAAAGAAATTAAGCCCTGCTGAACAAAAATTATTCGAGCAAAAATTATTAGAAATAAAAAGTGCAAGAAAATTCTTTGCTCATAATGAAGTATCTGAACGACTTATTGCACAAGAAACATCAATGAATAATTTAGAAAAAGATTTTTATGACAAATTAACTAACGGATATTTAAAACAGTTTAAAGGTTTTAAATCTGACGGTACTTTTAAAGAAAAAATGATTCATAATAAAAATCTGATTAAAAACAATATGTCATTCTGGGCGGAAGATATACTTATGCCGACTAGAAATAATTTTGAACAACAAGGTAAAAATGCTGTCGATATATTAATGGGTGATGGAAAAGATGTTAAAGGCAAGTACCATGAGCTTTTTGATATTATAAGTCCACATCTTAATCAAGAAGAAAAAAATATCATAGAAAAAACATTGTCAAAAACAAATAATAAACTTAGAAAAGCAAATAAAAGCGAATGCGTAGAATACTTTGATAAAAAACGAGATTTAGTGCTAGGTGGTGCTCCAACTGATATTTTAACAGGAATCGGAATGATTGGTATGAGCGGTGTTGCAATAAGCACAGCTGATACAAAACAAGAACGTATTTCACGAGCATTAACACTTGGTTTCCCTGCTATTGCAGGTATCGGCACATCAATGGCAATGACTGCAATGTTATTTTCCGGAGTTCAAGGTATGATTTATGGTTCTTTAGCCGGTGTTGGTTTAAGTAAATTAGGTAGTGAAGCAGACAAATTATTTAATCCACCACCAAAAGATATTCCTCAAAAAGATACTTTTTTAGCAAATAATCAATCAAAACAAGCGGAGGTAAAAAATGCTTAGCGTAATTTTTCAACAATTTTTAGAACATTTTTTCTCAATGTTTCGTAATCCTTGTTATTGTCGAGTTGAAAATCCCAGTCTTGAATATTATCAAGATCAACTTCTGTAACATCATTTTCACCAATTAGTTTGCCTCCACGAGCTTCTCTTATCTCTCGTGTTGCGTTTACACGTATTGAAATTGCACCGGCATTTTTAAATACTTCGTACTCGTGCTTAATTCTTACATCTGTTACAACAATATGACCTTCCTGGGCTATAATTTTTTCCAACCAATAATCAGGACTTTGTTCTCGTCCCCAATTTCCCAATTCAATTAAGCCTTGACGATACTGAGATTTATTGGCTTCAATTTCTTCATAAGTCAAATTATGTTCTTTTGCGTATTCAAGTTTTATAATATCACCCATTGCACAACGTCGAAATTCCGGCATAGCTTCCATAAGTATCTTTGCTGCCGTATCTTTGCCTGAATATTGTTTACCTGAAAAAATAATTATTTTATTTCTCATCTTGTATTCCTTATTGTTTCAGAAAGTCATTAAGTCGCTAAGTCGTTAAGTCATTAAGTTCGTTTAAGAATTTTAGAACGTAAGCAATTCTAATGAACTTATTCTCTTATATTTCCTACAGCCATTTTCTGCGCAATCTGGTAATAACGTACTTACGTTGCATATCTTGGATCGCAAAATCAATATTTTCTTTTAATTTTATAGTTTCTTTACCTTTTTTCATTGCAATTCCATACGGTTCTTTTGTATATCTTTTTGGCAAAAGTTTTACACTTTTGTCTTCATATGCAAATCTACTCAAAATTGTATCATCAGAAGTTAACACATCAATTTTACCGGCTTTTAAAGCTTCATACGCAACTCTGTAATTTCTAAATCCAATAATATTAGCGGTCGGCGCAAGATTCAACATATTTTTTTCTGCAGTAGTACCAAAAACAACACCAACATTTTGTCCTGACAAGTCGGCAATAGATTGAATTTTACTATTTGAACGAACCAATAAAGCTTGACCAGCCACATCATAAGGAATAGAAAAAGTTAAAACATCTTCTCTTTGTTTAGTTATTGTCATAGTCGCAATTACAATATCAACTTCTCCGGTCGAAACTTTTAACATTCTATTGGACGGTGAAACAGGATAAAACTCTACAGCATTTGGTGATTTTAAAAGATATTGCGAAATATATCTTGCTAAATCTACATCATAGCCTTGAACTTCCCACTTTTCATCAAAAAAGCCAAATGGCTTAGAATCAGTATTAATACCAACTTTAATTTTTCCACGCTGCTGAATAACATCGTATACATCTTTATTTTCATATTTTTCAGGCGCAAAAATAAAAAAATATAACGCTACAAGCAATAAAAATAATATTGTAAGAATAAAACCAAGTTTTTTCATACACTAAATACTCAATTTTGGCTTTCTTCCACAAGATTTGTCTTCATCACAGAATCCTAATCTTTCACATTTTGGAACAAGGTATGATTTCAACCAAGGTTCTGCTTTAACAAGTTCATCACACATCATTTTAACCATTGTTCTGATTTCATATTGAGCTCTTGTGCAAAGTCTTAAATTTGCAAGGTGAATCATTTCTCTTAAGTTTAAGCTTGCAACAATAGAGGTTGAAGCCGCATTAGGAAGTACTGCTCTTGCATCTTCTGCCGGAATTCCTGCTTCTGTAAATTCTGTATAAATTTCAGAAATTTTGCCCATAAATTCAACAAATTTAGCTTTCAATTCTTCATTTTTTTCAATTGTAGGCGGAATTAAATAATCAAATTGCCCTTTTTCTTTAACATATCTTTGAGATTTTTGTGAAAAAGACATATGACGATGTCTTACAAGCTGATGAGTACAAGCTCTTGAAACATTTGAAATAGCAAATGTAACTTGTATGTGCTCGATTACTGAATAATGTCCCGAACCGACAACTCTTTCAATAAGTTTAAGCATTTTTTCTTCATCATCAGCACTGTTATAAATATTAAACGGCATATCCGCACTATAACAAGTTCTTGCTGCTGTATATATCGTTTTTAGCATATTATCAGGCTTTGAAATCAAATGAACAACAGGCTTGTTATTATTTTCCATATATCTATCCTCTTCACACAAATTTTATCTTATCTTATGATAACACATTTTTTGATAAATTACACACGAAAATTTAACAAAATAATTGACAAATTGACTAAAATCGTAAATAATAAAAGAGCAGGGTGGCACTTGCTTGAGGTGCCGTGTAATCCCCGCTATGAATTGATTTTTAGTGCTATTACTAGTATGCTCAATGCTAGTGATAGCATTATTAATTTGTCAATCATAGCAACTACCTCCTTTCTTAGTCATTATTCCAATTGTAGATTGTGGCTAAGAAGTTAGTAGCGGTTCTCTACTTTTACCCTGCAAATACATTTTATAATAAGTTTTCGTTTTTGTCTATAAATTCAGTTTTCTACTATTTCTTAATTTCTTTTGCGCTTTGAATAAAAATACTTTGATGGTTGAATAATATCCGATAGCTAAAACTAAAGAGGCTGCAACCCAAGCAATTGGACCTGCATAAAATACTCCAAAATATCCGATTCTTGTAGCCAAATAAATTGCAGCAAAAGCCCTCATTAACAATTCGCCAATTGATGCAAGCATAGGTATAACAGCTCTTCCAAGTCCTTGAAGAGCATTTCTGTAAATAAAAATCTGAGCCAAGAAAAAGTAGAATAAAGAACTTCTAAATAAATAAGCATGCGCTATGCTTACTATATTTTCATTTTGATACCCGACAAAAATTCTAACTAAATGTCCGCCCCAAAAGTGCATTATAAAAGCCATTACAACACTTAAGCCAACATTTATAAGCGAAGCTCTAGTTACCCCATATCTAATTCTGGAAAAGTTTCCTGCACCAAAATTTTGAGCAACAAAAGAAGCTAAAGCTACACCAAATGATATCATTGGAAGGGTTGCTATTTGCTCAATTCTTAATGCAGCAGTGAATGCAGCAATTACATTTGCACCGAAAGAGTTGCAAACGCTCTGAATAATAAGGATGCTTGTGCCTAATATTGCGAATTGAACTGCCATTGGAACTCCTACTTTTAAGTGCTCATACGCAAAACCAAATTCCTTTTTCCAATCAAAAATCCAATCCTGTTTTTTTAAATGTAAAATCGGAAAATGCTTTTTCACATACCAAACACATAAAACACCTGAAAAAGCTTGCGATAAAACCAGTGCAAAAGCTGACCCCGGAACTCCAAAATGAAATTTTAAAATAAATAACAAAGCTAAAAATATATTTAAAACAGAAGCTATAATCAAGCAATAAAGCGGAGTCATACTATCTCCGAGTGCTCTGATTACACTTGCTAAAAGATTGTAGAAATTAGCGACAAGCAGTCCAAATACAACAATTTGTATATAAAGGTAAGCATCACGGTATATTTCAGGCGGAACATTCATCAGATGTAAAATCCAATGCATAAATACAGCACAAATTACAGTAAATATAAATGTGAAAGTTGTACTCAAAATTGTTGACATTGTAACAGAACGTCTAACACCTTCATAGTCTTTAGCTCCGAATCTTTGTCCGGTGATTACAGAAAAGCCATTTGTAAGTCCAACTATAATAAACATAATAAGAAAAAACAGAGGTGAAACTGCTCCAACTGCTGCAAGAGCATTCATCCCGAGAGTTCTGCCGACTATAATAATATCTGCAATATTATAAAATTGCTGAAAAATGTTTCCTATTAATAACGGAATAGAAAACAACATCATTAATTTTAGTGGTTCTCCCTTTGTTAAATCATTTATCATTTTGGCTAGCCTCAGGAATATTATACATAAAAAGCATCAATATTATCAAAATCATCTAGATAATATGAAAGAAGATTAACCTTTTTGAAAAATTTTGTTTCGCATTTATATGTAATTTAAGAACTTTATTAATTGTTGATTATGTTTTTTACTTTCACAATTTCATTCCAACACACATATCACGTTTGATGTAATTACTTGTAAAAGGTCTGTCATACTTTTTATACAAACCGACATGTAATTTGATAATTTTATTATTGCCACATAAAACGCTTAATGTTCGTTCTTTATAATCCATATCAACAATCGTTCCTGCCTCTGTGTATTCGGAATTATTTTCACTGATTTCCGTAATATATGAAGTTACAACAATGCAATTGCTATTATGATAAATATAAGCTTGTCCCCACGGATGAATTGCTCTTATAATGGCATCATTTTCTTCCGCACTTCTGTTAAAATCCAGCTCTAAATCGCTCGGATGAGAATAATAACTCGCTTTATCTTCTCTTTGCGTAAGCGGAATAATTATATCTTCTCTCAAAGCTTTCAAAAGTTCACACACCACTCCACGAGCCATAAGAACAGTTCTCTCTTTCAAAGATTTTCCTGTATCGGAAGAAAATATCTTAACTTCTTCTTGAGCCAAAATCGCTCCGGTATCAATATTTTTATCTACAAGATGAAATGTAATACCGCTTTTCTGCTCCATATTTCTTATCGTCCAAAAATATGGATTCGGACCTCTATATTTTGGTAAAAGTGACGGATGCGCATTTATTGTAGCAATTTTAGGTAAATCAAAAATTTCTTTACCAATTTTTTCGCCCCATGAACCCACAAGAATTATATCCGGATTTAATTTTAATAATGCTTGTTTAAATTCTTTTGTATTAACCCCTCTTGCTTGAATTTCCGGTAAAGAATAACTTTTTATATAACTGTATTCAATGGAAGGATTTATGATATCTTTTAATTTGCGCCAAAAAGGATGATATTTTGTTGTATCTTTTCTTAAAACTCCAACAATTTCACAACCAGAATCAAGCGTTCCGGCAATTAAATTTGTGAACATTTCTCCATATCCAATAATTACAACTTTAAGCATTCATCCGCATCCTTTTTGATTTGTAACTTTAGTTCTTCCAAATTAGCAAATTTTTGTTCATTTCGCAACTTTTTTAAAATATCAATTTCAATATTCTTGCCATACAAATTTCCTTCATATCCTAAAATATGAACTTCTACAATCGGCTCTTTAATATTATGAACAGTTGGTTTCAGCCCCCAATTAAAAACTCCGGCATGCCCATTTACTTTTGCTGCATATACTCCATAAGGAATCTGTATAATATTTTTTGGATAACTTATATTTGCAGTCGGAAAACCAATTGTTCTGCCTATTTGCGCACCTTCTATCACCGTTCCGGTAATTGAGAATTTGCTACCCAAAAGTCTATTAGCTTGTTCAATTTCACCATCTTGAAGCAATTCTTTTATATAAGTTGAACTAATAACCTTGCCGTCACATTTTTGAGCCGGAACACAAAAATACTTATATCCGTATTTTACAGAATTTTTATCCAAAAACTCCGCATTTCCACTTTTATTTTTTCCAAATGTATGATTAAACCCTGTAGATATTGACACAGGAGAATATTTTTCTATCAAAGAATGTAAATAATTTTCTGCCGGCATGGTCGCTATTTGAGAAAAATCAAGTTCTACAACCTCATCAACCCCTAATGATTTAATTTTCTCTATAGATTTTTCTCTCGAATATATATACTTATAATCTTTGCCAAAAAATTCTGCCGGCGAAGACAAAAACGTAACTACACAAACCTTTTCTGCATAACTCAACGCAGAGCGAATAACTTCTTGATGAGCGAGATGAACACCATCAAAAAAACCTAATACTAAACCAATTCTCATAATACACTATGCAATAACATTAAATTTTTTGCCCAAAATTTGATTATGACAGAAATTCTGCCATTCTGTAATATTGGCATAAACTTGAGGTAATTCTTCAGTAGAAACAGCTTTTTTACTGTTAGAATACGGAGTTAACGAGTTAAATGCAGTATCACCTATTGTTTCATTTGAGCGGCTGTCATAAGCCTTTGTACCACTCATATTGTACCCTTTAGTATGATTTAAAGAAATAGCAGAAACTAGCATTGTCACCTCTTTTAACGTAATATAAAAAGTTTATCAAAAATAAACTCCCTGTAAAAAAATTCTATCACACTATTATTTTTTGTGCAATAGTTCTAAGAACATAGACACATAGTCAAAATCAAGAATACACAAATTCATTTGTTCCATCTTCATTCAATATCAAACCGCAAAGATGAGCATTAGGGTACTTGCCACAACCCAAATCTATACAGATTTTATCTTCCTTAACATAAGGTTCATCAAATTCTGTATGACCAAATATTATTTTTTGCGGCAATCTATGTTTTGAATAAATAAACTGATCTCTTATATAAACCAAATCCGTTTCATCTTGTTCTTCCAAAGTATAACTAGGATTTATTCCGGCATGGACAAATAAATATTTATCTGTCAAATAATAAAACTGTAAATTTCTAAAAAATTCACCATGTATTTTAAAAATATTTTCAAAGCTTCCATAACTTTTTACCGTTGCCGGCCCACCATAATTATCAAACAAAAATTGATAGTAATTATGTCTTTGAGCATGCAAAAGAGCGTACTCATGCGAACCCATTAAATATATCGCTTTGTGCTGTTCGCCAACTTCTATAATCTTATCAACAACTTCTCTGGAATTTGGTCCCCTGTCAATATAATCACCCATAAAGACAAAAATATCGTCAGGACGTGTTTCTATTTGTGACAAAACACTTTCCAGTTTTCTCAATTCACCATGAATATCTGTAATCGCTATATATCTTGGCATTATTTTTTCCTTTATTTATAAATCAAATTCTAATTATATATTGCGCCTAAAACTACACGTTTTTTTGCGCCAGTACATGATGGAAGATTATTTGGAATTCCATAATAATTGCAATATCCTAAAAGTGCAAATGCCATAACTTCTTTAAAATTATTAGAAATCCCATAATCTTCATGCGTTTTTAATTCAATATGTTTAGGCAAATACATTCTTAAAAATTTCATCATTGTTTTATTATAAGCTCCGCCTCCACCAATCACAGCAGTATCGACATGAACATTAGGATAAACAAACCTTTCATAAGATTGCGCAATAGTTTTTGCTGTTAAAGCAGTCAAAGTTGCAACAATATCAGCAGGTTCTGGCGGTGCTATTTTTAAAATATTTTCTATGTATTTACCGGAAAAATATTCTCGTCCTGTTGTTTTTGGTGGGTCTATAAAATAATATTCATCCTGCAAAAGACAATCTAGCCAACTTTCACAAACATTACCACTTGCAGCAATTTCACCATCTTTATCGTATTTTTTGCCAAATAGTTTTTGGACGCAATAATCAATCATAATATTGCCACAACCATTATCAAATCCAAAAGTTTCACAATCATCTGATACAACTGTAACATTTGATATCCCACCGATATTTTGAATTAAAGAATTTTTAAACCATTTTTCATCCGCAAAACATACCAGCGGAGCTCCTTGTCCGCCTGCTGCAATATCACGTTCACGAAAATTTGAAACAACCATGCAGCCAGTTTCTTCTGCAATAACAGAACCATCTCCAATTTGAAGCGTACTTTTTAAAGAAATATTATCAAGTTTTTCATCAAACGGGTAATGATAAACGGTTTGTCCGTGGCTTGCAATCAAATCAGGTTTACCAAATTCCTCAATAAGCATATTTGCTGCATTTGCAAAACATTTACCAACTGCAAAATTAAGCTGGCATAATTCTTTAATATTTATTTCACCTCTGAATGCTGAAAAAATCTTTGCCCGAATATGTTCCGGATAAGAATAATTTATTCCATGAATAAGTTTAACGGATAAATCCGGATTAACTTCACAAAGTCCTGCATCTATTGAATCACAAGATGTACCGGACATTAAACCAATAACTTTTTTAGTTTCCTTCTCTTCCATAACTTAATTATATCACGTCAAAATTGTAATATTGTAATAACAAACTATTACACCGAATTCGAAAAAATATTTTTAATTTCTTCAAATTCAGTGTAATAAATTTTATTATTTAATAACAATAGCTATTTTGTAGCTTCTTCTAGTACCTTGCTAAGTACTTATCAATTTCCCATTGTGAAACATATGTTCTGAATGAATCCCATTCAATTTCTTTTGCTGTCATAAACTCATCAACAATATGTTCACCTAAAGCTGTTTTGGCAATCAAGGATTTTTCCATGTATCCTAATGCTTCTTCTAAGCTTCCCGGAAGAGATTCTATTTTCATTTTCTTTCTTTCTCTGTCAGAAAGTTTATAAATATTTGCTTCAACCGGTTTTGGCGGTTCAATTTTGTTTCTTACACCATCTAAACAAGCTGCAAGAATTGTTGCAAAAGCTAAATAAGGGTTACAACTTGGGTCAGGAGAACGAAGTTCAACACGAGTTGAAATACCACGTTTTGCTGGAACTCTCAACAGTGCACTTCTGTTAGCCAATGACCAAGCCATATAAACAGGAGCTTCGTATCCTGGAACCAATCTCTTATAGCTGTTTACTGTTGGGTTAAGAATTGCTGTAATACTCTTTATATGTTTTAAAAGACCACCAATTGCATATCTTGCAGTATCTGATAATTGATACTCAGCTTTTTCATCATAAAAAGCATTTTCGCCATCTTTGAATAAAGAAATATTACAGTGCATGCCGGAGCCATTTATTCCAAATACCGGTTTTGGCATAAATGTTGCGTGCAAACCATATTGTGCTGCAACTGCTTTCACTGCAACCTTAAATGTTACAACATTGTCAGCTGTTGTTAAAATATCTGAATATTTAAAATCAACTTCGTGTTGACCGTCTGCCACTTCGTGGTGAGAAGCTTCTATATCAAAATCCATTTCTTGTAATGTACTTACGATATCAGAACGAACTGCTTCTCCTAAATCATCAGGTCCAACATCATAATAGCCTGCTCTATCGTGTGTTTTTGTAGTAATTTTGCCTTCATCATCTTTTTCAAATAAGAAAAATTCAGCTTCCGGTCCAACATTCATTGAAAAACCTAATTTTTTAGCTTCTGCCATAAGTCTTTTTAAATTACATCTTGGGCAACCTTCAAAAGGAGTGCCGTCTGCATTATAAATATCACATATTAATCTTGCAGAATTTTTACCATCGTGTTCTTGCCAAGGAATAATTTGGAAAGTGTTTTTATCAGGATGGAAAAACATATCGGATGTTTCGATGTTTCTAAATCCTTTAATTGAAGAACCATCTAACATCATTTCATTATTAAGAACTCTATCAATGTGTTCCGATGGTACAGCCAAATTTTTTACTTGCCCATTTATGTCTACAAACTGAAGTTTAATAAACTGAACATTGTATTCAGTAATAAGTCTTTTGATGTCGGCATCTGTGTAAGTAATGCCACTTAACGGCTGGTGATGAAATTCCATACGAATCCTCCATTCTTCTTAATAACTACTTGCTTTTCTTAAAGCTAATGTATTACTCTCTAAAAATTACTATTTAAGATTATATTATTTTTTCTTATTGGTCAATAGGTTTGATATTAAGATTTTATAAATACTTTTCCAACAATTTTTCCTTGAATGGTTTTTATATCATTATCAAATGATATATTTGCCCAACCCAGTTCATTAATATAATTTAATACCGCAAAACGTCTTGCCTCCATTGAACAATCGTTTATTTTTATAACAAACGCATCTTTTTTCTTTATATTAAGAACAATACAAAGTCCACCGGCACCGACTTTTGCAATCAAATCATCGCTTTTTTCTATGATTTCCGTATCAAGACGATTTTCGCCACCAAAAATATATGGATAATTTTTTATTGAAGTAATTATCTTGTCATATTTTAAAAGATTAATATATCCGATTAACATATTATATAGTGGCATGCTTAATATTGGAACTCCACAACCATCCGTTGTAACTGGATAATCTTCAGTAACTTCACACAAATTATTTATTCTTTTTTTTACTGCAATTTGCAAAGGATGGTTAGGGGCATCATACGTGTTCATATCCCAACCATGTTTTTTACAAACCACCAAAAAGCCTATATGTTTACCGGAACAATTATTATGTATTTCACTAGCTTTTTCATTATCAAGAAGCATTTTGTCTTGCATACTTCTTGATAAAGGCGCATGAACACCGCATTTAAGCAATTTTTCATCAATATTATATTTACTTAAAATTTGTCTAGCAATTTTTATATGACATTCTTCTCCGGCATGAGAACCGCAACAAAGCGCAAGTTCTTCTTCTGTTAAATCCGGAGCACACTCATTTAACAAAGTTGCTTGTAACGGTTTTGCGCAAGAGCGAAGATAATAAGGTTGAGTATCATTTGGATTTTTATCTAAAAATCTATAACAAATACCCTCATGAAATTCTTCTACTAATCCATCACGTATATATTCTATTCGCATAATTTATTGCTCTGTATTTTCAGTAGAAGAGTCGTCATTGTCTTTGTGTTCTTTTATGAATTTAAGAATTGCATCCATTTTTTGACGTAAAATTTCGTTTTCTTCTTTTAATTTAGTGTTTTCAACTCGAATATCATATTTTTCTTTTTCCATCGCAATAGATGGCATTTCATCCGGATTAAGTGAAAAACGCTTACCGGCTTCTTCTTTCATGAACATGATACTTTTCACATCTCTATCTGCAATAAATCCCATTTGAACCATTAATTCTGCAATAAATACGTGCTTTCCGGCATCATTCATTTCTTGCTGTTTATTCAAAACTTCATCAAGTTGTTCGATTGTCATCTTTCCTGCACGAATAAAATATTCACCCGTTCTGTATTTACCTGCTATAAAACCTGCTATAGCACCAACTGAACTTGGAACTTTATCAGAAAAGAAACCTGATGATTTACAAAACATAAATGCTTTAGCTATTTCTTCCATTGTTAAATTATTTTCGATAGCAATTTCAACAAGCGACATGCCCTTTGAACAACAATTCATGAAAGAATAAATCATTTCATCATACTTAGATTCTTTTGTCAAAAGTTCATTTTGCCCCACATCAGAAAGTGCCGGACGGTAAATGTGGAACAATTCTCCTTGATGAACGTCCAAAAATTCATTACTTAAATAAGTATTCAAATCATTTGATAGATTTAAAAATATTGTTTGCTTAATCCACAATGGAAATGTAAGCATTTTTTCCATAAAATCTATAAATAAACTATTACTCATAAAATATACCCTTCTTTTATATGATGAACTTAAAAGTATTATAGCATAATATGTAATAAGTTAGAATATGTTAAGGACACTTTATTTATGGGCATGGATGGTTTATCAATTGCAAATACCGGCGTGATAAAAGAATCAACTTCCGCTGAGCTTGCTAATAAAACAGAACAAGCGCTGCAGTCCGATGCATTAAATGATTCTCAACATGTCCAAAATCTTGGAGCAAATCAAAGAGTGCATCGTAAAAATGATGAAGATGAAAAATCCAATAAAAAACAACAAAATCCTGCACAAGAAGAATTCCAAGACGGGTTGGTAGAAAAAAAACTTGAAGACAATCTCGAAGAAGATGATACAGAAGCAGAAGAAATTGAAAACCCAAATAAAGATTTTTATGTTAAATTAAATGTAAAAGATGATATAATAGAATTATACGATAGTGCGACAGATCGGTTAATAGAAACAATATCCGGTAATGAACTGGGAGAACTGGTTCAAAAGCTGAATATGGCATCCGGTATTTTCGTAAACAAGAAGGTATAAATGCCGCCAATAAATCCATACAACAAATACATAAAACAATACCAAGCAAATAATGTTAACACCGCAACGCCGGAAAAATTAATGATAATGTTATTTGATGGTGCCTTGCAATTTTTACAAAAAGCAAAAAATGCAATTAATGAAAACAACCTTCAAGAACGTGCTAAAAATATAGATGGCGCAAGAAAAATTATTAGAGAATTAATGCGCACTATTGATTTAGAAAACGGCAACGATGTTTCTAAACAACTATTCAGACTTTACAACAGAATGGCTATGAATTTAATAAAAGCAAATGTACAACGTAACGTATCAAAGATTGATGAAGTAATTACAGATATTACAAACATCAGATGGGGATTTCAAAAAGCCATAGAAATTCAAAATGGAACGGTGACATTAGAAGAAGCCATGAATGAAATGCCATCACAATCAACATCAGAACATCCAATTCAAAATAAGGATAACGAAAATGCAGGATGAACAACAATTTGAACAATTAATGTTGCAATATACCCAACTTAAAAATGGGTCTGAGGATATTGCAAGAATGCTTGAAAATGAAAATTATGACGATGCGATTACAATGATTAAAAATCGTCAAGAATTGTTTTTGAGTTGTAAATGCATAAGAAATTATTTGGAACTAACTCCTGTGCAACAAAAAGAATTAGATACTTTGCTTGATGAAATCAGAGAACAAGAGTTAAAAAACATAAAAAAATTAGAACAAAACATGGATGCTGTACAATTGGAGCTCAGAAAGAGCCAACAATCTAAAAAAATACAACAAGCTTACAACGTCAATTCAGACGAAAACGGCAGCATTCTAAATATACAAGAATAATATATACGTTTATAGATAAACTGCCAATTAAACCAAACCGGTAATATTATCTCTTGTAATTACTGCGTCATAATTTTTGTAACCAAGAATTTTTTCTATATTATTAGAATGCGAACCAACGATTCTACGGCATTCTTGTGAATTATAATTAACCATTCCACGTGCGAATTCTACATTGTTTTCATCTAAAATTGAAACTACTTCACCTTGATTAAAATCATTAACAACATTTACAATACCAATCGGCAAAAGGCTTGAACATTGTTCCAAAATAGCTTTTTTAGCTCCGCTATTAACAACCAAGCCGCCAATAATATTTGTAGCATATCCAATCCAGCGTTTTTTGTCAGGAAGGTTTTCACTTGTTGGCAAGAACATCGTCCCTATGTCTTCTTTATTAAAAATCTTATTAATAACATAAGGAATTTTACCATTTGCAATAAGAACCTTGCCACCAAACCTTGTCACAAGTTTAGCAGCTTCAAGTTTTGTTCTCATGCCACCACGTCCGCCTTCAGAAGCGTCTGTACCCAATGACATAATTTCATCAGTAACACAATCCACTTCCTTGATTAACTCTGCATTAAGGTCTGTTTTTGGATTTGCAGTATAAAGTCCGTTAATATCAGAAAGAAGTATCAACAAATCCGCATCTAATTCACTTGCAACAAGGGCAGAAAGCTTATCATTATCAGAAAAACAAACTTTCATGCCTGCCATCATCGGATTCATTTCAATCGTTGAAACCGTATCATTTTGGTTAATAATCGGAACAACACCAAATTCAAGAATTTTATTAAGCGTTGTTCTAAGACTCAAATATCTGTATCTAAGAGAAAAATCATCTTCTGTCAAAAGAATTTGCGCAACAGGAACATCGTAAATACCAAAACCGTTTTCGTAAAAAGACATCAGGCGACTTTGTCCAATCGCAGCACAAGCTTGTTTAACACCATCTTCTGCAGTAGATTCAAGATTTAATTTCTTTTTTCCTAAACCAACAGCGCCGGAAGTTACTAAGATAACTTCTTTTCCTTCTTTAACAAGCTTTGACATGTCTTCAATAAACGAATATATACGAGAAATCGCAACTTCACCATCAGCATTTCTTAAAACATTCGTCCCAAGCTTGATTACAATTCTTTTTGCGTTGATAAATTCTTCTCTTTGCATACTAAATACCCATCGCTCTTAATACGTCATTAATCTCTGAAGATGTTTTCTTAACATCAGCGTTAGAATATTTAATTGCATTGTCAGGGTCTTTCAAACCGTTACCTGTCAAGATACATACAATATCAGTTCCTGCTTCAACAAGACCTTGAGAATGAGCTTGAATAAGTCCCGCAACAGAAGCCGCACTTGCAGGTTCACAAAGAACACCTTCTGTAGACGCAAGCATTTTATAAGCTTCAACAATCTTTTCATCAGAAACACAACCGATTTTACCCTTGCTTTCATCTCTAGCAGCTTCGGCTTGTTTCCAGCTTGCAGGGTTACCGATTCTGATAGCAGTTGCCAAAGTTTCAGGCTTAAGAATTCTTTCCCCTCTAACGATTGCTGCAGAACCTTCTGCCTCAAAGCCCATCATCTTAGGAAGATTTTTAATAGTACCTTCTGCAAAATATTCCTTATAACCTTTCCAATATGCAGTAATATTACCTGCGTTTCCAACAGGAATAAAATGATATTCAGGAGCTTTACCTAATGCATCACAAATTTCAAATGCGCCGGTTTTTTGTCCTTCAATTCTATATGGGTTAACAGAGTTTACCAACGTAATCGGATGAGTTGCAGAGATTTCTCTAACACAGTCTAAAGCTTGGTCAAAATTGCCTTGAATAGCAATAATTTCTGCACCATACATCATTGCTTGTGATAATTTTCCAAGAGCAATATAACCATCAGGGATCAATACAAAAGTTTTTATACCTGCTCTTGCACCATATGCAGCAGCAGAAGCAGATGTATTACCGGTAGAAGCACAAATTATAGCACCAGCTCCTGCTTCTTTAGCTTTTGTAACCGCCATTGTCATGCCACGGTCTTTAAAGCTACCCGTAGGATTGCATCCTTCAAATTTAAGATAAATATTTGCTTCTAAGCCAATCTTCTTAGCCAAATTTTCTGCTTTAATCAAAGGTGTGTTACCTTCATTCAATGTAACAACCGGAGTTGAATCCGTAACCGGCAAATATTTTCTGTACTTATTAATCAATCCTTCGTAATACATAACTAAATCCTCTTTTTGTGTACATGAAAATTATACAACAAAAAAAGTGGTTAGGTTGTTATAACGTCTTTAAGTCGTTATAACGTCGTTAAGTCTTTAAGTCGTTTTAACGTCGTTAAGTCGTTAAGACGTTAGGTCTTTAAGTTCGTATAATTCGCTTGCGCTCATATATCATATAATATATGTCGAGTTTTTAAATAAAAAAATTTAAATGAACTTTAAGTCTTTAAGGCATTAAGTCGTTAAGTCTTTAAGTTCGTATAATTCGCTTGCGCTCATATAAAAAAATATATATATCGAATGCTTAAATGAAAAAATTTAAATGAACTTTAAGTCTTTAAGGCATTAAGTCGTTAAGTCTTTGAGTTCGTATAATTCGCTTGCGCTCATATAAAAAAAATATATATATCGAATGCTTAAATGAAAAAATTTAAATGAACTTAACGTCTTAACGACCTAACGACTTAAAGACGTTTTAACGATTTCCTACAAATAACACTTCGCTTCTTGCCCTTCAACACCGGCGTATAATTCCACAAACTGTTTTGCCGGACTAGAATCGATTTTTGTAATCAAAACTTCTTCTACTTGGAAAAATCCAACATCCGCTGACATTTCGACAGAAATCTTAATTGGCTTTCTTTCACCGTGTTGAATTCTAATTCTGTTGATTGCATTAGCAGAATATTTATGAATATCACCAACTTTTGGCATTGTGTTAATCGAAAGAGGAATTCTAGCTCTACCTTTGGTCATATCACAACCATCGGCAATCAGGATGATTCCTGCTTCTGTTGAATGAATTTTTCTTGATGCCATGTGCCCAATAATAGCTTCTATTACAACAGAACGAATAACAACTCTTTTGTGTAAGTCATGTGGGAAAACTTCCATCAAAGCTCGCTCAACAATAGGCTTTGCTAAAATTACGGACATTTCTTCATGCCCTTGGCGACCAATCATCATGCCCAAATCATGCATAAATCCAGCAAGAATTAAGGCACACATGCTATCATCAAATGTACCAATCTCTTCTTTCTCTAATGATGTTTGAATACCACATTCATGCAATATATTAAGCATTTTGATGGAATTTGCAGTAACTTGCCTCATATGAACAGGGCCATGGTCATTGTAGCCAAGACGTTTGATTGAAACATTATTGGCGTAATCCTGCATCTCTTGTAACTCTTCATCATTAATTAAATAATTGACAAGCTTCAAACATTCAGGACGATTTTGTAATCTTTTTAATATTTTTGATTCTACCGAAACTTCTTTTATTGACTTCATAATATAATAATAACATATTTTTTAAACTTCTGCTACATTATTTTAATTTATCAACATTCAATCTCATTTTATTATCCTCTGGTGATAGTCTGTACATTGTTCTTACAAAATTTAAAATATAACACTTGGATAATCCAACTTTTTTAAATACCCCTTTATTACATAATTCTATCAATCTATCAACTTGTTTTTGGCAATTTTCATATGTTTCCGGATGCAAAATTAATTGTTGCTCCATAGCACGTTCTCCACGTTCTGAATTATAATAAGCCGTTGTAAGACCATAATTTTCTATACAATCTTTACCTTTTTTAGAAAACGGTAATAAGTGTTCTATACTTCCGGCAGAACCATTAACCATACAATATCCGATTTTATCGGATGAATAATCCTGACATTTCATGACAAATGCAGCCAAGTTTTCATGTGAAGTAGGAAGTTTTCTTGCAATTTTAATCATGCAATGAGCAAATTTTTTATCAGCTAAAGTATCTGTGATTTTTTGAAGTTCATAAATAAAAGATTTGCGATTAAATGGAACAACTAAAGGAATGTTATAAATTTTAGAGCGAGTTTGAGCAAATAAATTTGTTAAATCTCTATCTGACTCCAAAACAGTTCCAGTTCTCAATAACTCTATTTGAGTTAAAATATCTGCTCTTTTGCGTATCACAGTTCGCTGTTGTTTTATTTTTTTATTTCTTCTGGCTCTTGATTTTATATTCGCAGCGTCAACTTCTGCCTCTGTTTTTTCCGGAATTTTTTTTGCCATTTGAATCATTTTTTTCAAAATGCCATTTTCTACAGGATTATTTTTGTTTGCATTATCATCCGCAATTCTTTGTAATTTGTATTGAAATTCTTTTGCGCTAAACGGTTGTGTAATCGGCTCATAATTGACTTTTTTATGTATTACTTCCATCAAAGAATCAAATTCTGCTTTTTGTTTTGGTGGCATCAAATATGACATCTCCGTCAATTCATCAAAAATCGGTTGTTGAACTTCAATAAGTTGTCTATTATATTCCGGAGCAATTTTATGGATAACATCTTCTAATTTATAATTAGGATTGATTTTTGTAAAACCTTTGACAATAGAAAAGAATTGTCTTTCTATTGTATGTAAGCTGTCTTCAAAAGGTTTAAGGGTTTTTACAACACTTCTTATGTTTCTTGAAAACGCACGTCTTGAATAAAGTTTTTCTAAAAATTTGGGATCAATAATTGTTTTTCCGGAATACATATCCGGTATACCGTATTGCATAAGCAGACGTAATGCTTCTGCATTTTCAGCAGTTCTGCCAAAAGAAACAGTGTCACAAGCAAGTGGTGCAAGTGTAGAGCGGTTTTGAACTGCAACATTTTCTTCACCCTTTGTTTTTAGAGCGTTTAGCCGTATTATAGGAGGATTTATAAAAGTTGATATTATTCTCATATAAGCTTCCTACTTCTATAAAACACATAAAAATTTTTTTTGCTAGTATTTTTTTACAAAATGTAAATAAATTTATAAACAAATCTGCATACGCAATAATCTCAATTAAATTAGTAGCATGTGAGAAATTTTATGTTAATATAAAATTCGGAAGGTTAGTTATGAATTACATAAAAGAAATAAAAAGATTAAAAAAAGAAAAAAATGCAATTATATTAACTCATTGTTATCAACCGGTAGAAATTGATGAAGTTTCTGACTATGTTGGTGATTCATTTTATTTGAGTAAAAAAGCGAAAGAAACAAATGCTGATATTATAGTTTTTGCAGGGGTTCATTTTATGGCTCAATCTGCAAAGCTTCTTAATCCTGATAAAAAAGTGTTATTACCAAATATGAATTCCGGATGTTTCATGGCGGATATGGTTAATGTAGAACAACTAAGAGAATTTAGAGCAAAACATCCAAATGTTCCTGCAGTTTGTTATATAAATTCGACCGCAGAAGTTAAGGCTGAATGTGATATTTGTTGTACGAGTTCAAATGCCGTAAAAGTTGTTCAAAGTTTAGGAGTAAAAGAAATTCTTTTCTTACCTGATACATATTTAGGTAAATGGGTAGAAAAGAAATTAGGGAATATAAAAGTTATTCCATATAACGGATTTTGTCCGACACACTTAAGAATTAGAACAGAAGATATTGCGGAAGCTCGTAAAAATTATCCGAATGCAAAAATTCTTGCTCATCCGGAGTGCCACACTTCTGTTTCAGAAATTTCTGATTTTGTCGGCTCTACAAAAGAAATAATGGATTATGTTACGAATTCTTCTGAAAAAGAATTTGTGATTGCGACAGAAAAAGGTGTACTTGACAGGCTTAAACGTGATTATCCGCAAAAAGAATTCCACCTGATTAGAGATGATATTATTTGTAAAAACATGAAATGGAATTCTCTCGAAGATATTTATTTAGCTTTACGTGATGAACAACACGAGATTACTGTAAATCCTGATGTTGAAAAGAAAGCTTACGAATGTATTAATAGAATGATGATAGGAGCAAATGCTTAATTTATGGATATATTAGTCGGAATGTCAGGAGGAGTTGATTCTTCTACAACAGCCAAATTATTAAAAGAAGCAGGTCACAATGTAATTGGCGCTACAATGGCAATTTGGGGTGACAAGGGTGTTATGAAAAATATGAAAGTTTCTACACACGGAGCTTGTCTTGGACCTGATGAAAAAGAAGATATTGAAGCAGCCAGAAAAATTTGCGAAGAAATAGGTATTGAATTCCATGTTTTTGATTGCGCAGCTCAATATGATGAAATCGTTTTAAAGAATTTCAAAAAAGAATATCTAGCAGGTAGAACCCCAAACCCTTGTATTTGGTGCAATTCACTTATTAAATTTGATATTTTGCCATCTTTAGCGAAAATGAATGGTATTAAATTTGATAAATTCGCAACAGGTCATTATGCAAGAATTGAAAAAGGTGAAAACGGCAGATGGCAACTTCTACGTGGAGTTAGCCCTCATAAAGATCAATCATATTTCTTATATCGCTTAAGACAAGATCAACTTGAAAAAATCATGTTACCACTAGGCGGTTACACAAAAGAAGAAATTCGTGAAAAAGCAAAAAGTTTTGGGCTTCAAGTTGCTGATAAACCTGATTCTCAAGATTTTTATGCAGGAGATTACAACGAATTACTTCACGTAGAACCTAAAAAGGGTAATATTGTTGATACAGACGGAAAAATTCTTGGAGAACATGAAGGCATTTGGAATTATACAATCGGACAGCGCAAAGGTTTAGGTATTGCAGCTTCAGAACCTCTTTATGTTGTTGAATTAAGAAACGAAACAAACGAGGTTGTTGTTGGTTTCAAGGATAAAACTTTTAAAGATAGATTAGTTGCTTTTGATATGAGCTGGTTGTCAATTGAAAATCTTGATAAAGAGATTAAATGTCAGGCAAAAATACGTTCAACTCAACAGCCTACAAATGTTACAGCAAGACCGTTAGAAAATGGAGAAGTTGAAGTTGTATTTGAAGATATGCAAAAATCAATTGCTCCTGGGCAGTCTGTTGTATTGTATGATGGTGATGTTGTTTTAGGTGGCGGAATTATTAAGGCTGGAGAATAAAGGCTAAAATATTTTGTGGCAATCAAGATGTTTAAAGCAGACTTACAAATTAAGTAACTGGATTGCTTCGCTTTATATTATACTTACTAGCTAAAATTCTGAATGTAAAATACAATACGCTCGCAATGACGTAGCGTGAAACTATAAATGAGGCGTCATTGTGCGACTCGTTAGAGTCGTGGCAATCCAGTTTTTATTAAAATTATTAGTGCCAATGATGGGGCAAAAGGAAAAAATTATGAATAAAGAAGAACTATTAAAATTATATGATATGGACTTGGAAGAGCTTATTTCTAAAGCGGAAAAAGTTACCAAGGAACATTTTAAGAATGAAGTAGAAGTTTGTTCTATCATTAGTGCAAGAACCGGTAAATGCGGTGAAAACTGCAAATACTGTTCTCAAAGCATACATAACCACGCAGAAATTTCTTGCCATCCATTGATGGAAGTTGAAGAGGTTCGTCAAGCTGCAATTAAAGCAAAAGAAAACGGGGCTTCAAGATTTTGTATTGTAACATCCGGAAGAAGTGAAGGCGGCGATGATTTTGGAAAAATCTTAGAAATGATTAAGGCTGTTGCTTCAATTGAAGGTATTCACTGTTGCGCATCTTTAGGCTTGTTAAATGAAGAACAAATTAAGCAAATCAAAGAAGCCGGTGTTGAAAGATTTAATCACAATATTAATACTTCAAAGAATTTCCACAAAGAAATCTGTACAACACACGATTTTGAAGACAGAATTAAGACTGTGAAAATGATTGAAGAAAACGGTATAGAAGCTTGTACCGGTGTTATTTTAGGTATGGGCGAATCAAGAGAAGACAGAATTGATATGGCGCTTTCTCTAGCTGAGCTTAATCCAAAAACTGTTCCGATAAATGTTTTGAATCCGATTAAGGGTACTCCATTAGAAGGTTATGAAGATAAAATTACAGAAGAAGAAGTTATCAGAACAATTTGCATTTTTAGACTTGTTCTTCCTAATGCTATTTTGAGATATGCAGGCGGAAGAAAAACCAGATTGTCTAAGGAAATGCAAGAACTTGGTTTGAGAGCAGGCATTAACGGACTTCTTGCTGGTGATTATTTAACAACTGATGGTGTTGAAACTAAAGAAGACAAAAGAATGCTTGAAGAAATGGGTTTAACAACTGTTAGATAACAATAATAAATAATGACATTATGCGGCAAAATCAAAAATTGATTTTGCCGTAAATAATGGAATAAATAATAAATAAAATCAATTCAGAAATTTTGGCTCACGAAACTGAACGTGGGCAAAAATGCTCCAGAAATTTCAAGAAAAACATATGAAATAAGTAAAAATATTTAAATGGAGAAGTTATGATAACTAAAGAAGTCCGAGAATGGCTGCAAAAAGTTGAACGTAGACAATATTCTTATGATGATGCTATGTATGAGTTTATGAGATTTTCTTCCTTTTTAACAAGAGAAGAGATGAAAATGATTAAATCTAAGTTAGAAGACTCGTATAAAAAATAACAAATTGTTGAAAAAACATGTTACAATAAGAACATAAGGTGAAAGAGCATGTTTAATAAAAAAGTAAAAACCAATATGGAATTGGAAATTGCTGAACAATCAAAAATTATTCCATATATATTATTGAAATATATTAATCCCGAAACCGGTGAAATTAAAATTAATTTGCCGGATAATATTACAAAAATTGTACTTGTAGCGAGTGGTTCTTCTTATCATTGTGCAAGATTTGCGGTAGATTTGTTGGAAAAATTTTCTAAAATAGAATCAAGGGCAATATATTCCAGCGAATTTCTTCTTAAAAATGTAATTCCACATGATGAAAATACGTTATATATATTTATAACTCAATCCGGAGAAACATCAGATACGATTAAATGTGTTGAAAAAGTTAAAGAAAATTCTAATCTTGCAACACTTTGTATTACAAACAACGAAGATTCTACTATTTGGAATATCTGTGATTATCAAGTAGCTTGCCACGCAGGTGTGGAAAATGGTATTGCAGCTACAAAATCTTTTACTTCACAAATGCTGTGTTTAATACTAATTTCACTTAAGCTTATTGAAAAAGTGCACGGAAAAGATGCGACTGCAGAATACAAAAAATCCTTATTCACCTTACCGGCTGTAATTGATAAAGCTCTTGCAAAAAGAGAAGAAATCAAAAAACTTGCAAAAATTTTATCTAAAGAAAAACTTATTGTTATTACAGCAGATGGAATATCTTATTCTTTAGCAAAAGAAGCGGCTTTGAAAATCAAAGAAACTTCTTATAAAAATATCAGTGCTGCTATTTTAGGTGAATTTATGCACGGGCATGTTGCAGTATTGAATAATAAAGCAACATTAATGTATATTTCAGTCGACAAGATCTCAAAACGCTCCGTTGCTAATTTACAAAAAATTAAAGTAGATTATAACCCTAAAATCATTATTATTGGCCCAAAAGATGAGGAATTAAATCCAGATTATAATATAAATATCGTTTGTGACAATGAAATTCAGCAAATGTTTGCGAATGTTCTTATTTGTCAGCAATTAGCACTGGAAATTGCATTAAAATTAAAACGCAATGTTGACAGTCCAAAAGGACTTCACAAAGTTGTGGTAGATAAAAATATCTAGCCTTCGCCCATTTCCATTTCACGTTTTTGATATCTTGCTGCTTTTGCGTTGATTGCATAACAAGTAGAACAAAGTTTTTGAGATAACATAAACATGTTACGTTGAATTGCTGCAACGTCATTCATTGCCTCAAGCATTTTGTTTGGATCAATCATAGATGCCATTGCTTCATGATTGTCTACTTTTTCATCTGCGTATTTCTTGACTAATAATTTGTCAATATAATCTCTTGCTCCGATTGCCATAATCAAAGTCCCCTTATGTATTCCTATTATTTCCCTTACATATATAAAGAATTTTTTTGACAAAAAATTGCTTAATTGTAACGCAATGTTACAATGTTGACAAAATTGTCGCAATATACAATTAAAACGATTAAGAATACTTGCCAGATATCCTTGTTTATAATACGATAATAGCGACTACACTGGTCGATAGGTACAACCCTAGTCTAATGAATGGGTTCGGTTAGTGAAATAAATTAACTGAAAATTCTTAGATGGAACAGTATAGTCCGTAGTAAAACAAGTTAGAAAAACAAAGGAGACAAAGATGTCAGTAGCATCACTTATTGAATTATTAGAAGCAGGCGTTCACTTTGGACACCAAACTCAACATTGGAACCCAAAAATGAAACCATATATTTATGGTGCAAGAAATGGTATTTATATTCTTGATTTAAGAAAAACTACCGATTTATTGGACGCAGCTTATGATGCAGTTAGAGAATATGCTGCAAAAGGTAAAAACGTACTTTTCGTTGGTACTAAAAAACAAGCAGCAGAAGTTGTAGCAGAAGAAGCTAACAGATCAGGTGCTTATTATATCAACAGAAGATGGTTAGGCGGTATGTTAACTAACTTTGAAACAATCAGAGGCAGAGTTAACAAACTTAGAGAAATGGAAGATTTCATTTCTTCTGGTCACATCGAAAAATTACCTAAAAAAGAACAAGCACAATTGAACAGACAACTTGCTAAATTAAGCAAAACTTTAGGCGGTATTAAAGAAATGCGTGGTCTTCCGGATATTATTTTCGTTATTGACCAAGCAAAAGAAGATATTGCTATTAAAGAAGCTAACAAATTAGGCATACCTGTTATTTGTTTAGCAGATACAAATGCAAATCCGGATGGTATCAACTACATTATCCCTGGTAATGATGATGCTATTCGTTCTATCAAATTAATTACTTCTAAATTAGCTGATGCTGTATTAGAAGGTAAACAATTGAAAGAAAACAATGCTAATTCAAAAGGCAAAGTAGAAGCTATTACAGCTGCTGATGCAGGTGTAGAAACTGCTAATGTTTAGAAAAGTGAATAGTGAATGGTGATTAGTGAATTTATTTAACTCATCACCATTCACTTCCAACTTTTCACTATATAAAAAAGGAGATATTTAACATGAATATTACAGCTACAATGGTAAAAGAACTTCGTGATAAAACCGGTGCCGGCATGATGGATGCTAAAAAAGCATTGGTAGAAGTTGATGGTGATATGGAAAAAGCAATGGAAGTACTTCGCCAAAAAGGTATGGCTTCTGCTGATAAAAAAATGGGTAGAATCGCTGCTGAAGGTAGAATCGGTTCTTACGTTTCTGATTCAGTTGGTGCAATGATTGAAGTTAACTGCGAAACAGACTTCGTTGCTAAGAATGCTGAATTCATTGAATTAACAAACGGTTTAGCTCAAGTTGTTGCAGAATCTAATCCTGCTGACGTTGAAGCTTTATTAGCAACAGATTGTCCTAAATGCGGTAAACCTATTGCTGAAGTTATCAAAGAAAAAATCGCTTCAATCGGTGAAAAAATCACTGTAAGAAGATTTGTTAGATATGAAGGCAATGTTGCAACTTATATCCACAATGGTAAAATCGGTGTTCTTTTAAATACTGATGCTAAAGATGAAGTTTTAGCAAAAGACGTTTGCTTACACATCGCTTCTTCTGCTCCAGAATTCGTTTCTAGAAAAGATATTCCTGCAGAAGTAATCGAAGAAGAAACAAGAATTGAAATGGGTAAAGAAGATTTGGCGAACAAACCAGAACAAATCAGAGCTAAAATTGTTGAAGGTAGAGTTAACAAATTAATGGCTCACAGATGTTTGGTTGAACAACCATTCGTTAAAAACCCAGAACAAACTATTGAACAATTAATTTCCGGTAAATTCGGTATTATTAAATTCGATAGATTCGTTCTTGGCGAAGGTCTTGAAAAAAGAAACGATAACTTTGCAGATGAAGTTATGAGCCAATTAAACAAATAATTTATTTTCTATAAAATAAAAATGTTAAATCACAGGGAAAATTTATCCCTGTGATTTTTATATTTTTAAGTTGAATTTTTGTAAAATTTACACTTAAACATATTGTAACTTTCGAAAAATACGTTAAACTATAGATAGAGGATTAGTTATGAGCTCTATATCAGGTATAAATACATCTATTTACTCCGGACTTATTGAAGATATTTCTTCTTACATTCCTTCACGCACTGCATTGGATACAAAAACTCCGGCAGTTAATCCTGATGAAGCCTCAACAGTTGATTTAAGTAATTATTACTCAAATGTTTTGCCTGGGGATGTTCTTCAAACGGTAGCAGAAAACGTCGTTCAATCAGCTCATGATTTAGATAATACAATGGTTCAAGCTTTAGAAAACGGGTATACCGTTCAAGATGCTTGTAATATTCAAATGGCCAAAGCTGCCTATGCTGCGAATTGTCGTGTAGCCAAATCAACATTTGAACTTTCTATCTAATTAATATTTATACCCGTTTGTACAATTTTTATTTACTCAAAAACATACTAATCTGTAGTATGAAAAAAATTCTTTTACTACTAATTTTTTCTATAATTCCTGTTTTTGCATACGAAATTTTTAATCCCAATGACTTTGAATATAAAGAAAATGGAGATAAGCTTCTTTTTGTGCTTGACTATTCCAATAGTATGGGAGAATATTTAGAACACAAAACAAAAGCTAATCAGGTGAAAGAAATGATGTCACAAATTTTACCTCAAATCTCTGATACGACAAAAATAGGGCTTAGGGTTTACGGACATACTTGCAATTTAATAGCCTATAATGCTTGCAGAAGTTCGGAACTTATCGTTCCGTTGGACTTCTCAAATAAAACCAACATTATTTCAGAAATATCACACCTTCGCCCAAGAGGTATGACACCAATTACTTATTCCTTGAAACAAGCTGTAAACAAGGATTTAAACGGATACTCCGGAATTAAACACATAATTTTATTAACAGATGGGGGTGAAAATTGTGATGAAAGCCCTTGTGACTATGCTATAGGACTTGTCAAAACGAGAAAAGATATAAAAATTGATGTTATTGCTTTTAATGTACATGATGAAGATGATTTAGCTCAATTACAATGCACGGCAAACGTAACCGGCGGAAAATTTACAGAAGCAAACACAAAAGCAGAATTGTTTCGTACAATGAAAGATTTAGTTTTGCCACACAAAAATGTCGAAGCAACATTGTACAGTACAGAATAATTGTTTGAGAAAAAGAGATTTTCCGACCAATACTGAAAAATATGTTTTTTTTAACATTATAGAAAATATTTGTCAGGCAATGCCTGACCTACTAAATGTAAAGCAAAAATAAAGCGTAGGTCAGGCACTGCCTGACAATATTTTAAAACAACAAAGGCGCCGAAATTTTCGGCGCCTTTGTTAAATATATTAATCAAAATATTAATATCTGTAATGAGCAAATGCTTTGTTAGCTTCAGCCATTCTGTGGGTATCTTCACGTTTTTTGCATGCTGCACCATTACCATTAGAAGCATCAATTAATTCGTTTGTTAATTTTTCTACGAATGATTTACCGCCTCTATTTTTAGCAGCTGCAATAATCCAAGAAGATGCAAGAGCAAAACCTCTATCAGGTTTAACATCGATTGGCACTTGATAAGTAGAACCACCGATACGTCTTGCTTTTACTTCCAATAATGGAGTTGCATTTGTTAAAGCTTTTTGGAAAACTTCCAAGCCTTTTTCACTTGTTCTTTCTTCTACTTTAGAAATTGTAGAGTAGAATATTTTTTCAGCAAGTGATTTTTTACCACGTCTCATAACTCTGTTGATGAATTTTGAAACATCTACGCTGTTATAAATAGGGTCAGCTGAAGGAATTCTTCTTTCCGGTTTAGATCTTCTAGACATTATTTCTTACCTCCTTTAGCTCTCTTAGCACCATATTTAGAACGGCTTTGTGTTCTATTAGCAACACCTGCTGTATCTAAAGTACCACGTACGATGTGATATCTTACACCTGGAAGGTCTTTAACCCTTCCACCTCTGATTAGAACAACACTGTGTTCTTGTAAGTTGTGTCCGATACCTGGGATATAAGAAGTTACTTCAAATCCGTTAGTAAGTCTAACTCTGGCAACTTTTCTCAAAGCTGAGTTTGGTTTTTTAGGGGTTGTTGTATAAACCCTTGTACAAACACCGCGTCTTTGTGGACAATCCATAAGAGCCGGTGATTTGGTTTTGTCTTTTAGCTTTTTACGTTCTGAACGCACAAGCTGGTTCATAGTAGGCATAACTTTTTCTCCTTTTACCTTTTTTTGTATAATCTTGGAAACTAAGATTCTTTAAACGTATTGCCTAAAAGCCAGTCCGCATAGAGTTTCTTGGTTTACCACCCCTGAGCCGTCAAATCCGGCAGAAATTTCGACTAGGATAACTTATATATTAGGACGAACATGAGTAACTGTCAATGTTTGGGTGAAGAAGTGTTAAGGAGAACCTGTCTTATATTTCGTTGGTTGTAGGTGAAGAGTTGAAAGTGAAAAGTGGAAAATTGAAAGTTGTTTACAGAAATTTACCATTTTGAACAGGCTCTTTTATGCGTATTTATATAAAATGATTATCATTCAAACAAAGTATAATACAAACTTTTTTTTAAATAACTTTCCACTTTCCACTTTCAATTTTCAACTTCAAAAGTTTGCAAATCCGTCTTTTTATTGTACAATTAACACTTAGATAGGTGGAAGTCTCCCTAAATAAAAGAGGAAAATAATTTTGAAACAGTCAAAGTTAACTATAGCAATATTTGTAGCACTTATACTAGGAATATTTGTCGGTTGGGCATTTCCAACTTTTGCAATAAAAACGCACGTTTTAGCTGAAATCTTTTTAAGAATGATTAAAATGATTATCGCTCCACTTTTGTTTGCAACTCTTGTCGTAGGGATTGCCGGTCACGGAGATGTTAAAAGCCTTGGACGATTAGGTATCAAAACCCTTGCTTATTTTGAAATTGTTACAGTTCTCGCTTTATTTATCGGACTTGGGTTTGCTAACTTATTTAAGCCCGGAGTCGGACTTGAACACATTGCAACAGCTCAAACTGGTTTAAACAGAATTGTGCAAATGGCTTCGACAACACATCACAATTCGTTTGGAGAACTTCTTCTCAGCCTTTGCCCGACAAGTATTTTTCAAGCAATGGCAGAGGGAAATTTGTTACAAATTGTTGTTTTCTGCATATTCTTTGCACTTGCAATTTGTGCAGCAGGGAAAAAAGCCTTACCTGTTATAGATATTTTAAATTCAGTGGCTTCAGTAATGTTTAAATTTACTGAATACGTTATGTTTTTTGCACCAGTAGGTATTTTCGGAGCAATTGCCTATACTGTCGGTTCAAACGGAGTTACGATATTACTTAATTACGGAAAAATTATTTTATCTTTATACGTAGCTTTAATAGTCTTTGTTGCATTAGTTTTAGTAATTGCTTGCAAGATTGTTAAAATTTCAATTAGAGGACTTATTAAAGCAATTCAAGAACCGGCGTTGTTATCTTTTACAACAGCAAGCTCTGAGGCTGCTTTACCAAAAGCAATGTCTATTATGGAAAAGTTTGGAGTTCCAAAATCTATTGTCGGATTTGTAATGCCAACTGGATATACATTCAACCTTGACGGTTCAACTCTTTATTTAGCAATGGCAGTACTTTTTTCTACCCAACTTGTAGGAATACATTTATCTTTTGAACAACAACTTGTTATAATGTTCGCATTAATGTTAACAAGTAAAGGTGTTGCAGGTGTTCCAAGAGCTTCAATTATTGTACTTGCAGGAACTTTAACCAGTTTTAACATTCCAATTGTTGGTGTTGCAGTATTATTAGGAATTGATCAGATTTTGGATATGGGCAGAACGACTGTAAATTTAATCGGCAATTGCGTTGCAACAGTTGTTATTGCAAGATGGGAAAACGCTTTTGATTATAATAAGATGGCAAACTTTATAAAATTAAGAAATTTAAAGACTAATACATTAACAAAAATTAATAATAACGTAAGCTTCCAAAAAGATTTTGCTGAAAAAGAAATTACTATACAAACTCTGTAATTTGAATTATAATACATCTATGGATAAAAAAGTCATATCTACAAACAGAAAAGCTTTTCATGATTTTTTAATTTTTGATAAATTTATTGCCGGAATTGTGTTGACCGGTACAGAGATTAAATCTATAAGAAAAGGAATGATTAATCTAAAAGATTCATTTGCAAAAATCGAAGAAAATGAAATGTTTTTATATGGAATGCATATCTCACCTTATGAACAGGGAAACCGGTATAATCATAAACCTGATAGAGTGAGAAAACTTTTGTTACAAAAAAGAGAAATTTTAAAAATACAAGATAAGGTAAAAAAAGATGGTGTAACAATTATTCCTCTGGAATTGTTTTTGACACATGGTTTTGCTAAGATTGAAATAGGATTAGCTAAAGGTAAAAAGCTTTATGATAAGCGTGAAGCTCTTGCTAAAAAAACACAAGAACGTGATATTGCAAGACATACCGGAAGAATTTAGGGATAAAAAGTATTAACTAAAGGAATTAAAGGGGCATGGCGAATGTTTAACAGAGAATCTATTTTAAAAACACTTAATTCTGAGAATTATTATATTGATAATCATTCGCTGGATTTGTTTTTTCAGGATTGGAAAATTGAATCTATATATGAGGATGAAGATGGATTAGAGTTCTATGATGATTTGGCTTTAGAAAAAATCAAAAAAGGGATTTCTCTAAAAGCTCAAGGTTATAGCGATGAACAAATCATAACAAAATTATCAAGAATGGAAGCTAAGATTGAAAAAACTGATGAACCGGCTCAACCTGTTCAGCCGCTAATTGTAAGTGATGTATTGGAAAATAAACAAGAAGAATCTACTGAAGTTGCAATTTCAGACAATCCAAAACCTGAAGTTACGCAACAACAAGGCAAAAGTTTTACATTAGATGTCTCTTCTCAAACATTACAAATGTTAGCAGAAGCCGTTGCAAAAAAAATCAGTGATGATATTACAAATTCAGACATGGCTACAAAATTAATTGAAGCCGGCGGATACAAAAGAGATAACGAAATTTTAGCAAAGCAAGTAAAAGAATTATTGGAACACAATAAAGAATTATCTGAACGAATTGAGCACCTAGAAAGCAGAGCTTCTCAAAACTTCTGGGGTCGTTTTTGGTCTAAGCATTAGTGGTATTATATTGTGCTTGAAAAATATAAAGCTTTCATAAAAAAACTTGACGTAAAATTAAAATCTTATTTTGAAGCTCATAAGTCTTATATTCACTGCGCATGTGGATGTTCTAGTTGTTGTGAAAAAGGTGATTATCCGATATCAAATCTTGAATTAGAATATTTAATGCAAGGTTTTATTGGATTGGATAATGATACAAAAAAACAAATCCAAGAGAATTTACAACATTTTGAAAAAGGTGGAATATGTCCTTTTTTAGTTGATAAAAAATGTTCTGTTTACAATTTTCGTCCAATCATATGCCGTGTTCACGGAATTGCGTATTTATGTAAAGATAAAACTGTAAAAATTCCATATTGCGTTAATGAAGGTAAAAATTATTCAACAGTTTATAAAGATGGTGAAATAAATATCAATCCTGTTTTAGAAAATCTGGACACACCACAAATTTTAAAAGATTTCGATTATGGCGAAATAAGAAATCTTGCAGATTGGCTAAAAAAATAAGTTTTATACTTAAAAAGCCGAACTTCTACTCTGTTCGGCTTTTTCTTAAATAATATTTTTATAAATATAAATTATTTGTTTCAATTAAAAAATCAGCATATTCTTGCGGAGTAAATATTAAATCAACGTCATTTTGTTTAACTTTAGTTGTTTCAATATTAATTTTATAACCATTTTTTAAAGCTTTAATATTTTTATCTTTTCCAATATATATAACACATTTCTCTTGATTTTGAATTAAACTATTCAAATCTACTTCATCATTTAATTGTATAATATCAGCATTTTCAAATCTTTTTTTAATTTTATCAAGCTCAGTTTTTGAACATTTTTCATTCACAATTAAATTAACATAGATAAAATCTTTTTTAGTAAAATTTTGTATTGTTCTTAATAAGCGTCCTTCTCTTGCTTCTGATAAAAATAATGTTGATAATCCTTTTAATACGTATTCATAATCTGCAAAAACGTATAATTTTTCATTGTTTTTTATAAGTTCTTGTAAATCAGCTATAGCTACCATGTGATAAATTCCTTTCTATTTCAACATAAAAACATTTAAAATGTTTCTTATAATACATAACAATATGCGGGAAACTTAAAAAAGAATCCCGCTATGTTCTAGGAATTTTCTGTATCTCAAAGTTAAATACATATAATTATATTATATCATATATTTACTAAAGATGTCGTTTTATTGATATAATAATTTTATGCTTGAATTTGATTATGCCAGAAATGCGCTAAGATATTTGATTAATGAATATGAAATAAAAGAACTCTATATTCCGTATTATTTGTGCGAAGTCATTAGACATAGTGTTTTTGCAGAAAAATGTAAACCAATATTTTATCATATAAAAGACAATTTCATGCCGGAAAAAGAATTTCCTGAAAATGCTTATATTCTTTATCCAAATTATTTTGGCATATGTGATAAGAATGTTGAAAAGCTGGCAAACATATATCCTAAATTAATTATTGATAACGCTCACGCTTTTTATGCGCAGCCATCAGGATGGGCAAGTTTTAATTCAGCAAGAAAATTTTTGCCAACAATAAAAAAGGCATACTTGTATTTCTCAAATGAAAAAAATACAAATATGCCTGATATGTATAGAAGAAGCAAAT
This sequence comes from uncultured Candidatus Melainabacteria bacterium, assembly GCA_934754425.1. Lineage (GTDB taxonomy): Bacteria > Cyanobacteriota > Vampirovibrionia > Gastranaerophilales > Gastranaerophilaceae > CAG-196. Next base: position 25,648 of record CAKVIN010000008.1, on the reverse strand, counting down.
TCATGCAATTACATGAACAATATAAAAATACAAATTCGTTGAAAATAGAATTAAATGATTTTTCTATACCATTTTGCTATCCATATCTTGCCGGTTCAACATCAGAAGCTGATGAACTTGCAAAATTTTTAAAAGCAGATGGTAAAATTATTTACAGATATTGGGAGCCACTGCCTAAAACTTATAACGAGTATAAATTCTATTCAAGGTTAGTTCCAATTCCAATTTCTGTTGATTAAGATTTTCATAAGTGTAAAATTATTAGTTGAAAGTTGTGTCTACATACAGTGAAAAACAGACACTAAACTTGTACTTTCACCAATGAGGCGGAGCCAGTCACTCATAAAACAATCTTGTAATTCCCACCAAGCAGCCGACAATTGTACCTACGTGCGTAGCACAATGCGCCAGTAGTATTCAACAAGATAACTTATGGCATCGAATGGATGTTCAAGAAATTTAAAATCCCTGTTGCTTTTAATCTGTGAGTGTGTTGGAACATCAACAATACTTGTACCTTCTTTGAACGAAAGGTTGTAGATGTTATACAAAATCCACTTGCACCTTCTCGGGTCAATAAACAAATGACATTCACCGTTTGAATTTTTCACTCGAGCGTTAAAGGCAGAAATTCTATTAAGGATTGGCGGATTATATTCTCTAAGCTTAAATTTAACATCATTATATCCGTGAGTTTTCAACGCATTTTTAATTATTGCGTAATTTGTATATTCACTTTGAGTGCTTCTATTATCACCGGAAGCATCACCGTTGATTATAATTTCTGATTTGTGATTTGGATATCTTCGTATAAATTCTTCTATACATTGCTGAGTAGATGTGTTTTCTATAACAATTTCATCAAAGAAATAAACATTATTTTCATCTTTATGTGCGATTCCCCAACACATAGGGTCTACGTTGAAATCACAGGTTAAATGAAGTGGCAAATTTGGATTGTATTTAAGGTGTAGTTTGTTTTTGTCGCTAAAACCTTTCACGACAAGACCGGAAGAATAATCTCCGAATTCTCCTAAAACATTGATTTTATAATATTCTTCGTCAAAACTATCTTTCATAGACTGAATAAAATGAGGAGGTAAATATTTATTATTTGTTGTTGGAGCAATTATTAACCTGTAATTTTCTTTAGAGTGTTCAACAAATCTTTGCCAAATCCACCCTTTATCAGCTTGTGGATTTGTATGCCCAAATAAACGATAACGAAAATCAACCCAATTTTTACCACGATACGTGTTTCTAAGACGTCCGATTAATTGTTTAAATGATGAATCCGATATTTGTGAAGCTTCTTCAATTTCCGCCCAGTGTAAGTTTAAAGACTTAAATTTTTCAGGGTCATCAAGGGCTGAGAATAAGATTTCTGAACCGTTAGAGAATTTTATGACTTTATCTACTTTATTATACGTATAATCTTTATCCATAATATAACCAAGATTTTCAAGATGTTCTAAGTATGAAACAAGAGTAGTTTTCCTAACAAGTTCATATTCTTTTGCTCCGACTAAACCTTTTGAGGCTGGATATTTTTTTGCCAGTAAAATTCCAAGAAGTGAACCGCACCAAGTTTTTCCGCTACCGTAACCACCTTGATAAATAGCTACGTCAAGAGAATTTGAATGTGGTATTTCAATGAATTCCCGTTGTTTATCTAATAGTTTATATGTAACCATTTTATCTCCATTTTTGTGTTTTTTGGAAACAATCTACAGAATTTTTCATTAGAAATCTTTTGAAAGCGTTGACTTCGCCAGCTTCAAGAAGTGCATTGAATACTTCTGTAGAAAATTTTCTATCATAATCAATATAAGAATGGTTTTCGCATAAGATATCATGGATAAGTGCCGGAATTAAAAATTTGTTGTCCGTATTAGAGCCAATTATTCGCCAAAAAAGACGGGGAATTGATGCCCCGTCATAACAATAACCTTTCGGTATTTCAAAATTGTATGTTTTTTCTTTTTTATAATCAACTAATCGAACTTGTAAATTCTTTTTATTAATAAACGGATATTTTTCAATTGATTTCCGTTCTTCTTCAGTCATTGATGGGACATAATATCTTATGCTAATGTAAGGAATTTGATTAAAAAATATTCCGACTTTTTTGTTAGAATAATATTCAATCATGATTAATCCTCCCAGAATGAATTGATTTCACCATTTGCATATTTAAACATTTTATCTAATGTTTCTGGCATGATATCTAATTCTGCAGCCATTTTATCCAGAAGAGGATTAGAGCGCTCTAGTTCTACACATAAATCCCACTCCATAAGTGCTTGTTCATTTTTAGAAATCAATTCTTTTAGTTGTGTATAAGTGATTCCTAATTTTTGTAACATTAGAGCAAAATTACGTTTTGTACAAGTTAACTTTGAAATGCGTTCTTTTTCCTTTTGCTCAAGTTCTTTTTCATAATTTGTATTGATTATTGCTTCCCCATTTTGTAATAATTCATTATCTTCAAGTGCAAATAAGCCGGAATCGACTTCCTCAATTTTTAATCCTAATTTATGATTGTATTCAACGATAAAATCCGCTTTTTGTTTATCAGTGTATGGTTTTTCTAATTTATGTGACATAATATTCCTTTCTATTTTGTATATCCGCAAGCATACCAAATTACTTGTGGCTGTCCTTCATTTGCGTATATAGTAATTTTATTTGTAGCTAAAGTGCAGCCAAAAGAGGTTGTAACTTTTGTATTGTGAGTTCTTGTAAAATTTATAAAGTATTGAGTATCAATATATGCTTTTAGTAAATTTACTGTTACTATGCCGTTGCTGAAAGAATTCCAAATTACAGATCCACCTTGTTCGCACCAATTATCAGACCACATTCGATACCAACTATTCCCATTTTTATATGTTTCAGTTATATATGGCTTGGTATCGTTTGAGTGGTCTATATTCAGTTGATTTTCTAATTTTTCAACCAAATCGCTTTGTTTGGTTAAATCTCCTTGAATTTTTCCCCAATGACAAGCATTATTTTTAAGAAACTCAATACCTTCTTCCGTAAGATTAGAGAGTGATTTATTTGCAGAATTTTCTAATGTTTCTGTTAAAAGTTGTGCTTTTTCTGTTGCAATTTGTGCTGCTTTTGTGGCAATATTCGCATTTACTTTAGCGTTTTGTATTTCAGAAATATTATCTGAACAAGTTTTAATATTATTTTCACCTTTTAAATCATCGACAACTTTTTGAAAATCACTATTTGTTAAAATACTATCTTTTGCGCTAACTGCTATATCAGAACTTTCTAAAGACTTTAAAGCATAATATTTAGATGAAAAATCAATTCCATCGACTTTGCCATCCATTTTTATAGCCCAAGATTTTGCTGAATTATTATAATAAGGCACTGCATCTAAATTTAAAACTTGATTTGCAATACACTGATTACCTTTAACTTGAACCTTTATAATATTTTTATTATTTTGAACTTCTACCATCTAAATTCCCTCAACTTTCTTCGGAAAAACGGTAATAGTGTTCAATTCTCCTATTGAACTTTCTCCAAGTAATAAAGTATCTTCCAAACCATCATCAGTACAAACTTTTATGCCATAATAATAAACCGCACAATTGTCATTCAAAGGAACAGTCATTAAGTCAGTATATTCACCGGTTAATTCAAAAACAACGGTATCTGATTTATTACTATTGACAACAAGTTCATCTCCGATAATTCTACGTTTTTTATCTTGTATTGCTAAATATACTTTATAATTCTGTTCATTTTTTAAACCTGATACAACAAGACTTCCACTATCACCTTGTATCATAGTAATATTACCATTATTATCAATTATAAAAGCCATAAACTCCTCCTATTGCCCACAAGCATACCATTCAACATCATAAGACCACCCTTTTCCGTTATAATGCGAAAAACCACTTTCCCTTTTTTCGGATATTCCGCCTCCCTCATAATATGTACAATGAGTTCCCAATAATAAAGTATAATTATTGTTAGCAAAACTTTTTATATATGTTGTACTGCTTCTTGAATTCAAAACTCCACCTTGTTCAAGCCATACTCTGGTCTTTTTATCAGAATCAGAAAAATATTCTTTATACCAAGAAGCACCATTAATATATGTTGTTACAAAAAGTCCGCTTTCCGAAAGAAATGATTTTGCTTCATTAATTGAGTTTTCAAGCGTCTTAATATTTTGGGTCATATTTTCATTGATAGTTGTAATAGAAGAATTTATACTTGCAATATTAGAATTCATGCCGGCTTTATTTGAAGTAATAGTTTCATTAAGGTTACTTATTTTATCATCCAGATATTTAAAGTTGTTATTCATAATTTCGGAAGAAGCCAATTCACCATATTTAATTGTTGTTAATGCCATCTTTCCTCCTTTCATTTATTAACGTGTCATAAATTTTATCCAGTTTTTGATTTATATCAACAATTTGTTCTTTCATATTTCCAAATTCGGATTTTGTAATATACACTTGCGCAACTTCTGACAAAATTTCTCGATGTGTATGCTCCAATTTTTCCGGAGTCACAAAAAGGTTATATTGCAGAATTATTGCAATAAACATAAGTATTGCCGGTGCATATTTATAAATTAAATCTTTGTTCATAATCCACCTACAAGCTTTTATTTCCAAACAAACTGATAACCTTGCTAATAATATCGACAACATTTCCTGCGTTTGCAATAGAAGAACTTCCGGAATCTTCAACCTTAGTTGATGTTGTTGCATTTCCTTTGCTTGTATTTAATGATTGTTTTTGCATATCCGAAATCACATCATAACCTTTCATATAAGCAGAAAGAAGATTGCTAATCATTTTTGCAGAATTATCTTGAGAAGAAGCTAATAATTCATTAACAAAATCAGCTGTAGCATTAGTATTCGAAGTCGCAAGGTTTTTATACAAATCTGTCGCTTGAGAAGAACGCACCATATTTCTGTTAGAAAGCGGATTGATAATATTGTTTTCTAAATTGGTTGCAGTTGTGTTATTGAGAGTATTAACAAAAGAATTCAATTTTGCTTGATTAGTTGTAGAATTCAAATTAGGATTCAGATAATCATTCAATAATGAGTCCATATTTTTATTTACAGTGTTATAAATTGTTTCCAATGCGCTTCCTGGAGCGAAAGCACTGGTTGTGCCGGAATTATTTGTAGAAGCAGTCGCATACGGGTTTGAAGTAGTTGTATTTCCATAAACCCTAGTTGTCGTTTGAGATTGTTTTCCCATTTTATTTCCTTTCTGTTATATTGTTTTTATTTTGATTTTGCAAAACTCAATATTTCTTATGCAAAAATCATCGCCTTCATTTAGGGTGAAAAATTTCATCTGAAGAGTTTTAAAATAAGAAGTCGGAAGACTTGTTGCAGAGTTGATATTTTTTATTGCAAAATAATTTGTATCCCAATGTCCGATATCGAAATACAAACAGTTTTTTAATGTTTTGGCCTGAACTCTTCTGGTTTTTGAAGTTGTAGAATTGTAGTTTTTGATATATTCAAGATAAAAATTATTACTGTAGTGTAAATCCAGTGTTACTTTTGGCGGAAAAGAAAGTATTTTAGTATAATTTTCTCGTCCAAAATTCAGTGGTGTACATTTATAAAAAGATTCAATAAATTCATTATCAAATGTGCTTGATTGATATTCTTCATAAATTTTTTTGCCGGCAGAATATAAAATCCCATTTACAGTTGCAAAACAATTAATCTTTTGGCATTTTCTCTTTACCCAACTTTTTCTCAAATAGTCATAAATTAAAACAAGACTATAGTTTTCCTCTTTATCCGGACGCAAAAACCAAACTTCATTCCTGTCAGCAGTTACAATCGATAACGCTTTTATTTCTCCAATTTTTTCATCAGGAATTTCAAACAATTCATCTTGAATATCTAAAGCAATATTTTCACCCAGTGTTTGATTACCATTTACAACCTGCCTAAAACAAAAAACTCCTTTTTTTGTATCATCATAAAAATATAATTCAGTTCCATGAAAAACCAAAGAATTATAAGAAGCACATCCCCCTGGAAATTCCATTGTTTTATAAAAAGAAAAATCATCTTCATCTCTTGCTATCAAACAAGATGAATTAGAATGAAAAACCGCTAATGTTCCTAAATACGGATAAATAGCAGTAATATTTTTTACAAATTCTATATATCCGGCAGATGTTGTAATACCGGCATCAGATGTCGCAAAATCATAAATATTTTCTTGCACCGAATATCGTAATATTTGCCCATCAAATACCCATAAACGCCCTGCAAAAATAACAAGCCCCATTCCTTTTACAGAACGCCCATCAGCATCTTTAAGTTTCATAACTTTAACTTCTTCCAACACACCTTCATCATTATAGTTTTCTAACTCGATACTCAACATCTCCGCAGAATTAGAAAATACCCATAAATCCGACCAACCTTGAGAAACATCACATCCACAAGATTTAGAAGTAACACTAAGTCCGGAATGCTTTAACACAAGCGTTTTACTATCTGGGTTAAATAAATAAATTTTCCCCTCACTTTTATTCTCTGTGTGAACAAAAAAATAATTGTTTCCCTTTTGAACACTTTCAAATATATTAATAACAATTTCATCTTTAGGAATACTTTCGCAAACGCTAACATTTCCCTTAGATGTTCTTATTCCTATGCCGGCATTTACTTCCGTAGAGAATAATTCTACATTCTGCATATCTTCAGCAGTTATAATACCTGATGAAAAAGTTGAATTACTCCTATTAATACCGGAAAAATTATTGCAAATTAACGTCGTTTTTTGCATTACATATTCCTTTCATTAAAACAGATAAGTAGAATAGATTGCCACGGCTTATAATAAAACAAAACCAATAATTTTACGTCATTGCGAGGAACAACAATCAAAATCGGTGACGAAGCAATCTATAAAAAATCTACCATTCTGTTATTTCACATTTTTTATTACTTTTTGTTTCAAAAAAATCTTTTTTTTAAACTCAATGTTACAAAACTTCATAATTGAGCATAAAAAAGGCAATTTTTTGAAGGATAAATACTTTATATATACATAAGAGATAATTAAGAGAGGCAAGAGCAAATGTTATTCACTACAGAAACTATTACAAACGAAGAAATTAAATCAATCGACAACTTCTTCAACGAGTTCGAAGCAGTAGAAACAGTTACTCCGGAAGCAGCAGAAGAAACAAATTCTGTAACAAAATACCTTCACTCTCTTGTTACTTCTTGTTACCAAAAATCTGTTGAAGATATTGCTAACACAAAAATCGGTAACAAAATCGTTAGAAAAAGAAACCTTCAACAAGTTATGCAAGAATCTTTCTTCTACGGCGCTAACAGATTCGGTAACAACTTCATCGCTTAACTTTTTCTTTACTAAAAAGAAAAAGTTACAAAAAGAAAAGACCACACGGTCGGCTCCTTGACAGAACTACAAGATAGTATAAAGCTTACAGGCTCCGCCTCGAAGTAACACCTACCAGTTTGGCGCATTCCCTCTCCTTGGGGGAGGGCTAGGGTGGGGGCTATCCCGCAAGGGCTCGACACGCCCTATCTCTACGGAGGCTTCACTTACAAGTTGATAGTTACAACTACATACTGGTAAGTGTGGTATAAAAGACGGGAGCTATCCCGCAAGGACTAAAAAGAAATTAAGAAAACTTCTCCTCAACTTCTAAACTCCTAAACTTCTAAACTAAAACAACACTCTCTTATATAATCTTACATCTTACTTCAAATTTGGCGGGGTAAATATAATCCAGTTACATTTGCCCCCATCTTACTAAATGTTTAAGTCCCATTCTGGGGCTTTTTTTTATGCAAAATTTCAAATCTTTATCCCTTTTTCAAGCCCCACCCCCTTTGCGTATTTCACTAATAACCTATAAGCTATTTCTGATTGTTTTTTATAAGCTGAATAATTTTCATCACTCTCTGAAGCAATAGAATTCAACATTGTTCTCGAAATTATTGCATTTTTCAACAATTCTTCTAAATGTTCAGGAATATTCAAAACATCAGAGTCTTTTTTTAATACAAAAATTTCTTCACCATCTTTATTTTCACCAATTGCCAAAGTTATATAATCAATTGTGATTATACATTTTTCTACCGGAATAGGATTAAGATACAATTTTTCACATTTTATTAAAAATTCCTCAGGAATTCCTGTTTTAATTTCCGTGAAATCTTTTACAAAATTTAATGGCTGCGAATTTATTTTAATACAATAATTTCCCATATTATTTTTTTTAATAAGTCCTTTTGGTAAATCATAAACATTGATATTCGGAATTGTAATAATTAAATGAGTTTTTTCTCTAAAGCTAAATGGGTGAGAGTACAAAATTTCACTCGTGGCTTTGTTGATTGCAAGTACAAGTGAATTTTCTAATTCATCACTTGTGTTTGCATCGTTGTCATACATTGACCATTCTTGCGTTGCAGCAGAATTATACAAATCTAATAATGTTAAAGTCATACTATCTCCTTAAATACAAATTTTTGATACATCATAACCGGCAAAACGCTTCATATAACTTTCTACAGATGTTCCAAAAGCGTCTGTTGGATTATATTTTCCATTAGATTTTAAATATTTTATAACCTCACCGGCTCCTTTAAGATGAGCTCCTGCAAGAAGCCCTGATTGAGTAATAATATATCCGTTAATTTTTTCTCCTAAAAATTTATCTGCCCCAACAGATTTAAGATATCCCCACTGTTTTTTCTTAAAAATTAATTGCGCATTTTCTTGTGCTTGTGGATTGTTTAGAAAATCTTTTATAGAATAAACTCCGTCTTTTCCTGTAAATTTACCACTCCAGTCATTGTTGAAATTACCATTTTTTATATAATATCCTGCATCAATCATAGCCATTTCGCCCATCTGATATTTACCAGCATAACCGTATTTGTTGAAAGCTTTGTAATTACCTCCAGATTCTGAAATTGCTAAATCATCTAAAAATTTCATGCCGGCTCCTTATCTATAATTTTGGATAAGATTGATTTTGAATCGCTTTCGATTTTTTGTGGAATTTTGTCTTTAAATTTTTTTCCATTTTTTTCAAGAATCAAATAATCTTGTGGACTTTTTTCTTTCAACAATTCTGCATCTTTTTTAGGTAAAACAAAAATATTTCCTGTAGGAATGTATTTTATTTTGAACATAAAAATCCTTTCTATATAAAAACAAGGGGGCGAACCCCCTCATTTTCTTAAACTTTTCTAACACCTGCCCATTTTGCTATTGCAAAAATTTTACCGGTGAAACCTGATGCGAAATCTAAATCAATAGAGCCATCACTTTTTTCAAAACGTGATAAATCTTGAAGCTGAATTGCAGAAATTCCTGCCGGTAATTCAATAACAATATCACCAAGCATAGAATTCGGATAACTATCGCCGGCTTTTACTGTCAATAAAGAACTTGTGCCTGAGTTTTCTATTATGATAAACAATGAATTATTTTTGTTAGAAAACGCATCTGCGATTGTAATTCCGTTTGCTTGAACAACTTCTTTGGCTGTAATCCCAATATTCGCAACAGATTCTGTGTGATCTAATGTCGGATACTGAACATTAATAATATCTCTTGTCATATAAATTCCTTTCGTTTTTTCTAATAAATAAGCAAAATTAGTAACAGGGCAACTGAATAATATTGATACTTCATATAGTGCCACGTCATTGCGAGGAACAATAACCAAAACTGATGACGAAGCAATCCATAAATAGTATGAAGCCCTGTTACAGAATTAATAGTGAAAATTTTTTATAAAAACTTTGCACTATCCACTTTCAATTTTTCAGTTCTAAGCAAGCGCAAGTTGAGCTTTCACTTTAACTGTTCCCAAATAATCCGCTCTTGGAGCGCCAACACCATATAGTCCATAACCTTTGTAACAAGTGTTAAAGTTCTTTTCAGGGGTATAACAAGTTGTATTTAAATCAGATGAAATACCACCGGCAAGAGTTTTACCTTTAACCCCGAATAAAGGATAGAAAACATTTTCTTCCGGTTGAGCAATGTTATTTGAAACAAGAATTTCCCAACCGCATAAATTACCGATATAACCTTTTCTTTGTTCATCTTTGCCACTTTCTGTGTATTTTAAATCATCTAATTTGCCGAGATAGAACTGATATTCCGGTGGAATTACGCAAACCATAGAACCGTCAACCCAGTTTGTATGACCTTTACCGTCACCTCTTTGGAATTTAGCTTGCATATAAGCAAAAATATCTTTTGCATTTTCCGGAGTTAAAGTAATAGCTTCTCCTTTATTATCTAAGTAATGTCCGGCTCTTGTGTACAAATTTGCATATGAAGCATCAACTGCAGCCGCAAATTGTTTAATTGCATCATTTGTATAGTCTTTTGTAAGTTCTACTTGTTCTGCTGCTGAACCTGATGATGTTAACATTTTTTCTTCCATTTCTGATAGTTCAAAGTGGAATGCTTTACCTTTATCTATTCTTACTTTGCAAATAGAAACAGTTGCATTTTCAGCACTCGGTAAATTTCCGCCATCATAGTCGAATAGAGTTACTAATCCGGGCATAGTCACATCAACTTCATCACCTTTGTTGATATGGTCTTTCATTTCAGAATGTGCTAATTTTCCGATAACAAGTTCGTTGTAAAAATGTTTGTTAAAAGCAGTAGAAAAAGCGCTTGTAATCAATTCTTTTGTTGTTGTCATAATTATCCTTTCTTATTTTTGTATAGATAAGCAATAACCTTCCCATCTTTTTTAAACTAAAATTGCGTAATGCGTCATTGCGAGCGTTTTCCACTTCACTTTCAAATGTGTAGTGTAACCTACAAGCTAGTAAGTGTAATGTAAAACGAAGCAATCCAGTCGTTCAATTAGAAACAGACACTATTTATTATTAGAATTGCTTGGATAATAAAGAGAGAAGGAAACTACCTAAATCAACTTATTCAAAAGTTCTTCAACTTCTTTGTCAGACATTTCATCAAGTCTTTTTTCCGGTTTACTTAAAGAATTTGTTTTATTCTCTGAAAAATTAATTGCAGAAACAGCATTGTCGTTTTCTTTTTGCACGGATTGTTGTGCTTCTTTTGCAAAAATTCTTGAAGAAACATAATTCTCTAAAAGATTAATAAGTTTTTCAGAATCCAAATTTTTACCCAAAGCAAAGTAAGCTTCTTTGTAGAGTTCTGTAAAACAAGGATCCGCAAAGTAGTTGTTGTATTTTTGCGAAAGTTCTCTTAGTTCTGTTTCAGACATTTCAAGATTTTTTTGTTTTTCAAAAATGGCTGTTAAATCCTTTAAACCTTGACTTTCAAGCCTTAATTTTCCCAATTCTTGTGCTTGTGAACCTTTGAGTTTTTCAAGCTCTGTATAAGCTTTTGATAAATCGTCTACAGACTTGAATTTGCCTAAAATAAGTTGTTCAGAAGGGGTTTCTTTAACTTGTCCTTCAATTTCTTGAGCTACATTAGAGTTAACGATTTCCGGCTCTTGTGTAACTTCGTCCTTTTGAATTTCTTCCATAATTTTTCCTTTCTTTTTATTTTTAAACATCCCAGATTCGCTCGCACAAGTACTCATACAGCACATATGAATATCAAGCGAAGTAATCCAAATGTCTTAATTAACCTTTTGTAAAATTTATAAAAATGTTATAATATTCCTATGACAATCAAAGAATACTTTAATAGCCTCCCAAATCGAATAAGTGCAAACATCTTTGCACTGCTAGGGTTTGTAAATTTTTTGTTTCTTTTTTGCTATATAGGTAGTGATGTATTTCACAATTCTTTTTATAACTTTATTTTTAATTTTTTTATACAAGTCATTTTATTTGGTATTATATGTTTAGTCAGTCTTCCTGTATTAATACCGTTTCTTTGTATGCTAAAAAAGGATGATAAAATTTTATCAATATTACATATCTTTTGTATTTTTATTTTAATTAGTATGATTTTGTATTTTCTTTATAAATTTTTACTTCCAAATACACAAATTTTATATGTGTATGAATTTTATTCTCATCTTATGTGGCTATTTTCTTGTTTTCTAATAATTATACAAATATTTTATTTGATAGACAAAAAGAAGAATTTTAAAATATTAAATTCGACTTTGATAAATAATAGATTATATAGAATTTTTGTAAAAATATTTTATTGTTATTTCTGGATACTATATATTCCATTTGTTATTGCTTTTGGAATCTTTATATATATAAGCTTATTTTAAAATCTATTTAGTTCTTTTAATCTTTGACTAACATTTCTTTGGAGTTCCATTTCCTCAATTCTTCGTTTAATTTTATTACGTAGTATTTCTCCTTTTTCTATTGTATCAGCATATTTTCTAATTCCTTCTCTTACTTTTTGTGGAGCTTTAAAGTTTTGGTCAGCAATATCTTTAATTTCTTTGGGTGTTATTTTCTTTCTTTCTGCAAAATTTCCCATCTTTTCGGCATCGTGTTTACCTTTGAACCATTTCCCTCGATTTGGTATTGAATAGTTTGTACCAATATGATTATTCCCATTAATCATTGTGACAGCATCTTTGGTGTTGATATAATTGATAATATTTTCATCATTATATGCAGTATTACCAAGTATATCTTTAACTCCATAAGCATTAAATGTAGTTGCAAATTCTCCATTCATGCCTGCTACTATATCAGCTAAACTGCCTCCCAAAGAATGTCCAGTTAATGAAATATCTTTATCTAGAAAAGCATTTTTTATAGAATTATACGTTTTCAATGCATCAGTTGTTTGAGAAGGAATATTTGCGCATGCCATTGCAATATCATCATCAATATCAGAAAGGAATTCATCAGTTCCTCTATATGCGATGATAATGTCCTTTTCACCTTGCAAAACATCTGCATAAAATCCATCTTTTTTATTCTCTATACTGGCTGTCCAATTGTATCCCTCAGGGAGCTCGGCATTCTTACCATGATACGCAAATATTGCAGCTTGTTTTAAAATTTCGTGATAGTCAATATCATCTTTTTTGTCAACTTTAATGCTTTTATCTACGTAACATTTGCAATTAGGATGAGGTTTTTGAGGAACATCTTCCTTTTGTTCATATACTGTATTATTTAATGATTCACATTTATTGCAAGCACCTTCATTTGTGTGCCAAATATATTCATCATTTGAAATATACCCTCTTAATATTTTATTATCCATTTAAAACTCCATTCTTAATCAAATAGTAGAAAATATGTTATAATATTCCTATGAAAATTAAGGAATATTTCAATAGTTTACCAAATTATTTAAGTGCAAACTTTTTTGCATTGTTAGGTTTTACATATTTTATTTATCCATTATTAGGTTTGTTAGTAACCCTTTTTATTGGTAAATTGTCAACTATTGATTTTATTAGTGTAATGCTATATTTTTTACCAATAGCTTGCTTATTTGCTATTATCCCATTGATATTATTATGTATATTTTTGTTTTTACCAAAAAGTCGTACAAAAGTTCCTGTATATACAATTTTATCAATTATACTTATGCAATATTTAACTAACTCTTTGTATAAAACTTTAGATTTTACTGACGGAAATGGTGTTGGCTTTGCGTTGGTGTCAATTGTTTGTGCGCCACTTGTTATTTTAGCAATAATAACTTATTTCATATTATTAATACTAGATTTAAGGCATAAAAACCTAATCAAAAACCGAGAATTGATCGAAAATAAATACTACAAAATTTATGTAAATGTGTTTTACCATTATTTTGTATTAACACTAGTTATATCATTTTTTGTGCTATTTTATATGTTGTTTATTGTTCATTAAATTAACATTCGTGTTCAAAGATTTTATCCTTGAACACGACAAACATAATATCAATAAAGCGTTAATAAAACGCAATCACAATCAAAAGTGTTAATAACTTTTCACTTTCAATTTTCAACTTTCCACTCCCTCAGAACTCTGTTGTGTAGAAACATTGTTAGCATTTCCTAAAAATCTTTCAGGATTATCCACACCTTTTTGTTCGAAGTACCATACAAAAATTTCTTGTAAATTTAATGGTATAACAGATGCAAATTTCTCTACCGCTTGGATTACAATGTCAGCTTGCTCTGCTTTTTGATTAAGCATAGATGAATCTGAATACATGTATTTATAGTCACCTTGTCGAACAAAATCATCAATTTCAATAATTTCCTGCTGATTTTCGTGATTAACAAAAATTGTTTCAATTCCGGATTTGAAGTTTGCACAAAGTTTTGCCACCTTTTCAACATTCGGTACAATTAAATCTTGATTGATAGTATCGACAAGCATTGCTAAACGTATCATTTGCCCTTGAGTTTTTGTGTTGATTTCAGTCGCTGTTTTGGCTGCAGTTGTTTCAACAGCTCCAATCATATTAGGAAATATTCCGGAAACTTCTGCCATCAAATCATTTAAGAAAGAAATATCTTGCAAATAAATATTTGAGTTGAATGTCAATTGCTTGAATGCTGCAGTTGGAGAAAGGTTGTCACCATATTCAATAATTTTTCCTGGGTATAACTTGATTTCGTCTTCGTCAAAGAAACCTTCAGGAGCTAATAGCGGCGGATTTTCATTGAGAGCCTGTAAATCACAGGTTTTGTTCATCAAATCTTCTTGCAGATGTGCAAGCGAAAGAACGGAATACAGCGGGCTTATGCCTCTTTTCGTTTCCGGATCAACGACAAAAGCTCCATAAGAAAATGGATTTACAATACCTTCATTTTTCCCAAAAAGAACAAGATATTTTCTTGCCACAACAACTGCGTGCCAATTTTTTAATAAAATACCGTTTGGCAATTTCAAATCACCCCAATGTTCTAAGACTTCTATTGTTGAACCTTTAACAATATCATCATTTTTAAATTTTTGATGTTTATCATTTACTAACTCTTTAATTTCTTCAATTTGTTCTTTTGTAAAATGATAATATTTATTATTAATAATTTCCGAACAAGTTTTATAAACTCGATATATTTTGGGACAATTATCCCAATTATCTTTTTGAGAAGAATCAAAAACCAAATCTGCAGGATTAACCGAATAAATATATGGATTATCATATATCTTTCTTGTATCTACCCAATAGTTTTGACCCTTTGCAATAGCTTCCAAAATAAGTGGTAACTTTTGAACATCTTGCATAAAAAGATTTTTAAAAAAATCAATAGGTCGCCTGTACTCCTCATAATTCTTTTTCCAAGAAGTAAAAGAAATCAATTCACCATAAAGCAAAGCATTGTCAATAATCTGATCACAAGTTTTTTGATATCCCATTTTTTCAAGAATATCAACAAGCATAGCTTTTTGCTTGTTGGAAGCGTTATTTGAATCGTGATTTTCTCCTGATACATCAAACATAGAGTTTACATTTGCATAAGTATTTCTCCAAATAAAAGCTTTAAGTGTCTGGTAAAACATAAAAGTTTTGCACATTTTAATTTTCGATTTCCATTTTTGTGTTTTATCACTAAGTGACTTAAAATCATTCTTAAAAAATATTTCGTTAGCCAGTTTTGAAGCCATATCTAAGTTTGTCGAACGCTCAGAATTCAGTTTAACGAATTTGGCGCTGATATCTTTGATAAGAAACGCTTCCAATTCTGGAGTAAGCACTTGTGTACTTCTATCTTTTTCAATAATGTATTCAAACGACATAATTTCCCTTTCCGGAGTTATACTCCAATATTAATTCTTCTCATCCCCTCTACCCTCGCCCCTTGTGGGTGCTACGCACGTAGACGAAATTATCGGCTTCTTGGCAATAATTACTAGATAATTTTTAAAACTACCTGCTCCGCCTCATTGGTGGAACTACAAGTTTGGCACATTCCCTCGCCCCTTGTGGGAGGTGTTACACACGTAGACAAGTTACAGACTTATTTTCTACCCCCCTCGCCCCTTGAGGGAGAGGGAGCAGTCGTTGGTGAGCTTTGCGAACCTTACGAATGCGGGTGAGGGGTTTTTCTACGCTAATGTTTAAAAACAAATTCTTTTTCACCAATTTCTATAAACCCACATTTTCTTAGACACAATTCAGACATTTTATTTTGCGCTGTGGCATAAATATCACAATTAAACCAATTTAAAGACATTTTTAAACATTCTAAATTCAACAGATGCATTTTTCGATTTGCAAAACCATTCAAAAAAAGCTTTTTATTTTCATCTTCAAAAAAATAAATTGCCCCGATTAATTTTTCGTCAAATACGAATAGATAAAAAAATGTATTTTCAATAATGAATTCAAAACTATTTGTATCGCAAATTTTGTCTTGTACACTTTCGTACAAAATTTTGCACTCATCTTTAAATTTCCAAAATTCTTTTTCATAAGGTATAAAAACTTTTATCATTCTTTTTCCCCTCGCCCCCTTGTGGGAGGTGCTACGCACGTAGACAAGTTACAGACTTATTTTCTACCCCCCTCGCCCCTTGTGGGAGAGGGAGCAGTCGTTAGTGAGCTTTGCGAACTTTACGAATGCGGATGAGGGGTGTAATAATGTAAAATTGAACTTTTTAAATATGTATTTCTTCCTCAAACCTTCTCCTCACTTAACCCTTCTACAATATTAATAACAGGTTCTTCGTTAACACTAACATCATCATCCAATCCTAAAGCGAGCCTTTGTCCTTTTTGAACTTTTCCTATGGCAGAAATTATAAAATCAATCGTTGAGATTGTGTTTTTAGGAATATCTAAATATTCAAATTCTGCATATTTTATATCGTGTTCAAATTCTGTTAACAAAAACTCTAAGATATTTAAAGCTTTTCCATACAATTCAATGTGCTTGTTATTAACATTTTCTTTACCATTTTTTTTAGCCATAAAATCCTCTATAAAAAGAAAAAGACCGGAGCAAGGGTAATATGTACAAGGAGTATTACGAGAGAGAAAGGTGAAACGAAAACTCCGGTCCAGAAAGTTTTAGTAAGTTTTAATTAATTCTTTGTTTCCGTAAAAATCCACAGCAAATTGTTGAACTTGCTCTCCTTTGCGTTTTTTTACGATTTTATTTACCCCATAAACCCAACCAAACGGCTTAGCTTTTGTTTTTTGATAATTCATTTCTCTAAGCGAATAAACAATTTCATCTTTATGCTTTAACATCAATTCATTAGCTTTAAACCCGCTGACTGAAATTTTATTAAATTTACCATCAAATCTCCATTCGCTAATTTCACATATTGGCTTATTGCAAATTGGACAAAAACCAATAGACATTTTCCTAGAAGAATACAGTTCATTGTCCCTGAGATAATACACATCATCAGGGTTAAATTGACAACAATGTCGCAAAATAACCTCCTAAAAGTTGGATATAAAACTAAATGGGCATATCTAGCCCTCGTACTCTTGAAAGATTTCTCCTACGCAACTTCTAAACAAGTATTGTTTCAAAATCAAGTACAAAATTATATTACACTATTTTAAAAACCGACCATAAGATTGTAACGATTTGTTTACAATTACCGACGGTAAAACACAAAGTTATACATCAATCTTTTTACAATCGTAGGTCAGGCACTGCCTGACAATAACTTTAAACCTATCAATCCTCTTGGAAACACATTAAAAACATGCTATTATTCTGTAATGAAGACACTATCTTGTTTTTTGCAATTCATAAAACAGCATAAAATAATTCAAATTTTTATTTTCCCGCCACTGTTATTTTTTAGCTTGGGCTATCTCTTATACTGGCTGATTGGAATAATATCTTATACTCCCAATTTTGCAAGATATGTAGCAGTAAATACGGCTGTCTTGTATTTTTTGTATAAACTTATCGCCAAAATAATTAAAGAAAAATACTATTGTTATTTCAAAGATTTTTGCATAGAATTCTACAAATTTTTGCAATATCTCAAACAATTTCACGCAACACATGTTTTTGTAATCCCGCCACTTTTTTTCTTTGTTATCACTTTTGTTTTAATGCTACTATCTATTTTTGTGGAAGGTGCTCCTAAAAGTGATTTTGAAGCATCAGCATTTGGATTTACTTTATATATTTTATCATTTTTATATTTACTAATCCAATATTTTTCACTTTTTTTATCAATAATAGTATGTTTGTTTATATTATATAAACAATTTAAACAAAAAAGAAAAATAAGGATAAAATCACATATTTTATTAAATAACAAAGTTTATAATATAATGTATGTTATATATATTCTCATTTTTGTTACTTATGTAATAATATGGCAAATACAACCAAAGATAGTTATTGATTTTTGTACTAATATCTTTCTTACTCCATTGTTTAATTTATACCACTGGTTGTATTATGGATTATAAATATTTATCAAAAAGTTCTTGTAATGGTGTATCCGGATGCAGTATATCCCAAACTTCTTTAAAAGAAAATTCAATCGGGATGTATAAAACGTATGGTACAAGCTGTTTCGCTTCTTGCTGCCAATATGCATTATTATTAACGTATTTTATAATTTTATTATAGTAGGTCAGGCACTGCCTGACAATAACTTTAAACAATTTTCTTGGAAACACATTAAAAACATGCTATTATTCTGTAATGAAAACACTATCTTGTTTTTTGCAATTTATAAAACAGCATAAAATAATTCAGATTTTTATTTTCCCGCCACTGTTATTTTTTAGCTTGGGCTATCTCTTATACTGGCTGGTTGGAATAATATCTTATACTCCCAATTTTGCAAGATATGTAGCAGTAAATTCGGCAGTATTGTATTTTTTGTATAAACTTATCGCCAAAATAATCAAAGAAAAATACTATTGTTATTTCAAAGATTTTTGCATAGAATTCTACAAATTTTTGCAATATCTCAAACAATTTCACGCAACACATGTTTTTGTAATCCCGCCATTAAGCTTTTTTGTTTTTGGCTATGCCCTATTGTGGATTTTTTATTTTGTTATAATTTGTAAATTTCATCCAGATGGTTCAGAAGCGCTTATTGCCTCACTTCTTTTCTTTTTATTTTTTTATATAACAATTTTTTCATTCTTTACAGCTTTATTTATAGAAATACTAATTCTTATAAAACAAATTATTTATAAAAAGAGAATAAGAGTTACATCAAACTTTTTATTAAATAACAAAATTTATAACATTATGTATGTTTGTTATATTATATGTGTTCTTACAATTGCAATTGTATTAAAAATACAACCGGAATTTGTCGTATATCAAGGTGCTAATATATTTCTCATGCCATTTTATTATATGTATCAATGGACATACTATTAATTGATAAATAGCGCTATTGAGAGCAATAGTTCAGGCACTGCCTGACAATAACTTTAAACCTAACAATCCTCTTGGAAACACATTAAAAACATGCTATTATTCTGTAATGAAAACGCTATCTTGTTTTTTACAATTCATAAAACAGCATAAAATAATTCAGATTTTTATTTTCCCGCCACTGTTATTTCATACTTTAATCATACTCATTGGATTTTATACTTTATAACCACCACATTTGTGATGGTTATAATAAAAAAATAAATTAACTTTTCTATCTATCATTCTTCTTTATTAGCATTTGCGCTTATAGTATTCAAGCGTCTTGCAGGATCCGTAATATGAGTAATTCTTAAACCAAAATTATCTTCTATTACTACGACTTCACCATACGCAATAAGTTTTCCATTTGCATATAATTCTACAGGTTCACCTGCGGCTTTATTAAGAGTTACAATAGAACCCTTTGTCAATTCCAAAACTTTTTTTATAGGTAATTCCGTTTTACCAAGTTCTACTGTTAATTGAAGTTTAACATCCAACAAAATATTCAAATTTTGATTGGCTGGACCTTGAACTTGATCTAAATCTTCAAAAGATGCAAATTGAACCGGCTGAACAGTCACGGTCTTTTCTGCTTCAGAAACTTCTTCTTGTGCCGCACTAAAATCATGTTCATTAATTTTTGCTTTATCATTTTTACCGGCACTGCCGCTTATAATATTATCATCATCTTCCAACATTTATAAACCTTTCTAAAAATAATTTCTAAGCAATTCATGCATCTCATCATATACATCTGTTATTTTAACACAAATTTTATCTTTCATTGTTCCGGGTCTTGCAAAAAATTTCTTTTCACCATTTACCTTAACAATTAAATCATCAGACACTTTATTATCAAGCTTTATAATATCACCTTCCGTAAGCTGTAAAAAATCATCCATAGTAATATTACATTGTCCAAACTGAACTCTTAAATCGACATTAGAAGTATTCAATTTAGAAATCATCTTCATTCTTTCATCATTAGAAGCAACCAAACCTTTTGTTTGGAAAATATGTTGAGTACTCAAGTGTCCTAATACTGTTTCCAATACAGGATAAGGGAAGCACAAACTAAACAGCCCAAAGTGTTTACCTGATATCTGAACTTCAAATGTTAACAAAGCAACAATTTCACCTGCTGTAGCAACCTGAATTGATTGGTAATTATCATCAAGACTAATAAACTTTCCTGTTACCGGAATAATTGCATTCCAAGAATCTTCCAACGATTTAATAATTATATTAATAACTTTTTTTGCAAGAGCTTTTTCTATATCGGTAAGTTCTCTCATTTGCGCTTCTATATTACCGACACCACCAAGCATTCTGTTTACAATACAAGAAATCACTTCAAAACTTATGCCCAATAAAATCTGACCGGATAAAGGTTCAAATTCAAACACACCAACACTTATTGGTGATGGCATTGAACGAACAAATTCTTCATACGTTAATTGGTCTACTGAAACAATCTCAATTTCGACACGCATTCTCAAATATCCACTCAAAACAAGCGAAATCGCCTTCGAGAATTCTCTATGAATATCCCTTAAAGCTCTTAGGTTATCTTTTGAAAATTTATCCGGACGTCTGAAGTTATAAAGCTTATAGCTCTTATGTTCAGAATCAGAAAAATCATCCTCAAAAGTTTCCATATTCGATAAATTTGTATCTTTTATATCAGTCATTTAATAAAACCTATTGAATAATAAACTGTCCAAAACTAACTCTTAAAACTTCTCTTTCACCATTCAAAATTGAATTAATATCATTAGTTATTTGTTCTTTTGCCAATTCTTTGCCTGCTGCAGTAGCTAATTCGGAAGAGGTTTTGCTTGATAAATTTGTAATAACCGCATCTCTTATCGCAGGTTTATACTGATTCATTTCTTTTTGAATAGCTTCCATCGGATCAACAGGAGGTGCAGCTTCACCATGTCCACCACCTTTTGCGGCCTTTTCATCAACTGCTGGGAAATCTGTATCCTTCTTAGATACTTCTAGCGCTACATTTACTTTCAAATATTTTTTCTGGCTTTCATCACACAAATTCAAAATAAAATCGCCTAAATCAACAATTATACCTTTTTGAACTTCATCTTCGTCTGCACTTTCATCAAGTTCTTCTTGAGAATTACTTAATGTACTCATTTTTTGTGTAATCAAATTTTCCATTACTACATAATTCACACCGGCAAACACAACAAACATAATCACAATAGATGCAATTGTCATTATCAAAAATTTGGTTAAATCTTGTTGCTTATTTTCACCAGCTTTATCATTTTCAGCCATACCATTCTCCATTTTCATTACATAGCATCATTATACCAATCTAATTAAAGTATTTACCACCATTATTTGGTGGATTTTAGGCATAAACTATGTACGCAATTTTATTATAACACACTATATTTTTCAAATGAAATATACAATTAGGGTAACAAAGTATAAAAAACTAACACTAATATTCTCTTGAGATAAAAGAAATGTTGCCACTATACTCTATTATATATATAATATTGTTATGGGGAAGTTTGATTTATTTAACAAGTTCAATAGTGCGGTAATCGTCGTTAATAAAAACAAAGAAGTGATTTTTCGCAACAATGTTTTTAGAAGAGTTTTTTCTGACTTTAAAACATTGGAAAAATTTTCACATAAATTAAATTATAATGTATGCGCACTTGTAAGTAACGATGTGACTGTACATTCTCCTATTTCACAAGCTCTAATTTCAAAAGAAGATTTTTCGGCTCATATAACTTATCAAACATCTAATAATGAACTTTATTATTATGATATGAATGCTACACAAAAAGGACAGTATCATATGATAGTTCTTACAGATGTTACAGCAAAAACAAAACTTGATTTAATTACACAAAAAAATCTTAGCCTGCAAAAAAAAATTAATCTTTTAGAAAGTGACAATAAAAATCTTTCTAAAATTAAACTTCAAGCACAATCTCAAGCAATGAAACTTCTTTTGCTTAATAATATATCTAATATTATAAGAGAATCTATTGATACATCTGTAATTTTGAAATCTGCATTAGAAGAATTATCGCAAATGTTTGGAGCATTTCGTGCGTATTATGCAACTTCAGAAAACGGACAAAATTTTAAAATTTTAGAAACATTAAATTTTGAAGATAAAAATATTACATTTTCTTTTGAAAAAGAAGCATATAATCGTATAAAAAAAGGAAAAGTGTATTGCGCTACTTGTATGAAAGAATATAAAGAAGCCGAACCGTTTAAAGAAATTGTACAAAGAATAATTGTTCCGATTTATCATCTTAATAAATTATTGGGAATTATTGTTTTATCGACAAAACAAAAAACAAAATTAGATGATACTTTAGAAGTTCTAAATGGCGTATCTACACAGCTTGGCAATGCTATAATTCAATCAGAATTATATAAAAAGAATGCCAAAATGGTAAAAGATTTAACAAAAACATTGGAAGAATTAAAAGATACGCAATTAAAACTTGTTAATTCTGAAAAAATGGCTTCATTGGGTCAGCTTGTAGCAGGGGTTGCACACGAAATCAACACTCCGGTTGCATCTATAAAATCAAATAATGAAATAACTAAAAAATTAATTTCTCAAATAGAAGATAAAGAAATTTCAGAACTTTTACAAGAAATCAATGAAATTGATAGCGAAGCAATCGCAAGAATTAACAGACTTGTAATTTCTTTAAGAAAATTTGTAAGATTGGATGAAGCAGAATTACAAGAAGCGGACATTAACAAAGAAATAGATTTGACGCTTGATTTAATCAGGCATGAAACAAAAAATAGAATTGAAATTGTTAAAAATTATTCCGATATTCCACCGATTAAATGTTATCCAAACATGCTTAATCAAGTATTTATGAATATTCTTGTAAATGCAACCCACGCTATAAAAAATACAGGAATAATAACTATTGACACAAAATATGAAAACAATAATTTAATTGTAAAAATAAAAGATAATGGTTGTGGGATAAAAGAGCCTGATAAAATATTTTTTGCAGGTTATACAACAAAAGGTGTCGGTGTTGGAACAGGCTTGGGGCTTGCAATTTCACAAAAAATCATAGAAAAACATAAAGGAAATATTTCTGTAAAAACAAAATTAGATGAAGGAAGCGAATTTACTATTACCATCCCTAGTGAGTAATAAAAATTAAGTTTTGTAAAATCTGTTTTTATAGAGTATAACTAAGTTATAAGGTTATCACAATTATAATTATAATTAATTTTTGTAAAAAAATCTGACAGACCAGTTCTAAAAATGTAAAAATATGTTATATTAATACTACCGAGATTAAGTGTAAATTTTACCCTAAATAAAATTTAGGGAATGTAACAAAAACTTAACAATCGAAAAGATAAAGGCAATTTAATAAAACAAAAAAACTTTATATTACTGTGTAGAAGATTATTTATGTTTGCATATCGGAGGTAACGTGTATGGCAATTACAGTAAACAGCAAAAAGAAACAAGTAAAGAAAACTTTCCAAGAACTAATTAATGATTTGATGACATCAAGTTCTGAAAAAGTTAGATATAACGCAGCTCGTGTATTAGGCGAGATGGGTGATTCTAAAGCTGTTGAACCATTAATCGATGTATTAAAAAATGATAAAAATGGTTCTGTTCGTTTATATGCAGCTCGTGCATTGGGCGAATTGGGTGATTCAAAAGCTACTGAACATTTAATTGAATCTTTAAGAGAAGATAGAAACGTAGATGTAAGAGTTCGTGCAGCTCGTGCATTAGGTCGTTTAGGTGGCAAAATTGTTGTTGAACCGCTTGTTGAAGCATTAAATGATGAAAATTCACAAGTATGTATCACTGCAACAGATGCATTAATTGAAATCGGTGATGTTGCAACAGATGCTTTGATGAATTCTTTAGACCATGAAAAAGTTAATGTAAGATGTGATGCTACAAGAGCGTTGGGCGAAATTGGTAACAAAAAATGTGTTGATAAAATCATTAACATGTTATATGACGAATGGGTAAACGTAAGAATTTACGCAGTAACTTCATTAGGTAAATTAAACGATAAAAAAGCAGTTCCTGCTCTAATTGACGTTATGAAAAACCGTTCTGAAAACGACTTAGTAAGAGCTGGTGCAGCTGCTGCACTTGGTGTTCTTCGTGACCAAAGAGCTTTACTTCCATTAAGAGAATTGATTATGGAAGCTGAAGAATTAGGTGAATTAGAAGATACAGCTCTTAAATCTTTCAAAAAGATTATGGCAGCAAATTGGCAAGCAATTCCTGGGGCTACTCAACAAAAGAAACCTGCTGGTGTATAATCAAAGTAAATTTACAAAAAGAAACCTGATGAAAAAACATCAGGTTTCTTTTTTATGTGTTTAATAATTATAGTAAATTAAATCTTAGAATAAAAATAATTACATTTTAATCAAAATTTTAAGATTTTCTTTTAATTTATTAGCTTCAAATGCCTCGATTGCTTCATCTATAGAATAAATACCGCTAATAAATGGTGTAAAGTCTATTTTATTATTCTTTAATAATCTGAGTGCCGGCGGGAATTGTCCACAACGAGAACCGAGTACTGTAATTTCATCAATAACGATTGGAGCAAGATTCAATTCTTTCCCGCTTGCGACTGTACTTTTTAAAACCAAAACTCCTCTTGGCTTCACAAGAGACATTGAGGTTTCAAATCCGGAAGCTGAACCGGTAGCTTCTATGACAACATCATATTTTTTTTCAATTTTAAATTCCGAAAGAAGTTGTGTTTGAACTCCTTGTGTAGCTGCAATATCAAGCTTGTTTTGATGTTTTCCGACTAAAAGAACATCAAAATTTTGAGCATTTAATGTTAATGCTGTTGTCAAACCTAATTTGCCATCGCCCAATACAACAACTTTTTGCATTGGGTCAATATGCAATTGCTCAGTAATTTCGCAAGCTGCAGCAAGTGGTTCAACAAAAACGGCTTGCTCATTTGATACATTGTCAGGAACTTCAAACAGAACATTAAGCGGCATTGTCATGTATTCAGCAAAACAACCGTCTTTTCTCCAAATACCTAATGTATGTCGATTTGGGCAATGACGATAATTCTTTTTTGCGCACCATTCACATTCAGGGTCATTGCATCCATAACTAATTTCTGCAACAACACGTTTACCCATAAGAGATTTGTCTTCCGCATTAATATCCTCTACGATACCAACAAATTCGTGCCCTAATATGCCTTTATATCCCATATATCCTTTTGTAATTTCAGCATCAGTATTACAAACCCCTGCTAATAATACTTTTATAAG
>CAKVIN010000007.1 GCA_934754425.1 uncultured Candidatus Melainabacteria bacterium | reverse complement strand
AGTTTGAGAGAAATTATTTCTTTTTCTAAAGATGAAATTGCAGAATTAGAAGGTATAAAAAACAGTTTACAGTTAGAGAATAAAAAAGAAGTGCTGGACTCTGTAATAGAGAAATTAAAGGCTTTATCAAAAAAGAATTCGACACAAATAGAAGATGCAATTGAAATACTTTTAAAAACAGAAGGCTCTGCTGTTACGCAAAAACCAAGCTACAAGTTTGACATAGCTTTGCTGGATATAATAAGAAATGCAATTAAAAATAATCTTAGAATAAAATGTAAATATGATAACAAAGATAAAATTCTTTCTCCTTATGGAATTATTTATGGCGATAATGTTTACTTAATTGGTGTAGAAGGTGATTGGACAGAGCCTTATGTTTATCGTATGCACAAAATCACTAATGCGGAACTAACTGAAGAAAAGTTTGATAAAGGTGATTTTGATATAAAAGAGTTTGCTAATCGTTCGTTTGGAATTTATCAAAATGAAATAATTAAAGTTGATCTTTTGTTTAGTGAAGCTGTTGCAGAAGATGTTTTGCATTACAATTTCCATCCGACACAAAAAGTAAAACAAAATGAAGATGGTACCGTATCTGTTAAATTTAAAGCTTCCGGTGATTATGAAATCTTGTGGCACTTATTCCGTTGGGGTGATAATGTAAAAATCATTTCTCCAAAGAGTTTGAAAAAAGAGTATATAGAAATGCTAAAAAGAGTTCTTGAAGAACAAAGAGGGTAAAATATGAGTAAAATGACTAACAATGAAAAGCTTGATGGTATTATTCATGAAATATTGAACGACCTAGCTAAAGAAATGGAAGGGAATAATTCTATTTTTTTATCAGAAGCTGATTTTCAATTTTGTTTTGCACAGAAATTATTAGAAAAAGGAGTGGATAGAAATAGTATAATTTTAGAATACCCAATTAAAACACCAGATTTGTATGAAAATAGCAAAGAATGTCTAGATTGTAAAAAAGAAAATGATAATAGAACTTATATTGATTTATCTTTTCAATTTGATAATGAGATATGTTTTATAGAATTCAAATACAAATTAGATGATATTTCTGAAGAAATAACAAGGCATCATTGTACAACCCAAATAAAAAACAGGGTGCGGAATACATAGGACGACATCACGTTTATGAAGATATTGAACGAATGGAAAATATTCTCAGTAAAAAAGAAATTAATGGTAAAAAAGTACATTCTTATGTAATATTGCTTACTAACGATAAACAATATTGGAATAAAAACCAAATAGAAGGACAAACTACATTTTATTTTCCATTAAGTCCAGAAGGTGGATGTGTAAATTGTAATAATATTAAATATACAAAGTGCAATGAAGATGGTAAAGATGGAAAATTTCTCTGCTATAATTCAAAAGCAAATAATAAACCTGGAAATTTACATATAAAACATCGTTATGAGTTAGCTTGGTCTGATTTTATAACACTCAAAAATGTTAAAAAGAATGGAGAATTTAGAATTTTGGTGATAAATTGTAACAACCCGCTATAAAAAAAATAGTTAAATCTCTCTTCTTTTCAATATTTTCATTTTGCAAAGTATGGAAGTTAATTTAGAAAAAATTGTTGAATTTCGATACAAAGATTGAATGGTTTCAATCTCCGTATCTGTAAATTCAACAATTTTTTCATTGAATAATAGGTGACTTATTAGTTTCTGATTTCATTCCGGTATTTTTTTCATAATACCTTTCTTTTAGCTTGCTTTATAGTTATAAATCGGTACTAATCTGTCAATAATATCAGCACTTGGTGTAATCAGTTCTTTTATAGTATCACCATTTTTATAAGCCATTAGGCTTTCATCCAATGTTCCTGTAGAAATACAAATACTATGTATTCCTTTCATATTCTTCCTAAAAGCTTATTCAAAAACATAGTTAATACAAGAAAAATGCAATTCAGCAAGTGGTTTAGTTTTTTGCGT
The DNA here is from genome assembly GCA_934754425.1 of uncultured Candidatus Melainabacteria bacterium. Classification (GTDB taxonomy): domain Bacteria; phylum Cyanobacteriota; class Vampirovibrionia; order Gastranaerophilales; family Gastranaerophilaceae; genus CAG-196. The sequence goes on along the minus strand of CAKVIN010000007.1, from coordinate 96,240 downwards.
CATCATTTCACCTGAGAGCCTTTTAAGTCTGCTTCGGACTTGTTTTGTATTATGCTAATAATTTTGATTCGTTCATCTCTTTTGTAGCTTCGTTTGTTGGATAACCGGCAAACTTAAAATTCCTCGCAATATTATAAAGGACATCAGAACAAGTTAAACCAATAAATCCTTCTCCCAGACAAACAAAACCAAATGACTTAAGATTAAGAAACATTGCCAATCCTTGTTCAATATTATTTTTCCTTAATAATTCATTTTGTGATTGGTATTCACCATCATAGCCTATCTTTACTTTTTTATCTGGTAAATTATTTGAACTTTTAATACCATTCCAACTAGCATCTATAATAGGAAGATAAAAGCTTTGTTTGTAAACCTCTTTTTCTGCAAGTCTAACTTGTATATTATATCCACAAACATTCCCTGTTTCGTCATAACAAAGTATTGCGTTGTACAATGCTTCTTTCCGTTCATTGTGCATAGGATTGTGAATTTCTTCTCTCGTAAGAGGCTTTCTTTCCAATTCATCTTTAATATGTTCATAAATAATTTTTGAAATTTCATCACTTGTAACCATAATTTTATCTCCTTTTTAATCGTTTTTAGTTTCATAATTTGATTATAAAATCATAATATGACATATTAGGACGTATAGAAATATATAATAGCTAATAACAATTATAGTCACCTCAAAAGTCTCATTTTACATTTTGTTGATTTTTTCATTATTGTAAAGTGAAAATGTTGTATCAAACGTATACATGCTTTTGACTGGCTAATTGGCAAGAAAAAGTAACAGACTTTGTTAATTTTGATAAATCTAAAATAAAATTTCAGATTTATCAAAAAATAGGTGCAAAGATAGATATTAAAACTTATCTAAGGCATAATTGAATATATTACAAAATTTGCAGAATTGGTTTTTGTATGTATAATTAAGCTGTGTTTGACCCTTCTGAAAAATTCACACAAATTAACCCTATAAAATCAGTATAAAAAAGCAGGTTAATTGTGTTAAATCGGTTAATTTTTCAACTTAATTATCACCTAAAAAAGAACAAATGCGATGCTTTCACGCTGTAGACAGCGATTCGAATTCGCTTGGGGGTACCATTTAAAAAACCACGAATAACGTGGCTTTTTTAGTGCTTAATTTCTAAAGCATGCGTTATTACTACATTCTAGCTAATATCAGACAAAAATGTTTATTATATCTATCTTTTAGAGCAGTTTATTTTGCTAGAATTTCTAAAAATTATATTTAGCGGCAACAAAAGTGGTAATAAAAAAAGTCACTCAGAAAAATTCCAACATTTTTATAAAAACCTATAACCCTCTCGTAGTTTAATTTTGGACTATTATAAATAAATGTCCGAAGTGGCAACATTAACAATCTTACCACTACAAAATATTAATAAAATGTTACAAAAAGTCAATTTTATAAAATTAAACAACTTTATATATATAGGGAAAATTATAGGATTATACCAAGATTCAAAAGATGTTATATAGGGTTGGTCAGGATTTTGTTGTTGGAGCTGCCAACAAATCTGAGATTCTAGCCAAAGAAGCACAACAAGCAATAGCAAAACAAAAAGTTTCAAAATTTACATTTGGTACTCCTAGTAAAAAGACATTTTCTTTTGGGCAAAAATCGATAGAACTACAAAAAATGTTTGAAGAAGGTGTTGGACAACAAATAGTTGCAGACCAGAACAGAGCTATGATAAATAAGTCAAAATGTAGTTTTGGCAAAAAAGAATTAAAACCAGAAAATCAAATGCATTATTTAACTCTATTAAAGAATCCAACTTTGGCTCAACAGCATTTTAAAAAGGAAACGGGTGCGAATTTGCACATAGGAAATGAATTTTCATTAGTTGGTAGTTTTGATGAAGGCTTGCAATACATAGAGAATTGGTATAAACAAGGTTTAATGCCAAATGATATAAAACATGTATTAATTGGACATGGGACTGGTTCATCCGAAAAAGGTAGTTGGGCATTTTGGAATGGGAATGAAGCAATTGGTAATGTTTTCGATTATATAAATACACATATTCCTAAAGGTGAAAAAGTGTTAGTTATGACATGTGAAACAGGAACTAATACATTAGCAAGACCCGGAATTGGAACTACTGTGATTACAAATTTATATGATGCATCCAATCCTGCCAAAATAGTAAAGTCTGGAGATAATAAAATCATCGGTCATTTCTTTAATCCAGCAGCAATTGAGAATGGCAAAGTTGTTGGTGGAGCTACTTATTATCAATAGATACTAAAAAATTGGAAATCTAAATTATGGCTTAATTCCTTTGCAACTCCAAGCATTTTAGTTCAGATGATTTTTTACCATAACTTCTTTAGATGGGAGTTTTAAAGGAGCTTAAAGAACATAATCTAAGTAAGTTTTGTTTCACATGTTGACAATGTGAACTTGCTTTAATAGCATGAATACAAAAGGAGATTTGAGAATGGGTGAAGATTTAACTTTGTTTGAGAACAAAAGAATTAGACATATTTATGATGAAGAAAAAGAAGTATATTACTTTTCAGTTATAGATATTGTTGCAATTTTGATTGAAAAAGATTATCAATCAGCAAGAAAATACTGGAATAAATTAGCACAACGCTTACGTGATGAGGGTTCTGAGCAAACGGTGACAAATTGTCACCAGTTGAAATTACAAGCTGATGACGGGAAAATGCGTAAGACTGATGTTGCTGATATCAAGACAATTTTTCGTATAATCCAGTCTATTCCATCAAAGAAAGCTGAACCTATTAAACAATGGTTAGCCAAAGTCGGTCAAGAGCGTGTTCAAGAAATGGCAGACCCTTCAAAAGCTATTGATAGAGCAAGAGAAACTTATCAAAAGCTTGGTCGTTCAGAAAAGTGGATTCAGCAACGAATGACAGGTCAAGAAACCAGAAATAAATTAACTGATTATTGGAAAGACCATGAAATTACAGAAGGTGAAAAATATGCAATTCTGACTAATATTATTCACCAAGAATGGTCTGGATTGTCTGTAAAAGAACACAAAGATTTAAAAGGGCTGAAATCACAAAATCTTAGAGACCACATGTCAGAAGCAGAATTGATTTTTACAGCATTGGCAGAATTATCAACCAGACAAATTGCAGAGTCAGAAAGTGCAACTGGGATGGAAGAAAACAAAAAATCTGCTAAACGTGGCGGAAAGATTGCCAAAGAAGCAAAAGAAAAGTTGGAACTAGAAACAGGTAAAAAAGTTGTAACTGACAGTAATTTTCTTCCACATAAGCAACCTAAACAAATTAAGAAAAAAGATTAATTACATTTATTTAAAAAAAATATCTAACAGTGGCAACAAAATGGTAAGAAAAAAGTTCACACAAATTAACTTTGTTAAATCAGTATAAAAATGCTGATTAATTGTGTTAAATCGATAAATTTTTCAACCCAAATAACGTCTAAAAAAGGGACAAATGCGATGCTTTCACGGGGTAGACAGCGATTCGAATTCGCTTGAGGGTACCATATTTAAAGCAACGTATTGTGTGGCTTTTTAGTGTTTTATTAAATAATTTAATAGCACGAATACAACAAAAAATGTGAGAATGAGCGAAAATTTAACTTCATTTGAAAATAAAAAAATTGATGACGAATGTCTTAAAGAAAATAGTTCAAAATATTTTAAAGAATTACTCCAAAGAGTTCATGATATTATAGTTATTGATTAAGAGGTATTATAATGTTAAAATTATTTTCAATCATAGAAGAATATCGACTTTCAATGTCCTATTTAATTGTTAGTATTTTAGGAATCAAATTAAAGTTTAAATCCGGTAGCTTATTTTATCTAGTTTTTTATCCGTTCAAAACAGGTTTTAATCTGGGTAAAAACAATAAAATACTGCTTATAGATAAAAATGGAAACAAAAAACAAGTTAATAAAGTAAAAGACGTGTGTGTTAGCTTTAAAGGAAATGATAATACTATAATTTTTCAAGAAGGGGTAAAATTATTTAGAAGCGATATTTTATGTGATGGTAGCAATAATTTTGTAGAATTTCAAGAATATAGTAATGGTAAATACAAAATCCTTGCTTATGGTGATAATTGTAAAGCAAGTATCGGCAAAAAAACTAAAAGCTGTGATACGACAATACAATTATATAAAAATGGAATTAAAATCGGAGAAGATTGTCTTTTTTCAAGCAATATTCGAATTTTAACAGACATACATAAAATTATAGATAAAAATACAAACAAAGTTGTAAACTCTGCAAAAGATAAAATTAAAATTGGAAATCACGTATGGATTGGAGAACGAGTTACGATTACAAAAAATGCACAAATACCTGATAATTGCGTAATTGGAGTCGCTTCTGTCGTTACAAAGAAATTTGATGAAGAATTTTGTGTTATAGCTGGAGTTCCTGCAAAAATCGTTAAACATGGCATTAATTGGATAGAGTAAAATTACGCCCCTACAATTTAGAGAATCACCCCAGACATTAAAAAATCCCAGCGGCTAACTGGGATTTAAAATTTGGGCAGGGGTAAGGACTCCGTTGCGAGCAGAAAAAGGTGACTAAATGTCACGTTTTTCGTGAAATTTTAATATTAAACGCAAGTAAAAAAGGAGCAAATGGAGGGGAGAACCACCACGGTGGTGAGAATTACCCCAGACACTAAAAAATCCCAGCGGCTAACTGGGATTTAAAATTTGGGCAGGGGTGGATTCGAACCACCGTACACTCTCGTGAACAGATTTACAGTCTGTCGCCTTTAGCCACTCGGCCACCTACCCATATTAAATTTTCATTAAAATTGCCTTTGACGAGATTTGAACTCGTGGCCTCTCCCTTACCAAGGGAGTGCGCTACCCCTGCGCCACAAAGGCAAATGCCACAAGGGCTATGAGAGAAGTTTTTCTCTTCTATTAAAAAAGCCGGTAATAGGAATCGAACCTACAACCTACGGTTTACAAAACCGTTGCTCTACCGTTGAGCTATACCGGCGACAAGTTCTATGATATTAGAAACAAAATTTTTTGTCAACAGTATTTTTTAATTTTATTTAAATTTATTTAAAAGTTTATAAATAGAGATGTAAATGACTTCATTTAATTTGGTTCTTGCAAATATAAATAAAATTACTGGTTATTAAATGAAAATTTTTAATACGAACTTAACGACCTAAAGACCTAAAGACTTAAAAACTTACACACCTCCCCCTCTGTTGCACATACAACATGTTGCATTTGCAACACTTATATGATAATATTTGCTTATAGATAGAATAGGATGTTTTTGAATGAGTGAAAATATAGAAAATATAGAAGAAGTGCAACCAAACATAAACCCTTGGCTTGCTTGTTTACCGACAATGGCTGCAGCTTTCATGTTTGTATTGGATGAAACAATTGCAAACGTAGCGTTGCCACATATGGCAGGGAGTTTTTCGGTTAGCCGTGAAGAATCTATGTGGATTCTAACATTTTATCTTATTGCTAGCGGTATCGTAATCCCAATGGTTGGTTGGTTTAGTAAAGTTCTCGGCAGAAAAAATTTCTTCATGATGAGCATTGTTTTATTTACAGTAGCTTCTGCTTTATGCGGTTTGTCAAAGAATTTGGAATGCATGATTTTAGCTCGTATATTGCAAGGGATTGGCGGCGGAGGTTTATTACCGATTTCTCAGGCGATATTATTGGAAAATTTTAAACCACAAGATAGAGGTAAAGCAATGGCAATGTTCGGGTTGGTTATTGTATTAGCACCAATAGCTGGGCCTGTTTTAGGTGGTTGGTTAACCGAAAATTGGTCTTGGCCTTTTATTTATTTTATCAATATTCCGATAGGTATAATAACTGTAATGCTTGCAAAGGCACTTATTTATGATCCGCCTTACGCAAGAAAACAACAAAATGTAAAAACTGATGGTTTTGGATTTTTTATGCTTTCTATTTGGTTGTTGACTTTACAAATTGTATTAGATAAAGGTAATAACGCAGATTGGTTCAACGCTCCTTGGATTTGTTGGTTGTCTGCAATCTCTTGTGCAACAGGTTTAGCATTTTTAATTTCTCAAATTAGAAATAAAGATTCTTTGGTTGATTTGAGTGTATTTAAGGATAAAAACTTTTTCATTGGAACAGTTGTGCAGATTGTAATGCAAGCGGTACTGTTGGCTTCTATGGCTATTTTACCTCAATTCTTACAATCTTTAATGGGGTACGATGCGTATAAAAGCGGCTTATCAATGATGCCTCGTGGTTTAGGCGCATTATTAGCAATGGTTCTTTGCGCAACATTAGCAAATTTAATTGATAATAGAATTCTTGTTATGATTGGACTTGGCAGCATTGCAACTGCAAGTTGGATTCTTGGAGATTTGAATTTGCAAATATCTACAATGAATATTGCAATACCAAACTTTTTATTCGGAATAGGTTTAGGTCTTGCGATGATTCCAATTATTACTTTATCAATGGCAACTATCAGTAATGACCAAATGACAAACGCTAGTGGTTTGCAGAACTTATTGAAAAACATCGGTGGTGCTTTTGGTACATCTATTGTTGCAACATTGCTTTCAAGGGGTGCACAAAAACACCAATTTATGCTAATTCAACATCTTACTGATACTGCGCAAAATTATACAGAACGTGTTCAAGCTTATGGTAGCATGTTTATGTCAACTTTTGATCCGCATACTGCTATGTATATGGGACAGCACACTGCTTATGGATTGTTGATGCAACAAGCGAATTTGGCAGCGTTTATTGATGCATTTAGAATTTTTGCAGCATCTGCGATTATTATAATACCATTGATTTTATTGTTAAAAAATCTAAAAGAAGCTTAAATTAGTATAGTAATTTTACTAAAAAATATGTAGTCATTGTTAAGTTAGTTGCTTAATGGTGGCTACTATTTTACCTATTAATATTAAATTTTCAACGGCTTTTCCTGATATATTTCTAATTCTATATTCCGGATTGTCAGATTTTATAATTATTTCATCTAAATTTTTGGACAATCGTTTAACGAAAAATTCTCCATTATAACAAAATACATAAATTTTATTATCCTGAATTTGATTGCCATTCCAATGTTCAACTATAAGCTTATCACCATTGTCTATTGTTGGTGACATACTGTTGCCGGAAGCATTAATCATTGAGTACAATTTATTTTGGGAGTATCCGTGTATTAATGATGTTGGAATTGGTAATTTTGATTTTTCACTTGAAAAAACAATACTACCTTCTCCACAACTGGCAAAAACGTCTTCGTAATAATCAACATATGCAATATCTGTCAGGTTATTTAATACATTGATTTTAAAATATTCTTCAATGCGTTTTAGTTCACTAACAGTCACTTCACTTTCGTTTTTAATACGATTACTTATTGTTTGTCTTGTTATACCAAGACTTTCGGCGAGCGCCGATTGGTTTATAATATTGCCTGTTTTGTCGGATATTAATCTTATAAGTTCATCTAGTTTCATCGTTTCACCAAGTCAATAAATTAATGCTTGACATATGTATCACATTGTCTTACAATTAATCACGAAATGTAAATTGATAGTTGATATTAAATCATATATTATTAAAAAAGTCAATGTTTATTATGTTGGGTAGAGGTTTAAGCATGGGTTACAGATATAATGTTTCATGTAGTGAAACAATGTCAAAAAATTGGACGCCAACGGCGGTCGATTGTTACAAACTTGGATGTGTGTGTTCAAAATGTAATTTATACAAAATTTATTTTAAAGATATGGATTGTAAATGCAAAATGAAGGATACTGTAATAGAATTAGTGAGAAGATTGGGAGCTCCACAATTAAAATCTTAATAAAATTTTTACTGGAAATGGTTATTTCACTGTGATATTATTTCTTTAATAAACTTGAGAGGAAAGAGAATGAATACAGCCGAATATCTAGTAAAAAAATTGGAAGAACTTGGAGTTAATGATTTTTTTGGACTTCCAGGAGATTATAACTTTAATATTTTATACGCAGTAGAAGATAATCCTAATACAAAATGGATTGGATGTACGAATGAGTTGAATGCAGGTTATGCTGCGGATGGTTATGCAAGAATAAAAGGTTTTGGAGCAATAATTACGACTTATGGAGTTGGTGAATTAAGCGCTATGAATGCAATTGCCGGTTCTAATGCGGAAAATGTACCGGTTGTAAGTATTGTTGGCGTACCTTCTACTAAAACAATTGAAAATAAAACTTGCGTTCACCATAATTTCCAAGATGTTGATTATCACGCTTGTTTTGAAGCTCACAAACCTTTAACAGCGGCTTCTGCGTATTTAACTCGTGACAATGCGAAAATGGAAATTGATAGAATATTAAAAGTTTTGGTTAAAGAAAAGCGCCCTGTATATGTCGCAATCCCAGTGGATATTGCCAAAATGGAAATTACAGGTAATGATGTAAATTATGACTGGACAAGTAATAAAGAAAATTTAAAAGTTGTAACGAATAAAATTGCTGCAAAGATAAATAATTCAAAAAATCCTGTGATTCTTGGTGACTTATTGATAAAAAGATTTGATGCTCGAATAGAATACAAAGAATTTGTAGAAAAAGCAAGAATTCCTGTTACGAATTTTTTGATGGGTACAAACCTTATTGATATGGATTATGATTTGTATTTAGGTGGTTATTATTCAAAATTTAAAAACCCTGTAGCGCAAGAATATTTAGAAACAACAGATTGCTTAATAGCTGTTGGACCGGTTTATACGGATTTGAATGCGTATGGATTTAATCTCCCTTATAAAATAAATAATCACATTGCAATTTATGGAACTTATACTTATGTAGACGGTGTAAAGTATGATGATGTAAAAATGGTCGATGTATTAGAAGCTATTACAGATTTGGTTGATTCTAAGAATATGAGTATTCAAAAACCTGTAATCGGATATGAGCATAAAGATGCTTCAACTGATAAATTAACTTCTGATTATATTTATCCAAGATTACAGGAATTTATTAAAGAAAATGATATTTTAATAGCAGAAACCGGAATTGTTCCTCATGGTATTGTGCCAATGAAAATGCCAAATAGCGTAGAACTTCAAACACAAACTTTGTGGGGCTCTATAGGTTGGGCAACTCCTGCAACTTTAGGTATGTGTGTTGCTAAGCCTAAGTCTCGTGTTGTAACTATTACCGGCGAAGGTTCTCATCAACTTACGGCAATGGAAATCGGAAATATTTTAAGACAAGGCTTAAAACCAATTATTATTGTTTTAAATAATAATGGATATACAATAGAACGTGTTCTTTCTGATAGTCCGGATGACAAATTTAACGAAATTATGCAAATGAATTATTCAAAATTTGCACGTGTATTTGATGGTGACGTTTGGTCTACAAAAGTTACGACGGCGGAAGATTTCGATAAAGCTTTGAAAGTAACACAAATTATGAATAAAATGTGCTATATAGAGATTTGCACGGATAAAATGGATATGCCAAAGCTTACAGAAGAATTGGCAGCTAATTTAAAAGCAGCTAAAACTTCTCAAGAAATTAAAACAGATAAAAAAGAAGAACCTACTGAAAAGAAAGAACGCTCTGTAATAACTTTTGAAACAGTAGTTCACAAGGGAATAATTGAAGATGAAGAATAGATTATTTGTAATATCAGGTTCCTCCGGAGTTGGAAAAGGAACTGTAATAAAAGAATTTTTAGCAAAACATCCGGAATTTAAACTCTCAATTTCTTGTACTACTAGAGGAAAAAGAGATGGGGAAGTCCATGGTGAAAACTATTTCTTTTTAACCAAAGATGAGTTTAAAAAATGTGTTGAAAATGATGATTTTTTAGAGTGGGCAGAATTTTCCGGTAATCATTATGGCACTAAAAAAAGCTTTGTAGAAGATTGCTTGAAAAATGGTGAAAATTTGATATTAGAGATTGATACAAAAGGTGCACTGAATGTCAAAAAGATTATGCCGGAAGCAGTTTTGATATTTATCGCTCCACCATCACTTGAAGAGCTGGAATCAAGATTACGTGGACGTCATACCGAAACAGAAGAAGCTATTCAAAAAAGACTTGCATCTATTAAGTTAGAAATGGAAAACTCTAAACATTTTGATTATAAAATTGTCAATGATGAGATTGCTAATGCTGTTCAAGGTTTAGAAAAAATCATGATTGGATGAGATTTCAATTAATAAGGTGGGAACCGCTTCGCTATTCCCACCCTACGACTTTGATTATTTCATCAAATAGAATGGTTTGACGAAATCTTGGATTTCACCTATAATCAATATGTATTATAAAATTTTAATGGGAGTGGGAGTATGACAAAAAATGTTATCTGCATAAAATGGGGAACAAAATTTGGACCGGAATATGTAAATAGACTTTACAAAATGGTTCAAAAGAATTTAAGTTTGCCACATAGATTTGTATGTTTTACAGACAGTGCTGAAGGCTTGGCTGAAGGTATTGAAGTAAGAGAACTTCCACCTTATGAAGATAATCCGAATATTGGAGATAAAGGCTGGAGAAAATTGTCTTTGTTTAATGAACAATTAGCAGATTTAGAAGGAACAGCTCTTTTCTTGGATTTGGATATTGTAATCAGAAGTGATTTAACTCCGTTTTTTGAAGCAGAAGGTGAGTTTTTAATCGTTAAGGATTGGGATTTTCCTAATGATATTATCGGAAACTCTTCTGTATTTCGTTTTGAAGTTGGTAAACATCCGGAAGTCTTGCAGAATTTTTACAAACTTGGTAATGAAATTCGCCACGATTATAAGAACGAACAAGCATTTCTTTCTTATGAAATGGATAAAAAAGGTATTCTTAAATACTGGGACAGCTCTTGGTGTGTAAGCTTCAAACGTAATTGTTTGCAACCATTTCCGCTTAATTTCTTCAAAATGCCTAGAGATCCGCAAGAAGCAAAAATTATTGTATTCCATGGGCGTCCAACTCCGGAACAAGCTTATGCCGGATTTATGGGCAAAGGTGGTTTGAGATATGTTAAACCAACCAAATGGCTTGATAAATATTGGGCTTAGTTGAGTTTTTATAAAAATGTCGTGTTCAATAAAGAATATTGAACACGACATTTTTTATTGTATAACTTTTTGTCATCTAATTTTAATTTGCATTTTTAACTTCCAAAACTTATTTGATTTAATGAGTAATGGAAGTGCACTTCCAAAACTTGACTTTTTGACTAAAAAATTGTACTATTATAATAGGAGTTAACAATGATTAAACGTGATGAATACTTACGAAAATTAATAAAATTTAAAGACAAGAAACTTATTAAAGTTGTTACTGGTATTCGACGATGTGGAAAATCAACATTATTAAAGCTTTTTCGAGATTATTTGTTGGAAAACAAAGTTGATTCTACTCAAATTATTACAATAAATTTTGAAAATCCTGATTTTGATAATTTAAGAAATTATAAAAGCCTTTATGATTACTTGAAATCAATGCTTGCTCCAAATAAAAAAAATTATATATTATTGGATGAAATACAAAATGTGCAAGATTATCAGAAAGCAATTGATGGTTTGTATATTTTGGATAATGTTGATTTATATATAACTGGTTCTAATGCTTATTTTATGTCTGGAGAACTTGCAACACTATTATCTGGACGTTATATTGAAGTTCAAATGCTACCATTATCATTCAAAGAATACACATCGGTTTTTAATGATAATAGAGATTTACCAACTCTATACAAACAATACCTTGAAAATGGCTCTTTCCCATATATTACAGAATTAGAAGAAGATAAAGAACAAATTCAAGCCTATTTAAGCGGTATTTATAACACAGTCATTTTAAAAGATGTTGTAAGTCGAAAAAAAATTTCAGATATTTCTGTTTTAGAAAGTATTATCAAATTTATGTTTGATAATATTGGAAATATTACAACTCCCAAAAAAATTAGTGATACTATGACTTCAAAAGGACGAAAGGTATCTAATCATACGGTTGAAAACTATTTGTCAGCATTAGTAGATAGTCTCATTTTGTATAAAGCAAACAGATATGACATAAAGGGGAAGCAATATCTGGAAACGCAAGAGAAGTATTATGTTGTAGATATTGGCTTAAGATACTTTTTATTAGGTTCAAAATATGTAGATATGGGACATATTTTAGAAAACGTAGTTTATTTGGAACTAATAAGACGAGGTTTTAAAGTTTATATTGGAAAAGTTGATAACTTGGAAGTTGATTTTGTTGTGGAAAAAAATGGCGAAATTGAATATTATCAAGTTGCACAAACTGTTATGAATATTGAAACTTTGACCAGAGAACTTACTCCTTTAAATAATATAAAAGATCATAATACTAAATATTTGATAACGATGGATAATGTACCAAAGGTTTCTTATAACGGAATTAAACAAATATATGCACTTGATTGGTTTTTATCTTAAAAATATTTGGTAAATAAAAATAAGCAAGTTGTAGGTCGTGTTCAACATTTTTCATTGAACACGACATTAAAATTTATGTATTTGTCGTGTTGGATGACAATTGTCCAACACGACCTACTTATTATTTGCATTCAATTTTTCCATATTTTGTTCACGAGTTCCGAAAGTCATTTTGTGTTTATCATCAAATCTTAAAAATTCTTTGTAATAATCAATGCCTTCCTGTACAGAGAAAGTTTTGCCAATCCAAGCATCAACAATTACTGCATTTTTGCCCCATGTTGAAGGGTCTGTCGTATCAGCATTTTTAGCCATACCTACAACGCAAAATGTATGCGAGCCTCTACCTTCATCTTGTCCAAAATGTTCTATATCAGCAACATCTAAGACAATACTTTTTGTACCATTTTCATTAAATTTTTTCTCTAAAAGTCTGGCTCTATCTTCACAATCCAAAGATGTTCCATTCTTTTCATCTCCGACACCTAATGAATTTGCTTTTCTTTTGAGTTCTTTTATACTAATTTTTCCGTTTTGGTAATCTTCAATATAATTTGCTAATTCAGAAAAATTGGGATTTTGTTTTAATTCTTCCAGTTTCTTTTTGCTCTTGCCGTTTGCTTTAAGATATTCAGCTAAACTACCATAGTAAGTTGCTGATTCTACATTTGGATGTTCTTCATTAAATTGTTGAATAGCAGATTCGCCCAAGTTCAAATTGTCATGATACTCATCCGCTTCTTCCGCTTGAATTTGTTTATCGCTAAATGATTTAAGGGCAGAATTAACCATATCAACGATTTTGTTCCAACATTCTTTCGTAAACTTAACAACAGAGCCAACTTGTACGTTTACATTACTCTGTTGAGAGTTTGTCTGTTGATTTTTATTATTGTTTGCAACTTCATAATTAGAAGAATTGTTAACTTCATTCAACACAGCATCCCAAACGCTACCCATTTGTTTGCATTCTTCTGCTGAAATTCCGAGTTCGTTTCTAATACTTGTAGCAAGGTTTGTATTTACAACAAATCGTCCATCAATTCTGCCATCACTCATTTTTTCGTTATCCTAAATCATTTCTTGTACCAAAAACGCTAGTGTTCATAGCTGTGTCGTGATCCATTCGATCAATTTCTGCCTGAATAGTATCAATTTCTTTGCGAAGAGTTGCTTTAGCATCGCTTGGGCATTGCGGATGGTTCATAATTTTTTTCTTGACTTCAATTGCGTGTTTCTTTTCTTCTACTGTTGAAGTTGTATCAGGTACCGTTTTGTTAAGCCTGTCTGCAAACGCTCCAAAATCTTCATAACTTTGTTGAGTTTTCATTTGTTTGTTGTTTACACCATCAATTGCCATTTTAGCTCCTTTCTATTCAGCTTTTTGTTCTTTTTCTGCTTCAATTGCTTTTAACAAAGCATTGATATCAATGATTTTAATATTAGTTGTTTGTTCACTTCTGCCATCCGGAACCCAATCGTCTTCATTATCAGGGTCGCCAACGCATTTTGAAATAGGTATAGTAGAAGTTTTCACCTGTGCTGTTTCTTCTGCTAAACGCATAAATTTATCTTTTGTCATACTTGGGTCGGCTTGACAAGCAAGAGTATAGTATCCTGCTACAACAGGAATTGACCAAGATTGACTTGCTCTTGAATCATGGCGATATGCAGTTGGAGAAGATGGGTCAGGCAATGTTCTATCACCAGAATTGATATACAATAGATTTTCTCTTATTATCGTATTAACTGTACCATCAGGCATTATTTCTATTCCTGAACCTTTTTCTATTTGATAGTTATCAAAATCATTCGGATTTTCCATAGGGTCTTTTTTGCCTAAATACCCTATCTTTTTTTTGTCTTTACAATCACCGCTATAAAATACCCAAACACCTTGTTCTTCTAGCTCTGCAACAACTTTCTTTGCCTCTTCTCCGCCATATAAAGGCATTGACATTGAAACAAATCTGATTTTTTTATCATCAGGAAGTGATTTATTTTTTTCCAAGATTTGTTTTAAGTTATCAAGAACAGGGGCATCCATTTCACCGCCATTATTTGTTGCATAATAATATAAATCTGCTTGCGGTGCTATTTCTTGTGCTATATAGCTAACTGCTCTACCATGATAATGATTTACTTCTCCAGCAGCATACTTTGAAACATTGTATTCCTTAAATTTTATGTCATTATGTTGATTGCCTTTGTAATCTAAAGTTCCGCTATCAATGATTGCATAGCTTACACCTTCCCCTGTATGACCGTTTGCGTGTGCTTCATCAATGCCTAAACCACTTGTTTTACCATTCTCAAAAACTTGTTTTGGGTCATATCCTTCCGGCAAATGTTCTTTTGGTGTATTCGAAAAATTTTTATCATCAAAACTTAAAAAATTAAATACTTCTCTCGAATTCGACCAATCTATATCTGCTGATAATATAACTCCAGTTGGCAACTGAACATCATAACGACGGGTATCTTTGATATAATCAACACTTACAGGTTGTTTCATTTCCAGTTTTTCAAATTTTTCATATACACGTTGAATATTTCCTTCTTTCGCTGATTCTTTTAATAATTTAATAAAAATCCTATCAAAATCTGCTTTATTAGAGGTTTTATAACCATAAGCACCGTAACATTCATCTTTTATATCATTTATCTCTTTTATGACTTCAAGTGAACACTTTTCATATTCTTTTTTATCCGCATTGGATTTGAATTTAATATCTGGAGAGTTCCCAGTATCGGCTTTTGCTTTATCTGCAATTTGATACATTTGTTCACTAAACTCTGAAATGTTAATATCGCTACCAATTGAAGCAAAATATTCATTAAAAACACTAGGAGATTTTTGTTTCTCTACAAAGTTTTTGATTTCGTCTTTTTGAATGTATTGGTCGTTATTTGTATTAATCATTCTTATCAATGCTGATAGATTAAACATGTCTAACTCCATCCTTTTATTTAATTTTGTAACATGTATAACGGCAATTTTCTGAAAAACTTTAGTGTTTTAAAACTTTTTGTTACAAAAATCAACAATTATAGGTCGTGTTCAACATTTTTTATTGAACACAACAAAAAAATATCCATTTGTAGTGTTGGATGATAATTGTCCGACACAACCTACGAACTAAAACCTTTCTTTTATGACAAGCACTTGCAATCTTAAATAAATGTGTCATAATGTAGATAGATGATAGAACTCGTAGAGCGACGAGTTGTAAATAAAGAAAGCTCCAACGGATGATTAACTCGCAGAGCTGCGAGTTGTAAATAAAGAAAGCTCAACTAGATGATTATCAGCTCCTCTTTATTTATTAGAGAGGAGCTTTTGATTTTTAGGTGAAGTATGAAATATATATTTTTATCAGAGGAGTTTTACAATACATATAACGAGGTTGATTATCCTGAAATTTTACATAAGCCATCAAGACCATACATAATGTTAATGATAGAAATTGACAATCAAACTTTTGCTATTCCAATAAGGTCGCATTTAAGACATAAATTTGGGTTTATTACAAATAAGCAAACAAACGCAGGTTTAGATTATACTAAAGCAGTTATCATTTCAAAGCCGGAATATATTTCAAAAAGACAACGAATTACAATTACAAGAGAGGAAATGCTTGTAATATCTAGTAGTAAAGACTTGATAATTGAAAATTTCAAAAGATTCTTGCAAAGATATAAAAGAAAAGTCAAAAATAACGTACCTGACAAGCTTATGGAATTTACAGCTTTAAAATATTTTCATGAGGAACTTGGTTTAAAATAAAGTCGTGTTCAATGATAATTGTCCAACACGAACTACGAACGCAATAAAAGTTTATAAACGGCTGGATTCTTCACCCTAATTGGGTTCAGAATGACTTTTATGTCTAATTGACAAATTTGCGTTTGTTTTAATGTAATTTTATATTATATTTTGCCAAAAGTATGTCGTGCATTGCCTGACAATAACTGTTTGACGAAGTTGTTAATTTTACCTATAATCAATATGTATTATGAAATTTTAACCGAAGTGGGAGTATGGCAGAATTTGTATAGGATTTGATACTATTTTTTGTCAGGATTACGTGAGGTTCAACAAGGAGAAAAAATGCTTTTTATAGAAGTTGTTACAACGATTTTGTTCTATCTTTTTTTACCGTTCTATTTTGTGGAAAGAGTTTTGCACAAAAAATCTTACGGTTGGAAAGAAAAATTTGGTAACGTAAAAAAGTTTGATAAAAATGATAAGGTTATACTTGTCCACGGTTGTTCCGTTGGCGAATCTTTGGCGGTAGAAAACCTATTAAAAGTTATCAAAGAAAAGTTTCCGGAACATAAACTTGTGATGACAACTTTTACTTATGCAGGTCAACAGATTGCGCAGAAAAAATTTGCAAATATTGCTGATTACGTTACGTATTTCCCTTTCGATATTGCGCCATTTGTTAATAAGTTTTTATCAAGAATTAATCCGGAAATGGTAATTATTGTAGAAACAGAAATTTGGCCGTATTTCGCTTATAGTTGTAAAAAAAGACAAATACCTTTGTACATAATTAATGCAAGAATTTCTGATGCTTCTTATAATTCTTATAAAAAAATGAAATTCTTCTTCAAAAATGTGTTCAAAAATTACTCCGGAGTTTTGGCTCAAAGCAATGAAGACAAAGAAAAATTCATTTCTATCGGTTTAGATTCTGATAAAGCGGAGCTTATGGGAAATTTGAAATTTGATATAGAAGCTGCTGTAGAAAAAGTTGATATCGGTCAAGAAGGCTATAGAGTATTTATTGCAGGCAGTACGCATCATCAGGAAAACGAAATCGTTATAAAAACTTATAAAGGCTTAAAGGCAAAATATTCAGATTTAAAATTCTTAATTGCACCTAGACATTTGGAACGTGTAGGAGAAATTAAAGATTTATTGCAAAAGTACAGTTTATCTTACGCATTGCGTTCAGAAAACGGCAGATTATCTGATAAAGTCGATGTTTTAGTTTTGGATACTTTAGGTGAACTCAAAAAAATGTATTCAGCTTCAGACGTTGCTTATATTGGCGGAAGCTTTAATAAAACAGGCGGACATAATCCTCTTGAGGCTGCAATTTTTGATAAACCTGTTGTATCAGGACCTTCAATTTTTAATTTTAAAGATATTTACGAAATTCTTTGCAAATCAGGTGCGGGTAAGGTTGTCAAGACACCGAATGAGTTATTTTCTTATTTGGATGAATTATTTGGCAATTCTGAAACGTATAACAAAACAAAAGCCGCTTGTAAGAATGTCTTTGACACTCAACGTGGTGCAATAGATTTTGTTATTAAAAAAATGCAAAATACTTTAAAATAAAAGATTTTTTATTGTAAAAAAGGTGAATGAATAACAAATTCGTTCACCTTTTTTGTTGTGTTAAAACCGAATTGGAATTCCCACATTTACATACATTCCATTTATATAAACGGGTGGATGAGTGGGATACGAAGGATAGAAACCGTTATCGTACCATCTTAATCCGTTATAATAGCAGTCAGAATAGCTCCAACAGCTGCGCCTGGCTAACACTCCGCCGACAAAGACGGAGCTCCTATTGTAAGCATTGTAATGTGATGGAGGCGGCCCCCAATTTCTGTAAGCATGTGGATGTTTCATATGTTTGCTATAATGCGGACCGGCTTGAATCATTTGTCCTCTGTGTGGATTGTCGCAATGTGCGTAACAGGGAATTGTACTGCCAAAAATAGCAATTAAACCGAGAAGAGATAAAACCTTTTTCATATTTTTAACCTCCATTTCTTTTTTGTATAACGATTTGTTTTTAAATATTGTTCATTTTTTTATATGTTATAATTTGCTTATGAGAAAAATACGTTCTGCAATGGTTTTTATAAGTTTTTTTGTGTTCGGCTGTGGTGCAGTATTACTCAATTTTTTCGTATTTCCCTTTATAAAAAATAACAAATTTTTATGTTCCGATATAATCCATTATGCGTGGAAATTTTTTGTTAATTTTATGATTACGCTTGGTTTATTTAAACTTGAAATTAAAAAACTTTCTAAAATAGAAAATAAAATTATTGTTGCAACTCATCCAAGTTTTATTGATATAGTAATTCTTATAGCCCTTATTCCACGCAGTACGTGTTTTGTAAAAAAAGAACTTGCGCACAATCCGATACTTAAAAACCTTGTAAATAGTATTTTTATTACAAATGAAGTTGACTTAGATGAGTTAAAATCAAAATCAAAAGAAATGTTGGATATGGGATTTAATGTAATAATTTTTCCGTCCGGAATAAGGCACCGCAAAAATGAGTTTCCAAAAATTAAGAAAGGCGCATCTTTGGTGGCATTAAATTCTAATACAAATATTGTTCCGATAAAGTTTTTTACTGATTATGATTTTATGTTTATTAATCAACCGTTTTATGAAGTTGGTGAAAATCGTGTAACTTTTGAGGTGGAACAAATGCCAGAGATTAATGTGCAAGATTTTATTTCTGATAGTGAAATCGTTAGTAAAAAAAAGATTACGCAACAAATTGAAAAATCTTTGTATAATTCATGATATAATACATTTAGGAGTAGTTATGGATATAAAAAAAGATTTAAAAAAATTAATAATTGACTCTCTAGCTTTAGAGGAAATTACACCGGATGATATTAAAGATGATGAACCTTTGTTTGAAGAAGGTTTAGGTTTGGATTCTATTGATGCTTTAGAATTAGGAATGGCTATTAAACGTAAATATAATATATCATTGGAATCAAATAAAGAAGAAAATCGAAAAATATTTTATTCAATAAACACTTTGAGCAATTTTGTGGAGTCTAGAATTGATGGCTAAATATACAAAAGAACAAATTTTTGAAGAATTAAAAAATATTTTGATAGAAGAATTAGAAATTCCAGAAAATGATATCAATTTGGATGCTAATCTTTTTACAGACTTGGATTTGGATAGTATTGATGCGGTTGATATTGCAGTAAGAATGCAAAAATTTACAAACAAAAAACTTTCTCCTGCGGAATTTAAACAAATAAAAACCGTTAATGATATTGTGGAAACGGTTTATGGCTTGTTGCAGTAAAATTTGTAAAATATTAAAAACCCTTTTACCTTTTTTAGGAATGTTTTTGGTAATTGGAATTTTTCATTTTACGAATTTCTTTTTGTTGAAATATTACCCTCCGATTATGAATTTTATTTTGTTTTTGATATTTTTTACATCATTATTTAAAGAAAAGACTGTTATTCAAGAGTTTGCCTTGGCTGTAGAACCTGATGCTGATTGGCGTGTTATGGATTATACAAGAAAAGTGACATATATTTGGGCTGGATTTACTTTTCTAAATTTTATGGTTTCATTAGCGACAGTTTTTATGCCGGAAAAAATTTGGGCAATTTATAATGGATTTTTGTCATATATTCTTGTCGGTTTAGTATTTATAATTGAATATCTGATAAGAATTAGATTTTTAGCCAAAATTAAATAGTTGGTATATTAAAACAAAACGGTAAAATTAAAGAATAATATTAACTAATAAAATAGCATTCGTCATTGATACAATTTCAAAGGCAAAGGTTTTATTTTTCTTTTAATTTTTTAGATCTCAAATCTCTATGGAATGTAATTGCAAAGCGGTGAGCTTCATCACGAATTCTTTGAATAAGATAAAGTGCATTGGAATCTCGTGGCAAAAGTATTGAGTCTGATTGATACGGAAGAAAAACTTCTTCTTCTCTTTTAGCGAGTGATACAAAATCAATGCCGCCTTTACCAACTTTTACTCCCATATCTTCAACAATTTGCATTACACTAGACAATTGTCCTTTACCGCCATCAATAATAATCAAATCCGGTTTTTCCCATTTTGGTTCACCAAGACGACTTAATCTACGTGATAAAACTTCTTTCATAGATAAAAAGTCATCGGGTTTACCTTCAGTTGAGCGGACTTTAAACTTTCTATAAGCAGTTTTTTTAGGTAATCCGTTCTGGAACACAACCATAGAAGCAACTGTATTTGTGCCTTGAATATGAGAAATATCGTAACATTCAATTCTGTTTGGAAAATTTGTTAAATGGAGTTTTTCAGCTAAATATGAACCGACTTCATTAAAATCATCTCGAATTTGTGCCATTTTTTTCAATTTCGCATTTTCTAATAAATTTGTAGCATTTTTTACTGCTAGTTCATAAATCTCTCGATACTTGCTTTTTGCATAATTTATAGTAACTTTTTTGCCTGAGATAATTTTCAACCAATCTTCATAAAGTGATTTTTGTCCAACTTCTTCTAAGTCTTTAGATATGATTCTATCAGGGAATTCTAATTTTAGTCCGGTATAATAATCACGGAAGAATGTTTCAAAGTATTCTGTTTTATCAATATTATCAACAAAATACGTGAAGTCTTTTTTATCAATCAAGCGGCCTTCTCTAATCATCATAATTACAATCGCAAGAATTCCATCTTCATACAATACTGCAATGATATCTTCATTAAGTTTAGTGTTTTCATAAACAACTTTTTGTCTTTCAAGTGTTTTTTGCAAATCAAGATAACTGTCACGCATTTTTGCAGCTTTTTCAAACTGTTCTGTTTCTGCGTATTTTTGCATTTGTTCTTGAATTTGTTTCAGAAGCTCTGTTTGCTTGCCGCTCAAAAACAATTCCACTTGATGTATAAGTTTTTGGTATTCTTCCGGCGTAACTTTTCCTTGGCAAGGTGCTAGACATTTGCCAATATGATAATAAAGACAAGGACGATTTGAAAATTTTGGAGTTTTACATTGTTTTAGCGGAAAAAGTTTTTTTAAGAATTCCAAAGTTGCATACATCGCACCGACATCTGTATAAGGACCGTAAAATCTACCTTTATCAGGATTTAAGTTTTTTTTGCGAACAACTTGAATGCGTGGAAAATCCTCATCCGTAATCAAAAAGTACGGATATTTTTTATCATCTTTCAAAAGAATATTGTATTTTGGTTTATGCTTTTTGATTAAGTGTGATTCAAGTATTAATGCTTCTACTTCAGAATCTGTAATTATGTATTCTAATTTTTCGATTTGAGAAACAAGAATATTAGTTTTCGGACTTTCGTGTTGTTTATGAAAATAACTATAAACACGACGTTTTAGGTTTTTAGCCTTGCCGACATAAATGATTTCACCAGTGATATCATAATATAAATAACATCCTGGTTGTTCAGGAACAAGTTTTATAGTTTCTCGCAAAATATCATTCATAAATATATTATACAACATTATTTATTTGTGATTATGATAGTTTTGTTTTAATTATTATAACTTTCTTGTATAATAAACTTAAGAGAGGTGTTTATGAAAAAAACTTTAATCAAGTATCCGTTTTTAACCAGAGATGTTGAAATTTATGAACGAGATAATGGACATAAAATTGTTTTAGCACATAAAGAAGGTGGGATGGTCAATATATCATCTTGGGTTAAAACAGGTTCAATTAATGAAAATGATAGAAACAACGGTATTTCGCATTTTCTTGAACATTTGATGTTTAAAGGTACTCATAAACATAAAGCGGGTGAATTCGATAGAATTTTAGAAGCTCGTGGGGCTATTGTTAATGCTGCGACTTGGAAAGATTATACATTTTATTATGTAACTTTACCAAAAGGTGAAAACAATGAGAATTTCTATAAAGCATTAGAATTACATGCGGATATGATGATTGATCCCGTAATTCCTGATTATGAAATGGGCGCTCCTTTTGATGTTAATGACAAAAAAGTTACGGATAAAAGAGAACGTCATGTTGTAATAGAAGAAATTCGTATGAGAAAAGACCAGCCTTGGACAAAAGTTTATAATGCTACAAATAGGGCAATGTACACTTCTCATCCTTATAAACGTGATGTTATCGGAACTCCTGAAATCATTTCTCAAGTTTCTCAAGAAGAAATCATGAATTATTATAGAACATTCTATTCTCCTGAGAATGTAACAACAATTGTTGTTGGAGATTTTGATTCGGAAGATATTTTAAAACGAGTTGAAGAAGGCTTTGATTGGGGCGAAAGACCACGTCCGCCAATTAGAGATATTTTGCCAGATAGACCTGTTGCAGAAACAGTTTATATAGAAAATAAAGCAAATATAAATTCTTCGTTTATGATGTTTGGCTTTTTAGGTGCACTAGCAAAAGATTTAAAAAATTCAATTGCCTTAGAAATGCTTGCAATTATTTTAGGTGAAGGTGCTAGTTCAAGATTGTATAACAATTTGATTGAAAATCAGCAAGAACACATTTTTAATATGATTGATGCAGAAAATTATTCGTTCCGTGATGGCTGCAATTTCTTTATTCAGGCTAATTTTGAACCTAAATATAAAGACAAAGCTATTGAATTAATAAAAGAAGAATTGGAAAAAGTTAAAACTGATATTACAGAACGAGAAATTAATAAAGCTAAAAAGAAATTAAAATCTCGATTTGCTTGTGAGGCTGAAACAGTTTCTGATATTGGTGAAGCAATCGGATATTATATGACAGTTTGTGATGAATTAGAATTGGCTGAAAATTACATGCCAATTTGTGACAATATGACTATAGAATATTTGCAAGAAGCTGCAAGAAAATATTTGGATATAAATCATGCAGTAATTTCAGTTTTAATGCCACAATAGTAATAATTTAGATATATTTTCGAATAAAGGTTGTTTTAATAGTGGATAAATCAGAAAATCTTTTAAGAGCTGCCGGCATGTGGGCGATTGTTTTGTTATTCGTATATTCCATTGCTCTTTTGTGCTGTAATCCGAGTGGCATAGCAGTTTATGGTTTTGGAAATTTACTTCAATACAAACCGTTTTTTATTTCGTCAAAAATATTTAATACTATTTTCATTACTTTATTTTTTATAATAAATTTTTTATCTTTTATATCAATTACTCAAAAATTACCTCGTATTCAGTACAATAAAAAAAATGTTTTTAAAATTTTTGCAATGGCATTTTCCGGTTATATGGTTTGTGTTCCGCTTGCTTATTTAACATTAATGCTTGCAGGTTTTGTATTAAAACGTAAACAAGCAATAATTTTGATTATAATTAATATTATTGTAGAACTTGCTATAGATATTTTTGCACCTGATGTAAAAACCCTAAAAGTAATGGATATTTTTCAAGAAAATCCGATTGATCAAATTGTAGTAGATGCGATATCAACAATTTGTTTTCAAATTTTTGCGTATTTATTAGGAATTGTTTTGGCAAAAGATGTAAAACAACGAGCCGATTTGGAACTTGCTAACGCTGAATTAAAAGCTCTTAATAAAATGCACGATGCTTCTGTAAGAATGTCCGAGAGGGTTTATATTTCAAGAGAGCTCCATGATAGTATAGGACATCATTTGGTTGCAATTAATACAAATTTGCAATTAGCAAATACGATAACCAAAGAAGCGGATGTAAAAGAAGCCGTTGAAGATGCGTATTCTGTTTCAAAACAATTGTTAAGCGAAGTCAGAGAAATCGTTTCATCTCTAAGATGTAGTGAGAATATAAATTTGAAAGAAGCAATAGAAGAAATTTTGAAGCCGATTAAATCACCAAAAATTGAATTCTTGATTGAAGATAATTTAAGTTTTAAAGATCCGGCATTAACTCATACTTTATTTCGTTGCGTTCAAGAGATAATTACAAACACATTAAAACATTCTGATGCAACTCATTTAAGAATATCTATTTATAAAGTAATGAATAAAATAATTTTAAACGCTTGTGATGATGGAAAAGGAATTGTTGGCGGAATATCAAACCTAAAACTTTCAAACGGCTTAAGAGGTATGCGTGAGCGTGTACAAGAGCTTTCTGGTTCAACTACATTCTCAACGGAATTGAATAAAGGTTTTTCTACTTATATAGAGATTCCATATATAGGAGAAAAAAATGATTAAAATTTTATTAGTAGAAGACCAACTTCTTGTGCGCAAAGGCATTATAGGTTTATTAAAATTAAATCCTGATTTTAAAATAATATCAGAAGCTGAAGATGGCGAGGAAGCATTAAATAAAATTTTAACACTAAAACCAGATGTTGTTTTGATGGATATTCAATTACCTAAAATGACTGGAATAGAAGTTTTGCAACAATTCTCCGAGCAAGAACAACTTGTTCCAACGATTTTGTTAACAACTTTTGATGATAACAGACTTTTTGAAGAAGGCATGAAGGCCGGTGCTATGGGGTATTTATTAAAAGATGTTTCTATCGAAATGCTTTCTGAAACAATATATAAAGTAGCTGCCGGTGAAAAAGTTTTTCGTCCGGCTATTACAGAAAAAGTGATACAGAAAATCCAAAATTCTGAATTAAATTTTGAGAGTACTGATTTGAACGAAAAACTTACAAAACGTGAAATAGAAATTTTAAGATTAATTTCTAGCGGTTATAGTAATAAAGAAATCGCAGAAATGCTTTGTATTTCTACAGGAGTTGTAAAAAATTATACATCAAGTATTTTTACAAAATTTGGTGTGCGAGATAGAACTAGAGCCGTTCTTAAAGCTATTGAACAAGGACTGATTTAATTATTTTTGTTTTATTGTTTATATGTTAATGTTTTGTTTTCCAAAAGGCTTAAAGCTTTTTCCATTTTTGCACTTGAAAAATCTAAATTTGAACTCACATGATGAACCGCATAAAATGTTGGGTCAAAAAGCGGTTGCCTTAAATTGAACAAATTTGATAAAGTTGTTGAAATAATTCCCAAAACTTTTCCAACCCATAAAGGCAAATATAAATTTTTAAATTTTTTATCAGGAAAATATCTTGTAGCAATTTCTCTATAATATTCATCAATAGTTGTTTTTTTAGAATCAATAATTGTAATAGCTTGATTATCAAAATCATCAAATTCGCTCACTGCAACAATTGTATTAGCAACATTTTTTACATTTGCTAATGGCCAACGATTTTTCCCTTTCCATTTCCCGAAATGTACTATATATGGTGACGTTTTAAGAAAATCGACAACTCTTTTTTCAAGAGTTTTATCACCTTCTCCAAAAACAGCTGCCGGACGAATAATTACATATCTTCTACAATTTTCTCTTAACCAATTTTCAGACATTATTTTGTATTTAGGATAAGGATTTTGGGGATATTCTTTTAGTGGAGTGTTTTCATCCGCATTAATAAAATCCATTATGCCATAGACATCACTCGTTGAAACATAAACAAATTTCTTTCCGGCAATTTGAGAAAGATATTTTATGGATTCAAAATTTACTCTACGAAAATCTTCATCTTTACCGATATCAGAAGCAATTCCAGCAACATGTGCAACAATATCAACCGCAGGAAGCAAAATAGAACTAGCTTCCGTAATATCACCTCGTATTATTTCAACATTTTTTAGAGATGTTAATTCTTGAGGAATATTTTTATGAACTAAAGCGTATACAAACCACCCGTGTTCAATATACGCTTTAACTACATTTTGTCCGATAAAACCGGCAGCACCGGTAACGAGCACTTTTTTCATTATTTTATAAGTCCGTATTCTCTACCTAATTCTGCAATAATTTCTACCGCTCTGTCGATTTGGTCGAATGTCAATTCTTTCATAGTACACAATCTTAAACGACATTCTTTTCTTCTTACTGCAGGATAAGTAACTATGTTAACATAAACACCACGTCTTCTAAGTTTCTCATAAATTTCAAAAAGTATCGGCTCACTGTATACCATAACCGGAACAACAGCTGATTGAGAATGTCCGATATCAAAACCTTTTTCTAGAAGTTTAGATTTTAAATATTCGGTATTTTCCCAAAGTTGTTTTCTTCCGGCATTATCAGTTTCTAATAATTTGAATACTTCATTCAAACCTCCTGCAACAGAAGCCGGAAGCGCTGTAGAGAAGAAGTAACTTCTTGCGTATAATCTCAAATATTGAACGATTTCTCTAGAAGCTGCACAATACCCTCCTAAACCACCAGGGCCTTTGCTTAGCATTCCGACGTTAAGGTCAATTTTATCCATTACATCAAAATATTCTGACGTACCACGACCAGTTGCACCAACAACCCCAACACCGTGCGCATCATCAACCATAATTCTGCATTTATATTTTTCCGCAAGTTCAACAATTTTATCCAACGGTGCCATATCGCCATCCATTGAAAACACTCCGTCTGTAATAATTAAACGTCCGGTTTTTTCATCAGGAATTCTGGAAAGAATTCTTTCCAATCCCTTCATGTCACAATGAGGAAATACTTTAATTTCTGCTCCTGATAAAACGCAACCGTCAAAAATAGATGCGTGATTAGCTGCATCATTTATAATTACATCATTTTTACCGCATAGAGCAGATACAATACCAATATTCGCACCATATCCGCTAGGAAAAACTATTGAATCTTCCGCACCATAAAAATTAGCAATTCTTTTTTCTAATTCTTTATGAATTTCTGTAATTCCTGCATAATTAGAAACGGCACCCATACCGTAACCAAATTTTTCAAGAGCTTCTCTTGCACCTTGCATAACTTGGGGATGTGTAGAAAGATTAAGGTATGAGTTTGAACCCAACATTATTACATTATGTATACTTCCATCTTTTTCTTTAATTTCAGAATCAGGCTGTACTTTGTTCATTGTTACCATACCTAAAGCTTCATTACCAGTCATAATGCCGCTTGATAATATTTCGTCCAGTCTGCTTGTTTTGTCAAATAAATCTTCTCCATCAAGAGTATCTACAAAGTTTTCAAATTTTAAATTCATAAAATCTTTAGTTTCTGTAATTGTCACTTTTTTGTCCTTTCTCTATAGACATAATGTCCCAAGAAAATTATAAATTATTGAAAATATTGAATAACGTGACAAAAGTCATATATAAAGATAAAAGAAAGATTAGTTTTTTAGAATTATAAAAAAAGAGTTAACATTTTGATAAAAATGCTAACTCTTTGCCTCTACCTATCTTGATTGTTGAAATAACGGAGAGTTTCTGTTTTCTAAGCAAACTCCAAATTGACAACTGGAATTGTAATTAAAATTATTTTCAGTTGGTGCAAATTGGCGCATTTGATATTCAATATTATCACGTTTTATAGGATTTAATCTTGCTTCCGGAGTGTTAGAAAACTCATTTATATTCGATTTCGGGTTATATCTTGAGCTAAATTCTTCTCGCATGCCTGGGAGTGAGCTGCTGCAGACATTTGCATCGTCAATTGAACACATTGCAAAAACCGGTATTGAGGTTATTAAACCTAATAAAATAAAAATCTTTTTCATACTTATCTCCTTTTCTTTCATTTTAATAAATTTTTGATTTTAAACATTAGACAGTACGTCTAAGACTTTTGGGTATGCGAATACAATAAATAAAATTTGTAAATATGTGAGTACTAATTTTGCCGGTATTTCTTATAAAAAATTTTTAGAATATAATAGAATCAATAAAAGAGGCCAAAATGATAACATTAGATAAATTAAGAATTGGTAAAGAAGGATTTATAAAATCTATCGAATGCGAAGATAAAGCATTAAGAGGACATATTCTGGATATGGGCTTAACTCCTGGGGTGGAAGTCGAACTCATAAAAACAGCGCCGATGGGCGATCCTTTAGAAATTAGAATTAGAGGGTACGAACTTACAATAAGAAAAGCTGATGCCGCAAAAATTGTTTTGGAAAAAATTCATAAAGCTCACAGTTTGCCACGAAAAGAAATTGTTTTCAAAAAAATTGAACACTCTATGAAAGGTGAAGAAAGTGTTGAGAAAAGAAATGTAAAGCCTAAAACAAAGCTTAAATTTGCATTAGCCGGAAACCAAAATTGCGGTAAAACTACATTGTTTAACAGATTAACCGGCTCTAATCAACACGTTGGAAATTTCCCCGGAGTTACGGTTGATAAAAAAGAAGGTCAAATTAAAGCATATTCTAACGTGACAATTACTGATTTACCTGGGATATACTCTCTTTCCCCTTATAGTAGTGAAGAAATTGTAACCAGAGATTTTATTTTAAATGAAAAACCTGATGGTATCATTAACATTGTTGATGCTACAAATATTGAACGAAATTTATATTTGACACTGCAACTCATTGAACTCAATGTTCCGATGGTAATTGCGCTTAATATGATGGATGAAGTTACTGAAAACGGTGGAAGTATTGATATAAATGGTCTTGAAGCTGAACTCGGTGTTCCTGTAATTCCAATTTCTGCCACAAAAAACCAAGGTATTGAAGAATTAGTAGAACATGCTATTAATGTTGCGAAGTATTCTGAATATCCGGCAAGAGTTGATTTCTGTCAAGAAAATGATTCAAAATCCGGTGCAGTTCATCGTTGTATTCACTCAATGATTCACTTGATTGAAGACCATGCTGTTGCTGTGCAAATTCCTGCGAGATTTGCTGCAACGAAACTTGCTGAAAAAGATTTTCACCTTATTAAATCATTAAATCTCGATGATAACGAAGTTGAAACTTGTAACCATATTATTGAAGAGATGGAAAATGACACAGGATTAGATAGTGAAGCGGCTATGGCGGATATGAGATTCACTTTCATTGAAGGATTGTGCGCTAATTATGTTTCAAAACCTTCTGATACTATAGGGCATAGAATATCTTTAAAAGTTGATAAAATTTTGACAGGAAAATATACCGCTATGCCTGCGTTTTTACTAATTATGGCACTTATATTTTTCTTAACCTTCGGACCTATTGGTGGTTTTTTATCAGTCTTAATGGAAATTGGAATAGAAAAAGTAATTTCGTTTTTTGATGGAGTACTTTCTACTTATGGCTTAAATCCTGTATTTCATTCTCTAATAATAGATGGTGTATTTTCAGGAGTCGGAAGTGTTTTAAGCTTTTTGCCACAAATTGTTGTTCTATTTTTCTTCTTATCAATTTTAGAAGATAGCGGATATATGGCAAGAATTGCTTTTGTTATGGATAGATTACTTAGAAAAATCGGATTATCAGGCAGAAGTTTTGTGCCGATGATAATAGGTTTTGGCTGTTCTGTTCCAGCAATTATGGCATCAAGAACTTTACCATCTGAACGTGATAGAAAAATGACAATTCTGTTAACTCCGTTCATGAGCTGTTCTGCTAAGTTACCAATTTATGCTTTGTTTACCGCAGCATTTTTCTCTAAAAATCAAGTGTGGATAATTCTTAGCATGTATTTGATTGGCATGATTGTCGGAATATTGTTGGCATTTTTCTTGAAATATTTTGTATACAAAGGAGAAGCTGTTCCGTTTGTAATGGAACTTCCTAATTATAGAATGCCTGGGTTTGTGAATGTTTACCGTCTTATTTATGTTAAGGCGAAAGACTTTGTAACAAAAGCGTTTACAATAATTTTCTGGGCAACAATTATTATTTGGTTCTTAGAAACATTTGATACAAGATTAAATTTAGTTACAAATTCTGCTGATAGTTTATTAGCTTTGTTTGGCAATTTTATTGCTCCATTATTTAAACCACTAGGCTTAGATGATTGGCGAATTTCAACAGCATTTCTTACCGGATTTATGGCAAAAGAAAGTGTTGTAAGCACTTTGAGTGTTTTAGTAGGCGATATTACAAAATCTAGTTTGTTTAATCAAATTTCAGCATTTACATTTATGGTATTCTGTTTGCTTTATACTCCTTGCGTTGCTGCAATTGCTACCGTAAGACGAGAATTAGGTCGAAAATATGCAGTTCTTGTTGTATTAATACAATGTTTAATAGCGTGGTGCGTAGCTTTTGGAGTTTATAAGATTCTTAACTTTATTTTTAATTAGGTAAAATATTATGACAAATTTTGATTTTTTAAAGAAAATTGATTCAAATTTATATGAAATCATAAAAGATGCGGAAAAGCTTTATACATCTGAATTCTTTGAGCAATGCATGGGGCAGACTAGAAGATTTGGAGAACAAATGTGCAAGTCTATTTTAGCAGACAAAAGACAATATGATGGCAGCTTTGATGATATGATTGCAACATTAAAGGATCAAGCAACTTCTATTCCGGAAAAAGAATTTATAGACGATTTGTATTTTTTAAAAAAACAAGGTAATATTTCCATTCATTCTTCCAGCGTAAAACGTGATGGCAGCGCAGCTTTAGAATGTTTACAAAGGGCTTTTGAAGCGGCAATAAATTATGCAGTATTTTATAAAAAGGGAAATAAATCAATATTAAAAAATCAATATGATATTGAGCTTTTGATGACCGGTAAAGCCGGAAAAAATAGTTTAAGCGAAAAATATGAAATCAAGAAAAAAGAAACTAAAAAAAGTGGAAATAATAGTAATA
Organism: uncultured Candidatus Melainabacteria bacterium; assembly: GCA_934754425.1. GTDB lineage: Bacteria > Cyanobacteriota > Vampirovibrionia > Gastranaerophilales > Gastranaerophilaceae > CAG-196. The sequence goes on along the minus strand of CAKVIN010000007.1, from coordinate 65,445 downwards.
AAAAAACTCCTGCACCGGTAAAACAATCTTACACAATGAAACCAAAGTCTTACACTCAAAACGGCGGAATAACACCTTTTTGGAAATTTGTTGGAATAAGTTCTATTATTTCCGCAATTTTGATTTTGTTAATCGCTGTGTTATAAAAGGCAGGTATTTTTCGGTGGGGACGCTATCACTTTCCCCACCCTACGACTGTCCTGCGACTTTGTTGGTAAAAATGTTGCAACGTCATTGCGAGCGGGAGCGAAGCAATCCAGTCATTCTGTTTGTAAGTTTATTTTAAACTTTTGGATTACCACGAAAATTTTCGGAGTAAAAATTAATATTAATAAACAAAAGTCTAAATTTTCTCGCAATGACGGCAAACTGAATAGAAAAGTATTTTTTGGTGGGAACCGCTCACGCTTTTCCCACCCTACAACTGTTTTAATTATATAGTGGGAACAGTATTCACTATTCCCACCATATACTATAAATTTTTACATTTTTTCCGGAGCAGTAACAGCCAAAATATCTAAAGCATTCTTTAATGTTGTCTTAACTGCGACCATCAACGCTAATCTGGATTTCATAAGTTCTACATCATCACAGATTACACGATTTGAATTATAGAAAGAATGGAATTCCGCTGCAAGTTCTTGAACATATCTGCAAATTGTGTAAACAGTTCTATTTTGTGCAGAAAGTTTAATTACAGATTTGAATTCTTCCAGCTTGAGAATCAAAGATTTTGCAGTTTCAGTAGTTTTCAGAATTATGTTCTTATCAAAATTGTTGATTAAATCATCCAATTCTGCTTGGCTCATCGGAGCTTTTATAGTTTCACCATTTTCAGGATTAACTCTATCATTAATAGCATTTCTTAAAATTGAACAAACTCTTGCGTGTGCATATTGAACGTAGAATACAGGGTTTTCATCCGTACTCTTTTTAGCAAGTTCAATATCAAAATCAAGAGTCATATCAATATTTCTCATTTCCATCCAATATCTTGTGGCATCAATACCGACTTCTTCAATCAAATCATCAAGAGTAACCATATTTTTACGTTTACCCATACGAACTTCTTCACCGTTGATAACAAGATTTACAAGTTGGCCTAAAAGAACTTCTAACTTATTTGGATCATAACCTAAAGCTTCAATTGAAGCTTTCACACGAGCAACATAACCATGGTGGTCTGCTCCCCAAATATTAATCAATCTGTCATAACCACGTCTTAATTTATCAATGTGATAAGCTATATCAGCTGTTAAATAAGTATTAGAGCCATCTGCTTTTTTGATAACTCTGTCTTGGTCATCGCCGAATTCTGAGGACTTGAACCACATTGCACCTTCTTTTTCATACAACATGCCTTTATCCATAAGTTCTTTATAGCTTTCTTCAACTTTTCCGGATTTGTGTAAATCAAGTTCAGAATAGAAATTATCAAAATGTACTCTAAAGTCTTCCAACAATTTCTTTTGGCATTCTTCCATTTCTTTTTTTGCGAAATCACAAAGAACACGTAATTCTACATTGTCAACATCAACTGTCGGATTTAATTTCAAGAATTTTTTAGCCACAGGAATTAAATAATCACCCGGGTAATAATTTTTTCTTTCAATTTCATCGGTAGGAAAATCAACATTTTCGCCTTTTTCTTGTTTAAGTCTTATTCTTAATGAATTACCAAGTTTTTGAATTTGACTTCCTGCATCATTAATATAAAATTCTTGATAAACTTCATGACCATAGAATTTCAAAAGATTAGCCAAAGCGCTTCCCATTGCAGCCCAACGTCCATGACCTATGTGAAAAGGGCCGGTTGGGTTTGCTGAAACATATTCCAATAAGATTTTTTCTGTTTCAACATTTTCCGGACGACCATAATTTTCACCTTTTGCAAGAACTTCCGCTACTGCATTCGCTAAAAGAGAATCTTCTATTTTAAAGTTGATAAATCCACCAACAACAGTTACTGAATAATTTTCTTTTGATAAAAATTCCACAACTGCTTGCGCAATCATAGGTGGAGCAATTTTTGCAGAACGAGCTAATGAAGATACATTTACTGCAAAATCACCAAAATCAGCATTTTTTGGTTTCTCTATAATAAGAGAAAACTTATCTTCTACAGCCATTTGTCCTAATTTACCAAGCTCAATAGCTTTTTTTATTGCATTATCGACTTCATTTAAAAAATAATCTTTTAACATCCTTTATCCTCGCTTATTTAACAATAGTTTCAGTATAAAATAAACAAGAAAAATTGTCCAAATGATATAACTTATTTTCACCTATGATATAATAATAACTATGAAATACGCATTGGTTTTAGTAAATATAAAAGGGCTTGGAGTCAAGACATTCAGCTATCTTATACCCGACGAGATGAAAGATATCATTCAAATCGGGCAGGCTGTAATGATTCCGTTTGGCAGACAGGGATTAATCAATGCGTTTATTGTAGGTTTTTCAGACTACCTTCCGGGGGATTTTAAGGCTAAAAAAATTAATCGAATAATTGATGAAACACCACTTTTTTCTATTAAATATTTAAAGCTTTTAGAATGGGTAGCAAACTATTATTGCACAGATTTTGTAACTGTTTTAAATGCAGCTTTGCCGATGAAATTAATCGAAAAAAATGCAAAAATTGCACTTGCTGTTTCATTGATTAAGGAAGACGGCGAAGGTTTAACAAAACGTCAAAAAGAAATCTTGGCTTTGCTTAAAACTAAAGGTAAATGTTCGCTTATAGAATTTGAGGAACTGGCGAAAACAACACGAGCAACAATGAAAAAACTTGCAGAAAGTGGTTTCGTAAAAATAGAAGAAGAATATATTTACAGAAATCCACTTTCTATATTCAAAGACGTGGAAACAGAACCTCTATTTGAACTTTCCGGTGAACAAATTACGGCTTATGAAGGGATAAAAGCAAAACTAAAATCGCCAAACCCAATTCTTTTGCACGGTGTAACCGCTTCCGGAAAAACAGAGGTTTACTTTAAATTAATAAAAGATGTTATTGATTCCGGCAAAAATGTACTATTTTTAGCTCCGGAAATTGCTTTAGCATCTCAACTGACCAAAAGATTAGCTCGAAAATTCGGCATAAGAGATGTTGCAATTTGGCATAGCAGTATTGGAGAAGGTGAGAAATACGATGTTTGGCAAAGACTTTATAACAATGATATTAAAATTCTTGCCGGAGCTCGTTCAGCTGTATTTGCACCATTGCAAAACATAGGTTTAATAATTATTGACGAGGAGCACGAAGGCGCTTATAAACAAACAAACCCTGCACCTAGATACGACGCAAGAGTTGTAGCAAGACGCTTAGCGCAATTTCATCAAGCACCTCTAATTTTAGGCTCAGCAACTCCGGATATTTCAACATATTATTTTGCAACTAATAACAATAATTTGTTTGAGATGAGAAAGCGCTTTAATAATTCTCCGCTTGCGAAACCTCAAGTAATTAATATGCAAGAATACGGAAAAGCTGCTTACAGAGGAATTATTTCTAAACCTTTACAAACTGAAATTGTTGAAACATTAGAAAGAAATCAGCAAGTAATTCTCTTGATGAACCGCAGGGGATATTCTACATATACGCAATGTAAAGCTTGCGGAACGGTTGTCGAATGTCCTGATTGTTCTATACCGATGATTTGGCACGCTAGTGTAAAAAAACTCAAATGTCACTACTGTAATAGAGAAACGAGTTTTCCAGAGTTTTGTCCACAATGCGGAAGTGATGCGCTTTCAACATCCGGAGTCGGAACGCAAAAGATTGAACTGTTAGTCAAAGAACTTTATCCGGACGCAAGAATTGAAAGAATAGATAGCGACATTTTAACCAGAAAAAACGCTCATATTGAATTATTGAATAAATTTCAAAATAACGAAATTGACATCTTAGTTGGTACACAAATGATAGCAAAAGGTTTGGATAATCCTAATGTTACACTGGTTGGCGTGCTTAGTGCTGATTCCGGTTTTAATATTCCTGACTACAGAGCATCTGAAAGAGGTTTTCAATTGCTTACGCAGGTTGCAGGACGTGCCGGCAGAGGAGAATTTAAGGGCAAAGTATTATTTCAAACTTATAACCCTGATTATTACGCTTTTCAAACAGCTAAAGCGCAAGATTATGAAAAGTTTTTTGAAACAGAAATCAAAGCCAGACAAGAGTTTGATTATCCGCCATTCAGCCAAATTATCCGCTTAATCTTATCATCACAAAATAATTTTCGTGCAGAAAAATCTGCGATGGAAATTGCAATGCGCTTAAACACAATGACAGAAAAATTTGGTTTTGGAGAGTATTTGGAAACGCTTGGCCCGACTCCTTGCGTAATTGAAAAATTAAACGGATATTACAGATTCCAGATACTTATAAAAAACAAATTATCACAAAAAGGACACGATTTTATTTCTAAATTTTTAAGCAAAATCACAATGCCTAAAGATATTCGACTTGCAATAGATGTTGATCCGTTAGATATTTTGTAAACATTTGTAACTTTTCCTCTTGTTTTATTAAAGTTTTTTGAAAATCTGCCGTAATACATGATGGTTGTATTAATATTAAGGAGAAAATAATATGGTAGATTTTTCAAACATTAAGCTAGACATAAACAGTATGAATGCTTTTTTAAATGACCAAGGGGTTAATGTGAAAGCAAAAGATTTAAAGAAATTAAACACAATTTTTAAAGAGTGCGATACAGAAGGCGCTAAAAATGAAAAAGGCGAAAATATTGGAGATGGTACTCTTAATGGTCAAGAACGTGCGAATTTCTTAAGCAAAATTAAGAGTGCTTGTCCAAAGTTATATGATAAAATAGAAGATTTCTTTAAAACTGTAGAGCAAGAAGAAGTTAATAATGCAAACCAAAAAGAAATCAAGGAAGAAATTCACAAAAATGATAATTCAGGAACAAAAGCTGAAAATAAAGAAATACCAGATACACATACGACATTGCAAAAATTAAGAAAGATGTTTAACCAAGAAATGATAAGTGAAGAAATGCATATTAGATTAGATGAAACAGAAGCTGAATTTGAAAAAGAAGCAAAAAAACTTAATAATATACTTGACTTCAATCATAAATTTAAAGGAGAAATTAGTGATGATATTCTTCAAAAACAAATTTCAACATTAAAAAGTATAACTGATGAAAAAGAATTTAATGAAAAACTTTCTGAATTTGAAAGAGATAATAATAGACTTATACTTCAAATGCAAAAAGTAAATGAATGGCTTAATTTTTAAATAAAAAACAAGGATAGTCATTTGGCTACCCTTGTTTTTATATAATGAGCTAAACTCAAATCTTCAATATATCAGACTATACGTTAGCAACTGCTTTAGGACCAGCGTTAACGATTTCAGCAGGCATGTTTGGATACTTAGCTGAGAAGTTATCAGCAAACATTTGAGCCAATTTGTTAGCAGCTTCGTCATAAGCTTTCTTGTCTGACCACATTCCACGAGCATCAAGCATTTCGTCTGGAACATTTGGACAAGATGTTGGGTAATCTACATTAAATACATCGTGGTGTTTGAATTCGATTGAATCAAATGAACCATTTAATGCAGCAGTTACCATAGCTCTTGTGTAAGATAATTTCATTCTCTTAGCACCAGAAGCAGCTGAACCGCCTGCCCAACCAGTGTTAACTAAGTAAACTTTAGTTCCGTATTGGTCAAGTTTGTCACCTAACATTTTTGCATATACTGAAGCATCCATTGGCATGAATGGTTCACCGAATAATGTTGAGAATGTAGGTTGTGGTTCTGTAACACCTCTTTCAGTACCAGCTAATTTAGAAGTGAAGCCAGTTACAAAGTGGTACATAGCAGCGTTTTTGTCTAATCTTGAGATTGGAGGCAATACACCAAATGCATCAGCTGTTAAGAAGATAACAACTTTTGGAATTCCGCCCTTAGAAGGAATTTGAGCATTGTTGATGTAATTGATTGGATAACCAACACGAGTATTTTCAGTTAAAGAACCATCTTCAAAATCAAATTCTCTTGTTTCTGGGTCCATAATAACATTTTCAACCAATGAACCGAATTTAATAGCATTGTAAATATCTGGTTCATTTTCAGCAGAAAGGTGAATACATTTTGCATAGCAACCGCCTTCAAAGTTGAATACACCATCTGGAGACCAACCGTGTTCATCGTCACCGATTAACTTACGGTTAGGGTCTGCTGATAAAGTAGTTTTACCAGTACCTGAAAGACCAAAGAATACTGCTGTTTCACCAGTTGCAGGGTCCATGTTAGCTGAACAGTGCATAGGAAGAACATTTTTCTTAGTCATAACATAGTTCATAGTTGCGAATACAGATTTTTTGATTTCGCCAGAGTATTGAGAACCACAAATAATAATTTCATGAGCTTCATAGTCGATAGCGATACAAGCTTCTGAATTTACACCATCAACTTCCGGATCACATTTGAAACCAGGAGCACAAAGGATTGTGTAATCAGGTTCACCATAGTTTGATAATTCTTCAGCAGTTGGTCTGATTAACAATTCGTGGATGAACATGTTTTGGCTTGCTAATTCGTTGATAACTCTGAATTTTTGAGTATAAGTTTTGTCAGCACCTGCAAAACCATCGAAAATAAATACTTCTCTGTTTTGTAAGTAAGATGCAATTTTACCCTTGATTGAGTTGAATTTTTCTCTGCTGATAGGTCTGTTTACTTTTCCCCAAGCAATATCGTTGTGGATAGATTCTGTATCAACAATAAATTTATCTTTAGGTGAACGACCAGTGTATTTACCAGTTGTAACAACCAAAGCACCAGTGTTGCTCAAAGAGCCTTCACCTAATCTTAAAGCAGCTTCTGTTAACTGAGCAGGTGTCCAGTTTCTGTGAACTGCTTTTGGTCCGATAATACCAAATTTTTCAATTCCGTATGTTTCCATAATATAGCTTCCTCCTTTTTTAAAGCTTTTTTATATACACAATAAATGTATTACAAACACTTGCAAAAATCAATTAGTAAAATCCTGTTTTTCCCTTAAAATACATGCTTATAAGTATTTTTTTTTAATCTTTTATTTTGAATACAGTTAACATATTTATCTATTTATACATTAACGCTCTACGCTTCTGAACATCCGCATTATTAAGATAATCTTCATACCTCATTTGATAATTCAAATATCCGCTTGGCGTAATTTCAATAATTCTATCCGCTACAGTGTTTATAAACTGATAATCTTGAGAAGTAAATAAAACAGTTCCTGTATAATCAATCAAAGCATTATTTAATGACGTTATAGCTTCCAAATCCAAATGGTTGGTAGGCTCGTCAAAAATTAAAACATTTGATTCTTCTATCATTGTTTTAGCAAACATACAACGAACTTTTTCCCCACCTGACAATACTTTAACTTGTTTTTCAGCATCTTCACCGGAAAATAGCATTCTACCTAAATATCCTCTCAAAAAACTTACGTGTTGTTCTTGAGAATATTGTGCAAGCCATTGAATAATATTTTTATCCGTATCAAAGAATTCGTTGTTATCTTTAGGGCAATAAGAATGAGTTGCCGTAACACCCCAAGTTACAGTACCTTCATCCGGTTTAATTTTACCTTCTAAGATTTCAAAAAGTGTTGTAACCGCCAATTGATTTTGAGAAATAAATGCAATTTTTTCACCTTGCCTTACATCAAATGACAAAGCCTTTATCAAAAGTTCATCATTCACAGATTTTTTCAAACCTTGAACATTCAACACATCTTTTCCAGGGATTTTTGAAAACTTGAAATTTATACTAGGATATTTTCTTGTTGAAGGTTTTATATCTTCCAAAGTCAATTTTTCCAACATATTTTTTCGAGAAGTCGCTTGTTTCGCTTTTGATGCGTTCGCACTAAATCTTGCGATAAATTTTCTAAATTCTTCCGCCTTTTCTTCCAATTTTTTATTGTGCTCTTCTTTTTGTTTCATAATCAACGCACTAGCCTGTGTCCAGAAAGAATAATTACCTGTATAAAGCTGAATATTTCTAAAATCAATATCCGCAATATGTGTACAAATTCTATCTAAAAATTTTCTGTCGTGTGAAACTACAATAACTGTATTTGGAAAATCAATCAAAAAGTCTTCTAACCAAGTAATTGTCGCCAAATCCAAGTGGTTTGTAGGTTCATCCAAAAGAAGAATATCCGGTGTGCCAAATAAAGCTTGAGCTAACAATACACGCACTTTCTCGCTACCGGACAAATCTTTCATCAATGAATAGTGCAATTCTTGAGGAATACCTAAATCATTAAGAAGCGAAGACGCATCCGATTCAGCCTGCCACCCGTCCATCTCCGCAAATTCTGTTTCTAAATGAGCAACACGAATGCCATCCTCATCATTAAAATCGGGCTTCATATACAAAGCATCTTTTTCTTTCATAACATCATAAAGATGCTTATTTCCCATAATGACTGTGTCAATTGCCGTAAAATCATCAAATTCAAAGTGATTTTGCTTCAATACAGAAATTCGTTGTCCTTTTTTAATATGCACATGCCCGCTTGTAGGCTCCAAATCACCGGATAACACTTTCAAAAAAGTACTTTTTCCGGCTCCGTTTGCACCAATAAGTCCGTAACAATTTCCTTCTGCAAATTTTATATTTACATTTTCAAATAATGGGTCTTTCCCAAAACGTACTGTTAAATTTTCTGTTGTAATCATAATACTTAAAATTTTAACATAAGCATTATTTGTAAAGCAAGATTCTTAGTTTTAATATTATCCATAAAACGGCTCTGCGTGAATTGTTACATAAACATTTTCGAATTCATTTTTAATAGAGCTTTCAACCTGATCGCATATATTATGACAACAAGAAAGTTTCATATCAGGGTCAAATAAAAGAGTGATTTCTATTTCTTTGCATTGTCCTGATTTTCGACCTCTTATACTTTTACATCCTTTTACATTAGAATTCTTTTCAATAATAGCTTCTATTTTATGGATATCTTCCGCTGGAATTGAACCATCTAATAGATTATTCAATGTTTCTTTAGAAATTGAAAAGCCGGCTTTTAATATTATTAAAGCAACAAATAATGCTATAATCGGGTCTAAAATTGCTAAACCGGTTATTTTAATTAACAACAAACCAAGAAAAACTCCTAAAGATGAATAAATATCCGTGCTTAAGTGTTTTGCATCTGCATATAATGAAATTGAATCAGATTTTTTTGCTACATAAAAAAGGTATCGACTTACTAGAAAATTCGCAATAACAGCAAATCCCATTGCAAGTATGCCAATTGTTGTTTCTGTTTGTTGATAATATCCATGGATGAGTTTTTCAGATGCTTCATATATAATATAAAGTCCAGCAAATATTATTAATCCACCTTCTACAAATCCGGACATATCTTCATATTTACCGTGACCAAACGGATGATCTTTGTCTGCAGGCTCAGCAGAACGAGTTACCGCAAAGAAAGTTAACACAGATGCTAAAAAATCAGATAAAGAATGAATCGCCTCTGAAATAATACTTATACTTCCGGATAGAATTCCCGCAACAACTTTGAAAGAAATAACCAAAGCATTTGATGTTATCGATAAAAATGCTGCAACCTTTTTTTCTGTAATTATATCCATAATTTTTATCCTTTAAGCAACACCATTATTTAACAAATCGTGAATATGAATTACTCCGACCGGTTTATTATTTTCAACAACAAATAAATTCGTAATTTTTTTATCATGCATAATTTTTAAAGCTTCTGCACTCATTGCGTTTGGAGTAATTGTTTTCGGATTTTTGGTCATTAAATCTACGGCTTTTTCTTCTAAAATCTTAGATGACAAACATCTTCTTAAATCGCCGTCTGTTAAAATTCCTGTTAAATCACCTGCTTGATTTATAAACCCTACACATCCAAGTCGTTTAGACGTCATTTCTAATAATACTGCTTGCATATTAGAATTTTCATCAAGAATCGGCATATCCTGACCTGTATGCATCAAATCAGATACACGTTTTAAGATAGAACCTAATTTGCCTCCCGGATGACGGTCATTAAAATCTTCTTTAGAGAACCCTTTGCGTTCTATCATGCCTATAGTCAAAACATCCCCCAAAACCAATGTAGCGGTAGTGGAACTGGTTGGAGCTAAACCAAGAGGGCAAGCTTCCCCGTTATTAGGTAAAAGCAATATAACATCTCCGGCTTTTCCTAAAGAACTTTCTGCATTTTTTGTTATAGCAATAAGTTTTATTCCAAATCTTTTGCAATAATTTAATATATCTACTAATTCACGAGATTCACCACTATTAGATATTGCAATAACAACATCATCTTCGGTAATCATACCTAAATCGCCGTGACTGGCTTCTGCCGGATGCACAAAAAATGATGGTGTACCGGTTGAAGCGAGAGAAGCTGCAATTTTCTTTCCGATATGACCGGATTTCCCCATGCCGGTAATTATTATTCTGCCTTTTGAATTTTGCATGAAATCAAGAGCTTGTGTAAGACTTACAGAATCTAATGAATGTTTTAATTCTTCAATTGCTTTTATTTCTGAATCAATCGTTTTTATTGCAGATTGTCTGTCAGATTCTTTTTGTGATTGTTGAGTTGCCATAATCATGTCTAAGCTCCTTATTTTCATCTCTATTATATAACAAAAAGGTGATTTAGGATTAGAGTTGTAACATTAAGATTTTGCAAATTTCTATATTAATCTTGATTTTGTTCTATAAGTTTTATTCTTCTATCCAAATTAGGATGCGTAGAAAATGCATCAATCATCATATCTGGCGAATCATCTTTTAAAAGTTTTAGTGCATCTGTTGCCGGCTTAATTGTAGAATATTTTCGCATAACTATATTAGAAGCGTATTTGTCACATTTACTCTCAATATTTCTTGAGTATTTCAAGTTTGACAAATCAATTGCTCCGGCAATTATGTTGCTAAAATTTTGTTGATTATTTGATAATGCTGACATTATAATAACAACAAATTTACCTGCGAGTTCAGTTCTAAGCCCAAGCAAATGGTCTTTATCTCTATAATGTGACATTTCATGCGCCAATATAAACATCAACTCACCATCTTGCTTTAATAGATTGTACAATTTTTGTGTTATATAAATATTTCCGTTTGGCGCACAAAAAGCATTCAAATAATCTTCTTTAATTATATAAATATTCAGGTTAGAAGTTTTTGGATATTCTTTATCTATCGCTAAAATATTATTTTTTACATTTATTAAACGCTCTTTATCTTTTTGAGCAATCTTTACTGTTTCAAAAGAATTACTTTGTGATAAAAAGTTTTCAAGCTTAATTTGAGTATCCACACTCATTGTTTTTATAAAAACAGTGAAGCCGAAATACATCGTAAAATAAATCAGCAAAATAAATGCAACAATTTTAATAAGAATTTGCAATAAATCGCTCAATGGATTTGAATTAGTAACATTTGTTTCATCAAAAATTATTTTTTTAGCCTGTTCTAATTCGTCATCAGAATAATCAAATGCATTATTGTCCATAAATTACTGCTGTTCCATATGCAATTACTGATACTCTCGGATGATTTTTGCCACCCAAAGGATCAATATTAACGGTTTCTAATTTTACATTAATCACAACATTTGCGCCTAAAGCATTAGCCTTTTCTCTCATTCTCAACAACGCTTCTCTTCTGCCTCTATCTAAACAAGATTCATACGCAGAAACATTACCACCGAAAATATTTCTTAAGCTAGCTAAAAAAGCTTTAAAATGATCACAACCAATCACAACATTTCCGCTAACAAGCACGACGCTTTTTACTTTTGCCGGATTAACAGTCTGTTTTGAAAAACTGACGTAACGCTTTTTGTATAACTTTAATTCTCTTGCTCTTATGCTTTTATAATGATCTTTTTCGATTTTTCTACCAATAAAGTAGCATAAAATCAAAGAGATAATTGCTATTATTAAATCCATTTCATCACCAAAAATTCGTAAATATTCTTACATATCTTCTACTTTAACTGCTGTACCATAAGCAAAAACTTCTGCAGCACCTACTGTAATTGCTGAAGTTGCATATCTTACATTTATTATTGCATTTGCACCCAATTTTTGTGCTTGCATAATCATTCTTTGTGTAGATTCGTTTCTGGATTCTTCCATCAATTCTGTATAACCTTTAATTTCTCCACCAAAAAAGTTCTTAAAACCAGCTAACATATCTTTTCCGGCATGTTTTGCTCTTACTGTACTTCCGGTTACCATACCATATTGTCCGACAATTTTCTTGCCAGGAACATTTTCAATGTTTGTTAAAATCATAAAACTCTCCTATATTAAACCTTAGGCAAGATGGTAACAAAAATCTTGTATAAATAAATCATTTCTTCAAATGAGTTTTTATTTTTATAATTATTTTAGCAAGATATTATATGTACATTTTTAATTATAAAAAGCCACATTTTTTGTTAATTTTCTCTCCTATCTGTTCTATTCTCAAACTTTACATTGTGTCATACTTTATTGAATTGAAACAATATTTAAGATATTCTTTAAATTGTTGTAGACTTATTTGGGAATTATAAATGGAAAAAGGTTTTGTAGAAAATGGGTTCATTATAGACCTAAGTGATGCTAAAAATACTACACAGCTTGTATTTGAACTTAGCTCAATAATGGAACATCCGGATGTTAAAGGTAAAAATGTTTGTTTAAAATTAGGTAATCTTGATTTAAAACAATCTCAACTTCTTAGTATTAAGGCTTTGATTGAGTCAATGGATGCAAGTATCGCTTTTATTGATACAAATTCTGAGCAAACTGAGGCTTCTGCCGTTAGTTTAGGTATAATTATTTCAGAACTTTCAGACACAACTGAATCGGCAATTGTTTGCACACCATCTGATGAAGTAAAAGAAGAAGCTGTTCTTGTAAAAACAGAAGAACCTGTAGAAGAAAAAGTTGATGAACAGGTTGATGAAAATAAGACTGTAGAAGTTCATGCTGATGCCGATTTTACATCAGTATCCGGCCCAATTGAAACAACTGACGGGATTGAAGATATTTATGACGAACAATCTATGGAAGAATTGTCTGAAATCATTCCATCTGAGCATTTAAGCAACGATTTTGAAGCTTTAGCAGCAAACGAAGGTTTATTTAAAGCTGAAGATTCAAGTAAATATATTCTTTTAGATACCGGTGATGTTTTACCGGAAGGAGCAACAGAAAATTCTGTAAGCACAGAAAGTTTGCCAACATTATATATAAATCAAACACTACGTTCCGGACAAACTGTTAGTTACGAAGGAAATATTTTGATTATTGGTGATGCTCACCCTGGAAGTGAAATTGTAGCAGGCGGTGATATCACTGTTTGGGGTATTTTAGGCGGTATTGCTCATGCCGGTTCACACGGAAACATAACTTCTAAAGTAAGAGCATTAAAACTAAACGCTATTCAATTAAGAATTGCAGGATTGTATGCCAGACGTAATGATACTTTAAACGTACCTTATGTTCAAAAAACAAATGAGTTTACCCCTGAAGAAGCTTTAATTGAAAATGGAAAAATTGTTATTTATAAAAAATTAAGGAGAGATTAATGACTGGTCGAGTAATAGTAATTACGTCCGGAAAAGGCGGTGTCGGTAAGACTACTACAAGTGCAAACATCGGTACAGCTCTAGCAAAAGCCGGATATAAAGTTGTCCTTATTGATACAGACTTAGGCTTAAGAAACCTAGACTTACTTTTAGGACTTGAAAATAGAATTGTGTATACAATTGTTGACGTTATCGAAGAACGCTGCAAACTTAAGCAAGCATTGGTTAAAGATAAAAAGAATCCTAACCTTTCATTGCTCGCAGCAGCTCAAACAAGAGATAAAACAGCTGTTAACGCAGAGCAATTGAAAGAAATCTGCGACACATTGAAAGAAGAAAACGACTTTGTCCTAGTAGATTGTCCGGCAGGTATTGAACAAGGCTTCCAGAACGCTGTTGCCGGAGCTAGCGAAGCAATCGTTGTTACAACTCCAGAAATGTCTGCAATTAGAGATGCTGACAGAATTATCGGACTTTTAGAATCAAAAGAAGAAATCAAAAGCTATAAACTTCTTTTAAACAGAGTTCGTCCAAGCTTAATTAAATCTAATGAAATGATGAGCGTAGACGATGTTGTTGAAATTCTTTCTTGCCAATTGGTTGGTATAATACCGGAAGATACTGGCATTATCACTTCTACAAATAAAGGTGAACCTATCGTTAATGATGAAAATGCTTTGGCCGGTAAAGCATATAGAAATGTTGCACAAAGAATTTTAGGTGAAGAAGTTCCTTTCTTGGATTTAGATGAGCCTAAAGGCTTTATGGCAAAAATTAAAAATGTATTTTCAAAGTTGAAAGTGAAGGTGTAGGATGGGACTTTTCTCTGATATTTATAATACAGTGGCTAAGTTCTTCCGCCCTCAAGAAGAACAGGGTGAAGCTTCTAAATCAACTGCAACAAACAGATTAAAATTAGTTTTGATGCAAGATAGAACGAATTTAACACCAAAAATATTGGAACAAATGCGTGGCGAATTAATAGATTTGTTATCTCGCTATGTCGAATTGGATAAAGAACTTTTGGAATTAAATTTTGAGCACGAAGGTGACCAAGTAGCACTAATGCTTTCAATTCCTGTTATTAGAGCCAAAGAAGAAGAGGAAATCGAAGCTGCTCTAAAAGCCGAAGCTGAAAAATTGGAAGAAAAAGCAGAAGAAATTAGTGCAAAAACTGAAGAAGAAACTGAAGAAGAAAAATCTTCAGAAGCAAATTCTGAAAATGCCGATGAAATAAATCCTGTTTCTGTACCTGAAGAAATGAATAATTCGAAACAAGAAGAAAATTCTCAAGAAGCAGAAGTTAATCATTAATATTTAAATTTTTAAAATAAAAAAAGAATTCCGACATTGATAATTAATATGTCGGAATTCTTTTTTGAAATTATTACTTGAAAGGTATTGTTACAATGTATTTGTTACCGATTTTTTCTTTAGTAATTTTATCAGGCATAACTTTTTCATCTAAATAATAAGACTGAGAAAAATTCATAATATTTTCTCTATGATGTTCTTTTTTCTCCATTTCTCCGGTGATAGTAACAGTATTGTCATCGAGTTTAACATTGACATTTTTTTCATTGTTTCCAATTGGTTTTAAATCAACAATAACTTTGTATTCATTGTTTTCTTTTACTAAATTTACAAGCATTGGAGCCATTTTAGGTTCAAACGGATTTTCCATAAAACGATTATCCATTTTTTCAAAATTCTTCTGTTGCTTTTGCATCATTTTTTCCATCTTACGAAAATGATAATCCGGTTCTAAAAAACGATGAAAAGTAATATCTGCAACTACATAAAACGCTAAAAACGCACCAATAAATGTAGCCAGAATTATACCAATAATTTTAAACCAGTGTTCTTTTTTGCTTTCTTCGTACATAAAAAACTCCTTTCTTATTTCACATCAATTTATTTACATCTTTTTAATACAAAAATCAATAGGTAATGTGAATGTAGACAGGTAGGTAAATTTTATAAAAAAGAATTAAATAAATTTATTTAATATTTGGAAAAGCGTAAATTTTTCCATCATCACTTCGCCATCTTAAATAGCCGGTTTTTGGAGTTTTATCAATATCTACAACTGACACAAGTGCCCAATTTCCTCGAACTGCAGTTAGTCTAATTTGTTTTACATATCTTAATTTAGAAACATTTTGTGACAAATCTTCACTTTTTGCATGAAGAGTTTCAACGTCTTCCGGTGCATCTTTCATCAACCTTAGTCCATATTTTCTACCATACATATTATAAAAACTAAGCCAAGGTAAAAATTGAAATCTATCTTCTGTTTGCACCCAGCCACGAGAATTATTAAGTCTATTATAAATAACTTCTACCCAACCATCATCTCCAATATCAGAAACGTATAAAAAACCTAATTTTTTATCATTAATTAATAGTGCAAAAGTGTTATCCGGCATTGTTTCCGGATTGTATGAAAAATCCATTGTTTTAACAATTTTAGAATTTGCTTCCGGATGTGAATAAATTGTAATATTCTCACCTGTTTGAAACATTCCAATTGCATCTTTTGGAATTGTATTCACATAAAACGGCATATTATCAGCAAAAGCTGGTAACATAAAAAACAAGCAAATCATTAATAATATTTTTTTCATACAAAATCCTCTTATTGATGATATTGTACCACCGAATGAGAATAAGAGCTAGTGGTTTGGTGAAATCAAATAGAGTTTTATAATCTAAAAGTTTTTATCAGCTTAGTAAAGCTTACCTACATATAAAAGCCAAATGTTTGCAGTGGGAATGAATGTACATTAATCTTGTCGTTTCACATTACGTCATTGCGAGCGGAAGCGAAGCAATCCAGTTATTAAACTAGCACACTTAAGATTAAATTCTGGATTGCCACGAAAATTCTCAAAAATTTACATAAAACTACAAGGCTAAAATCTCAATTTTCTCGCAATGACGTGGCACTTCTGTAGACTCACAATCAAGGCGAAGTCTGTCGTTTATAAACAATCTTGCTGTTGCACCAAGTGGTCGACCAAATGTCTACGTACGAGAGTAAATAAACATTAAACCAGTAGCTCCACCAATGAGGCGGAGCTAGTAATTATTATATAATCTTGTAGTTTCTACCAAGTAGCCGACCAAATGTCTACGTACGTAGCACCGTAGCACCTATTCTCGGAATGACAATTCTGTAATGTTCTTTTTAAGAACAGAACGAAGGTTTGCCATTTGAGCTTCGATTTTTTCATCAGTCATTGTTGCACCAGCATCTTGCATTCTAATTCTGAAAGCAACAGACTTAAATCCTTCCTGTACGTGTTCACCTTGATATACGTCAAAAACCTCAGAACCGCAGAATACTTTGTTATCAACACCTTTTTTAATAACTTTTTCTAATTCTTCCCATGTTGTTTTTGCAGGAACGATTATAGCTAAATCTCTTTGTACTTCCGGAAATTGAGGAAGTTTTTTAAATCTTGGAACAGTTTCATTTACTGCTGCAATAAGCATATCTAAATCAAGCTTAAACAAGAACGCATTTTGGTTTAATTTTAACTTTCCTTTTAATTCCGGATGCATTTCTCCATAATATCCAATGATTTCAGGTTTTTTACCTAACATAGTTAAAACTGCAGTCTTGTACGGATGTAGACATTTATGAGAATCTGCTAGTGGAGAATCTGCAAGCAATGAAAATTTTATACGTCTTGTCAAACCGAATTCTTCTAACACTTTATCAACAATACCTTTTACTGTATAGAAATCAACATCACCTGTATTTTGCCAATGTGATTTCTGAATATTACCTGTGATTACACCGGCAAGAACTTGTGTTTCTTTTATACCGGAATATTTTTCATCAGGCTCAGCAATTTTTAGATAACTTCTTCCGATTTCATAACCCCAGAAATCCTTTTGTCCGTTGTCATAATTGTATTTCATACAGCTTAACAGATTTGCAATAAGAGTCTGTCTAAGCATTGCAAAATCTTCAGAAGCAGGATTTTCAACAAATATAGCTTTTTCTTTATCATAAGTCATATTAAACTGCTTAAGAATAGGTTCGCCAATCAATGAAGCAGTTTGCATTTCATTAAGTCCTTCTGCTCTCATTAAACTATGAACTTTATTTATAACACGCTCTGCTAATGAGATATCAGGAGTTCCAGCTCTATTTGGAAGTGTTGGAGTGATTTTATCATAACCGTTAATTCTTGCAATTTCTTCGATTAAATCACACTCTCTTGTAACATCACCTGCACGGAAAGAAGGTACAAGAACTTTGCAAGCTATTTCATTTTTACCTAAAATTTCAAACCCTAATTTTTCTAAAATAGAAAGACATTTAGCAGGTTCGATGTCACAACCCAAAAGTCTTTTGATTTGCGGATATCTTAAAGTAATTGTTATTGGCTCAAGCTTATTTATTCCGGCTTCTGTTGAACCTTCAAATTCTGCATCAGCATATTTTTCAAGAAGTTCAACCGCACGGAATAAACCTAATTTTACCGCTTCTATATCCACACCTCTTTCAAATCTTGCGCAAGCATCTGATTTGTAGCCAACGCTTCTTGAACTTTTTCTGTTTGCTTGTGGAGTAAAATAAGCCGCTTCTAGAGCAATATTTTTAGAATTATCATCAATTTCAGAATTAGCTCCGCCAAACACACCGCCTAAACAAACCGGTTTTTCTTTTGTAGCTATTACCACTGTATCGTGGTTAAGTTGTCTTTCTACTTCATCTAATGTTACTAAAGTTTCGCCATCTTCTGCACGTCTTACGCACAAATAACCGTTCAATTTATCTAAATCGAAAGCGTGAAGCGGAGTTCCGTATTCTAACATTACATAGTTTGTAATATCGACTACATTATTGATAGCTCTAATCCCAGAAGAGATTAATCTTTTCTGCATCCAATCAGGAGAAGATTTTATTGTAATATTCTTCAAAATACCGATAGAATAATATTTACAAACATCATTATCTTTAATTTCTACTTCAAAATCAGCTTTTTTTGATTTTTCATCTTCGTTTAATTCCGCATATGGATATTTCATTTCACGATTAAATAAAGCGGAAAGTTCTCTAGCTATCCCAATCACAGAAACTTGGTCACCTCTGTTTGCAGTAGGAGCAGTATGTAAAATAAAATCTTTTTCAAAACCAAGAACATCTTCTACATTTAAACCTAAACCAACATTTGGGAAAATTCTGTTTAACACAAGAATTCCATCTTCTTCTTGATAATTTCTGTCAGAAACACCAAGTTCATCATCAGAACATAACATACCTTGTGATTCAACACCTCTTATTACAGCTGGAGTAAGTTCAAATTGTTCTCCTGATTTTCTATCAAGAACTTTACTACCAACAGATGCGTATGGAATTACTTGACCAACTTGAATATTTTGAGCACCGCAAACTACTGTTTTAATGCCGGAACCTGTGTTTACTGTTACAAGATGCAAGTGATCACTGTTAGGATGATTATCAATTTTTTCGATTCTTGCAGTTATAATATTCGTAAATTGAGGTCTGACTTCTTCAACTTCTTCTATTTCTAAACCACTCATCGTAAGCTCATGAGCAATTTGTTTTACGTCTATACCACTTAAATCAACTAAATCGTTTAACCATTTTAATGAAACTTGCATACTTTCCTACCTCTCTATATTTTTCTTTATTATAAAACAAAAAAAATTGAGTGTGATAGAAGGATTTTATAAAAAGATACGTTTTCTTTAATGTATCTTTACAAAAACAACAAATTTTATATTTTTCAGGTTTAATAATAGTATGTAGTATTTTAAGGAGTTAAGTGTATGGTAAGTGTAAATGGTATTAGCAATGTAAATTTTGTAACAAGACCTTCTTTTAAGGCTGAATCTAAAGATGATAAAAACATTCCACAAGAACAAAAGTGTGATGCGAACGCTTGTGAATGCCTTGCAAATTACAACAAAGTCTTGACTCAAAAGCTTGAACCTTGCGTTTTAGCTCCACTAGAACCGGAAGAAGTTTCAAATATTGACGATATTGAAGGCGAAAAGATTTTCACTTCAGATGGTAAATTGTATTCTGTGGTTCAAGAAAATGATGATGTTAAAAAGATTTATGTACCGAATGAAGCAGACGAGCACTCTGTTGCAAAGATTACTACAATAGATAAAAAAACTGGTAACAAAATTAAAGAACAGTCTATGTATCCGGAAGAAAACTATGTTAATGTAAGCGAATATTCTCCAAAAACTGGAAAAATAATCAAAAGTACGTCTTACGAAAATGGGAAGTTGAATTATACATCAAATACGCTCTACAAACCTTCTGGCGAGCCTATTTCAGAAACATATAATGCATATGATGAAACTTTTGAAATTTCAAGAGAGAATGACAAACATACCCAATCTGCTACTTATAATAAAAACAAACAATTAATGGAAGCTCATGACTATAAGCAAATGAAAAATGAAAATGTTTATACAACTGTAAGTTTCTATAATGGCGGTATGTATAAGATTGACAAACATACTGAAACATTTTTACCAAACAATTTGGGAAAAGAACTATTTATTAACAATCAAGATTTGAAACCGGCAGAAAAATTTGTTCCACCTATTGATGTAAAAGGACACAATGGCGAAAAAACATATTATTCTAATGATACAATTGAAACTAATACTTTTGAACTCAATGGAGAAAAAGTTGTTGCGAAATTTAATCCGGATGGAAAAATGACAGAATATTCAACACCTGACAAAAAAGTCACAATTTCTGAATATATGCAAGAAATAGAAGAAAAACTTGATGATGAACGAACAAAATTAACACAATTCTATGGTGATGAACTTGAACTTGTTGACGTAATTGTTAAAACAAAAGATTCTTATAAAGAAATTAATTATGATACAAAAACTAAAAATCCTACTTCTTATGAAGAGGGCATCATAGATGAAAATGGTGAACACGATAATAAAACTTCATTATACTTTAATAAAAAAGGAATGTTAGAAAATGCTTTTCTATATTAGAAATTATCATATTTTCTAGCATAATCTACAAGTGCGTTGTAAACTTCCGGAAGAATTTTCCCTTCTCTTACTTCGCCATAAAGAATTAATAAAGCTTCTACTCGAGATAATTTCCTGCGATAAACTCGTGCTTCTCTAAGTGCGCTATATTTATCCGAAATAGAGATAATTTGAACACCAATATCAGAAGCAAACTCACTATCTTTCCAAGCCGGATAACCGGAATGTTTAAGGTTTTGGTGATGATATTTTATGAGTTCAAGCGTTTCTTTAGAAATACTCTGTGTTTTCAGAAGTTCATAACCTAGCGTTGAATGAATATTCATAATTTCACGCTCTTTGATGTTCAATTTAGCAGGTTTGTTTAAAATTTTTGACGGTATTAAAACCTTGCCTAAATCATGTAACATCGAAGCTTCTTTTATAACACTTTTATCAATTTCGCACCTTAAAGACTCTGATAAGATTGAATAAACTCCCATTGCAATATTACAAGTTTCATTCATATGACCGCCGGTAAGATTTTTCAAAGTCTTAGTATCAATAGACGGTTTGATTTTATATTTCTTTAAAAGCCCTTTAACAGCAGGATTAAGAGCTATCATACTTTTTACAACAGATTTTTGCAAATGCTCATCACTGCCATTTTTCAAAAAAGTGTTGCCTCGTTCATCTGCATAAACAAAATAACTGTTGCGATTAATCTGCACAGCACCTTTTAGACAAACTTTTTTTCTCTTTTTTAACGGGGTTTGTATAATCATAACTCTTCTTTTGAATAATATCTTATTCTAAGTTTATAATAATTTCTTAAAAATTTCAACACTAGAATAAATACAATTTATATAAATCATATAAATTACATAAATCTATTGTGTTCTTTTTCCCAACCAACGAATGTCATCTTACCGTGTCCGGGATAAATTAAAATATCTTCCGGCAATGTAAAAACTTTGTTTTCAATACTTTCAACGATTTGATTAAAATTTCCGCCTTCTAAATCACAACGTCCGACACTTTCTCTAAAAATCGTGTCACCGGAAAACAAATTATTATCAACTAAATAACAAACTCCGCCTTGAGTATGTCCAGGAGTTTCAATCACTTTAATCTCTGTATTACCAAGTTTTAGAATATCACCATCTTTTACAAAAATATCAATTGTCGGAATTGTAATCTCCGGCATGCCAAACATTGGCAAATACTTATTGGCATTTTTTAACCAACCTAAGTCTTTTTCATTCATAACAATTTGCGGCGTAGAATGATTGGCAGAAATTCCCATATCAGGTCTTATGCCTGCAATATGATCAAAATGACCATGAGTAAGTAAAACATATTTTAAAGTTGCATTATTATTTTTTAATTCTTCCCAAATTCTATCGTCAACAGAAGAACAATCTACAAGCGCAGCTTCTTTTGATTCTTCATCTATTAATAAATAATTGTTATTATCAATCGGTGGTTCAATAAAGTTTTTAATAATCATAAGATTATATTAGCATAAAAATTTATATTTATGTTATAATTTGGATGTGTATTATATAGGAGGTGTTTATGAGTATTCGAATTTCTACAGTATCACAAGTAAATAGTTTTAAAAACTATATGAGGACTATGCCACAAAAAGCCAAAAATACCAAGCCTTTAAATGCTACAAATACAATATTTGTTTCAGGTTCTATGGCTGTTTTAACTGGTGCAGATTTTTTGAGCAAAACTAATGATGCAAAAGTTCAAGCTGGAAGAAGATGGGTACCACCGATGGATTCAAGTGATTATCCGCATTATATAGAGGAACCAGATCCACAACCTTATATATACGGTAGTGGCGAACCACCAGAAGAAAGTTAAACACAAAAAGTGACATAATGTCACTTTTTTATTAAAAAATAGGTATATATTCATCACGCATATAATCATTTCTTTTATAAAATATATTACTTCTTATTAAGTTTCTATATAGAAATGCTTTATTTGTGTGATTAATATCATATATATCTACAATATAAGGATATTCAAATTGACGAATTTTTTCACGAATTCGTATAAATTCATGTGCATTATATGTTCCTTCAAAAATCAAGTCAATATCTGAAAACTCACTATAGTTTTCAGTAACTCTTGAACCGAATATTCTTACAATTTTTAATGAGTTAATTTTTAAAAATTGATTTATTATTTTTTCATAATATTTATTATTAATTCCCCATATACAATAGCTATTATCGTAAAACACATAGTTTTTATTTCTTATACCGCCGACTTTTGATAATTGTTTAAACTTATTGTTGAATTCTTCTAGTATTGTTAAATACTTGTTGTCAAATTTATAAATGTATTTTTTATCAAAATGACACTGACTGGCAAATTTTAATATCTCAAAAAACATTTTTTCATCAGATATCAATTCATAATGCTTAGCAGTTACGATTACATCAGAATAAAATTTTAATTTGATAGCATATTCTGAATTTAATTTTCTTTGTAAAATATTTAAAGCTAATTTATATACGTTTAAAAATAAATAAACAAAGTTTTCATAATCTTCTTGATATGTTCTTTGTAAAAATGCGATTCTCATTTTTGCATGTAAAGCACAGAAAGATTCAATGTATTTTGTTTTCCAAGGTTCATAATATACGGCATCTTCTAAATATTTTGCACTACAAGTCATAATTTTTTTCTAAATCCATTCTTCTTTCAAAAAAAACATTAATTTGTTTGAATAAGTTTAAGTATTCATCTGTTAAATACTCTTTATCCAAACAGCAATTATCATTTTGTAAATCCTTCAATGCTAGATGCAACTTATAGAAGAGTATTCCATCTTGTAAAATATTACAAGATAAAATATATATAACGATAAGTCGTTCTTCTGATAAAAAATAACAATTATTGGCAAAAAATACTTCAAAAAGTTTTAATGTTTCATTATAAAAGTTTAAATACTTTTCGCTAATTAATTTCTGTTCAAAATGAGAGTTGTCATAAAAATTTTCTCTTACTTTTATAATAAAATCATAAAATTCTATAAAAGATTTATAATATTGATATCTGTATAGATACTTCCAGTTTAATTGTTTATTAAATTCCATATTTATTTATATTAAAGACGGCTGAATTTATATTCAACCGTCTTCATTGATTTTAACCTATGCAAGATAAATTTCCGTTATTTTTTTCTTCTTCAAATTTTGGTGACAACCAGCCTGTTTTATATCCAGCATACCCCAACCCAGCAATTCCTAAAGCGCCAGCTGTTACATACGCAACTGTTTTATGTTTTTTAATTGACTGCCATAGTGACTTACCTTTCTTGCCTGAAGATTTGAATGCAGCGTTATTAAATTCGCCACGTCCACTAGATTTAACATCAGTCGCTACATTATTATCAACTGTATTAAATTTATCCTTTAAATAGACTTCTAATGCTGATTTACCATCATTATAGGCATTGTTATTATGCCATTCAATTTTTTCTTTTAAACAGTTTTCAATATACTGTTTTTGTTTAGTATCAAAAGTGCCGTCCTCAACAGGTTTTAAATATTCTTTAATCATAGCTGCAGTGTCTTTTGCGCTATGTTCTACACGAGCTTCATCTAACGTATCATAAGCAACATTTTTATCTAAACCTAATTTAGCTGCACTTAACATAAACGGATCTTTTGTTAATAAACCGGTTTTGCCAGCCGTGATGAAGTCTGGAGCTCCACCAGATTTAATATTGATTACCGGAGTTCCAGTTGCAAAACTTTCAAATGGAGTGATACCGCAAGGTTCCCAACGGCTTGTAAATATAGAAGCATCAGTACAATTTGCGAGTCTGTTAGGGAATAAACCGTTTACGTAACAAGCATTGCCCTTAAAGATTCCTTTTTTGCCATTAACTTCGATATCTGCAATTTTTTGCATTTCTTCTTTAATGCCTTCCCACTCTTTATTACCATCACGGAAAACATCTTTACCGGCACCAAATAATAATTTTGCGTGTAAACGAGTTTCTAAAGGAACTGATTCGTCTTCTAAGAACATTCTAAATGCTCTGGCAGTAACTTTTAAACCTTTTTGAGGGTCCGGACGTCCCCAAGATAAGAATAATTTATCTTTTTCACTCGCCGGAGAAAGTCCGCCTAGAGTCAATTTTAGGTTTGTATCCTTACCTCTATTTCCTGCAATAACACCATCGCTGAAAAATACTTTTGCTACTACATCAGAATCACTACCAGATTTCGCAGTCGCATCAGCAATAATGTTTATTAAGTTTGTTCTGTTTGCTTTTTTAGCATCAAAAATCTTATCAACACTATCTGTTGCCGCAAATGGTGTGTATTTTTGTGCAGATTTTACATCTTTAAATATATCATTTAATGTACCTGAGCCGAAAAATTCATTTTGTATGTTTGATTTCATATTTGCAGGTTTTGCACCATTTACAACGTCAATTGTTTTATCTTTGATATTAATTAAATCTTGTGTTAAACCTTTTGCGATATCTTCAGTTGCAAAATCTCTGGTTTCTTTCCCATAATATCTGGAAACGTTACCAGGGGAACAGTTGCCAGCATATTCATCAGCAGTTGCAATTGCAATTTTTGTCATATTAAAGCAACCTTCTGAATCAATATATTTTTTAAAATAAGGCTCAAAGAAATTATAAAGCTGAGTACATTCTTCTGTTGTAGCATTACCTTTAGCAATTTTTTCAGATATTTCATTAACTTTGCCAAAATGTTCATTCGCTTTTAATTTATCTAAATCAGCTTTAGTTGCAACTACCTTAAAGAAATCAACAGGGTTTGCAAAACAACCTTGATATGTTCTACCTGGGTTGTGGAAAATAGGAACATATTTTATACCACTCCAGTATTTGTTTCCTTCACTCATATATTGAGTAGCATCTGTTAACATGCTATATGCAAATCTGTCGTGTAACATTATATTTTGTGGATTAAAGTTGCCATGACTTCCATTATCCATTTTTTCAAGAGCATTTTCCATTGCACGCATTTGTTCTGTATAGAACATATCACCGGCAGCTCTTCCCATAAAGAATTTTTCATTCTTTTGAGGAACTGCTCCGCCGCCATAAGCTTTTGAGCCTCCGTAAGCAGCAGAACCGCCATATGCTTTTGTTCCATTTGGAATTTCATCAACATATTTTGAATAAATACCGTAAGCAGATTTTCCGCTTGCCATTTCAGGAGTGTGAATTAAATACATTTTGTCTTTTCTTGCACCACGTGTATACACTTCAAAAATTCTATATGGAACAGTTTCCATATTAAAATTATCTTTTGCGACTCTCTCAACATTTCCACTTAAACCAGTTTCTTTGAGTAAGTGCATTTTTTTTACGTTTTGTCCGCCTTGTCCTTCCGTTTGAACAATTAATGCAAAAGATTCACCATCTTTTAATTTATAATTTTGGTCAACAAGCATGAAATCTTCTTTTCTTACAAGTTTTTCACCCTTGTTAAATTTTTCTACAGCTTCTTTTTTAGCTACATAAATGCGTCCTTGTGGGTCGTCAAATGAATAATAAGGAAGGAATGTTCTCATGTCAACATCTTTACCGATAACATCCTTTCCGTGATTTGCAATAGAATCCGGTAATGCTTCTGCAACATCTCCTAAACCTCCCGCGCAATAAATACCACCTAAATAATTGCTTTCTGTTGCAAAAGCAGCAATTTGATTGGGCTTTTTACTTGGATTTCCTCTAAAAGACAATGTAACAATATTATTACTTTCAGAAATAACCGGATTGTCTACCGCTTTTACTCCTTTAGCATTTCTTGCTCTTAAAGCAGAATAATCAGCACCAATTGCATTAATCTTCATAAGATAAACTCCTTACACACATAACATCTATATATATAAAAAACTACACACAAAATAATTTGACATTTAATCCTGATATATTACAAAATGTAAAGTTAAATTTTGTAACGTAATTTATATTGGATAATCTAGCAAAAACAAGTTTTTTTTTCAATAGGCAATTAGAATAATGCAATCGCAAAAAAAGAAAACCTTGACATTTTGTTAGGTATACCTTACAATTGCTTACAAAGGAGAAATTATTATGGTAGATTATGGCAAATAAAAATTTGACAGCAGGGCTTGAAGATTACTTAGAAGCAATTTATATTGTGCAATCAGAAAACAAAAAGGTTAAAAGCATAGATGTAGCACGTATGCTTAATATTTCTCGTGCTTCAGTATCAGAAGCCATGTCAAAGCTTGTTTCAAAAGGATTTATAGCTTATGAAAGTTATGGAACTATTAGTTTCACTCAAGAAGGACTAAATGAAGCCGTTAATATATATAACAAGCACAATATATTAAAGTCATTTTTTCAAACAGTTCTTGATATTAACCCGCAAGAAGCAAGTGAAAATGCTTGTAAAATAGAACACATTATTTCTCAAAATGTATTAGCAGAAATAAAAAATTTTACAAACTATTGTAATAACAATCCTGAGATTATAGATAAATACAAACAAAGGAAAGAATATGACAAAAATCTCAGCGATAGGAAAATATTTGGATCAGCCACTTCTGATATCAAAGTTGAATAAAAACGTACCTTATATATTATCAGGTTTGGCTGGAGGATATTTAATAAATACAATTAATCAAACCCCAAAACAAGAAAGGCAACAAGAAGGTTTAAAGAAAGTTATTACACTTTCTGCTACAGTTTTATCAGCTATTGCAGCGCCTAAAATTGCATCTAAATTAACAAAAAGGAATCCTTTTCCAAGTACAAATGAAATAATAAATAAGAATAAAGAACTTGTTGATAATTTCACTTTAAAAAATCCTAATACTAAAATCAAAAATATTTTAGAAAAATCAAAAAACAAAGTTTTATCATTAAATGAAGTTTCAAAGTTGTTTAAAGAGCATAAAGAATTTGCAAATGAATTAATTCCGCCACCTGAAAATATTCAGGCAAAAGATATATTTAAAGAAATCGGATATTTATCAATTTATGGTGCCGTTCCTGTTGTAGGAGGAATTACCGGTGGAATAATTGCTGATAAAATAGTTGATAAACATTGGAAAGATAAAGTGCCAGATAAAATTAATGAAGGTATATATCAATATTTAGCAAATATATTTTTATGTAATATAGGAGCCGGTGCTGCTCTTGGTGTTTTAGAAAAATCAAATATTAAATCAAAAGCCGCAAGGTGTCTGGGAATGGTAGCCGGAATAATTACAACAGGAGTTATTGGTGGAAGTGCAATTGCAAATTTTATTGGAAATAAAATTATAAATCCGATTATTCTTAAAAATAATGAAAAAGAAAAACGCACTCCTGAATTATTGGATTTATCTCTCCATATTGATGATATTGCTACCGTTTCTTTATTATCCGGTTTAAAATGGATAGAACCGGCATTGCCGATTTTATACTCGATATCAGGTTACAAGGCTGGAACCGGATATAGGAATAAAACAAATTAAAATCAAATTATGACTTATAATTTATCATAATGTTCTTTTTGCTAAATAGAGTATTAATATTGAAATGTATAAAAAATTTTGATAAAATTGTGTTATAGGATTTTTAGTATGCAAAATAAAAAGAAAATTTTAACAATTTTATTCGCCTCAATATTAGCTTTAATAACAGTATTTTTAATCTTTATATTTGAAAGCAGAAAATCTATACAGGTTATTCCCAAACAAAATATTGAGAAACAAGATAAGAATTCTGTAATAGAAGAACAAAAAAATATAAAAGAAGAAACATTTGAGCCTGATATTAAACAAGAAGCAGTGTCAAAAGTACAGGCTTCAAAACAAAAAGAAAATAAGATAAATATAAAGCAAACAATAAAACCGACTACTAAAAAAGCAACTGTAAAAATTCCTGAACTAAAACCTATAGAAGAAAGTCAAAAAGTTTTAGAACCTGCTGCTACGGTTAAAAATGAAGAGGTTAAGTCAAATGAGGAAGAAACAGGAGTTGTAGTTCCGGTAAAATATGTGACAAGAAATACTTACAGATATGTTTATACCCCTTCTAATTTCGCTAAACACTGATTTTAACCATTCAAGTTCTATCTATTGCGTAAGCAAATTATTTTTTGTATAATTCTGATAATATGAATAAGCGTGTTAAGAAACTTTCTTTAGCCATATATTGGCATATGCATCAACCGGTTTATGAACTAGAAGGTACCTATTTGATGCCTTGGGTGCGTTTACATGCGGTTAAAGATTATTTGGATATGGTTTTAATCTTGGAAAGATTTCCAAAATTGAAGCTCAATTTTAATGTTGTTCCCGCACTATTAGATTCAATTATTGATTACACAGAAAACGGTTATCACGATATTCATTCAGAATTGTCTGTTTCTGATACAGATTTGTTAAACAATGAAGAAAAAGCTTTTATATTGAATAATTTTTTTAGCTCTAAATTTGAAACAATGATTTATCGTAGCGAAACCTATAAAGAACTTTACCAAAAGCGTTTTTCAAAAGATGTTGCTGTATTGGAAGATTTTTCTGCACAAGAAATTTCTGATTTAATGGCATTGTTTAATCTTGTATGGATTGATCCTATTCATTTTGAACGATATCCACGTTTAAAAGAATTATGGAGTAAACAATCTGGATATACACGAGATGAAAGAATTGAAATAGTTGAAATTCAAAAACAAATTATAAGAGAAATCATTCCAACTTATAAAAAATATATCCAAGAAGGAAGAATTGAATTAACAACAAGCCCTTATTATCACGCAATTTTACCAATATTAATTGATGTTAAAGCGTCTGTAAAAAATGTAATTACTACAGATGGTTTGCCTGCTAATTTAGGAATGATGGATGATGCGAAATATCAGGTAAAAAGTGCATTGGATAGAATAGAAAAAGTTTTTGGAGTAAGACCAAAAGGGATGTGGCCTCCAGAATTATGTCTTGGACCAAAAACTTTAAATTTGCTAGCAAAAGAAGGTGTTAAGTGGACAATTTCTGACGAAGGAGTCTTAGCAAATTCTATAAATTTTGATTTTATCAGAGATTTCAAAGGAAATCTTACTGACCCATATCATTTACTCAAAGTTTATAATTACGAAACAAAAGATAACAGTATCAATGTTATTTTTAGAGATAGATCAATTCCTAATCTAATTAATTTTGAATATGCAGGTATAAATCCAAGTATGGCCGCCGGAGATTTGTATGAAAAGATTAAAGTAATTCAAAGTAAGCTTTTGGTTTCGCCGGATGCAAGTCACCTGTTAACGATTGCTTCTGATAGTGAAAATTGCTGGGAAAATTATCAAAATGACGGACGTGATTTCTTGGAAAACATCTATTCTATGATAGAAAATGATGAAACTTTAGAAACAGTTCTTATTAGCGATTATATTGAGCAAGACCAACATAAAAAAGCATTAAAAAAGATTTATTCCGGCTCTTGGATTGATAAAACTTTTCAATTCTGGATTGGTGATGCAGAAAAAAACAAAGCTTGGGCTTATTTGAAGAAAACAAAAGATGATTTTGATAATTTTGTAAAAAATAATAGAAAACATCCAAATATAAGACAGGCAAAACGTGAGTTATTAATAGCAGAAGGCAGTGACTGGTTCTGGTGGTACGGTGAACCAAATAATTCCGGTCAAGATTACGTTTTTGATTATATGTTTAGAGAAAGATTGAAAAATGTATATCTTGATTTAGGTTTGGAGTATCCTGATTATTTAGATAACACACTTATTACAACGGTTGAAGTGCCATTTAGACATCCAAAAAGAACAATTACTCCACGAATGGACGGAATGAATTCCAGCGGAGATGATTGGTATAATTCAGGCTCACTTAGTTTACTTGATGGACCGGTTTTTAGAGAAAACAAAAATGTTGATAAAATAAACTTTGGATGTGATAAAGATAATATTTATATAAGGCTTCATGTTAACAAAGGCTCCGGAGAAATCAGCTTCGTTGACAGGATTAATCAGTTTTATATTTATACAAGAAATGCAACTAAAGTGGGTGATAGAGCGTATATAAGATTAATTAGCAAAACTGATAACCCGTATCCTATTTTGTTAGAAAAATTTGAACACGAGTTAACATTAACTCTTGTTAAAGACACTCTTTATCCAGTCAGATTAACATCTGTTTTACACCCTAATATGTGGACATTAGATAATCCAGAAGGTATTAAGATTGTTTATAATGATGTTATTGACATTTGTATTCCATTCGACAAATTAAGAATTAATACCGGTGAAACAGTGGAATTCTTTATGGCTAATACAGATTCCGGTGTTAAAAATACATATATACCGCAAGAAATTCTTATGACAATGACAAGGGAAATTTAGGTTACATATATTTGATTAAAACATTCATCAGTTCTTCTTTTTTTCTAAAACCGCTAAATCGTTCCATTTCTCGCCCGTTTTGAAGAACTAAAAATGTCGGGAAAGAACGAATGCTAAGTCTTTTAACCAATTCTTCATTACTATCAACATCAACTTGTCCTATATATATTTTATCCATTTGAAGAAGTTCTTTTTCTTGTTTAGCACAATATCCGCACCATGTAGCGTAAAATTCGATTAATTTTAAACCTGTTGTCGTTTCATGAATAAAATTATCTTTGTTTAATTCTTTTAACATAAAAAAAATTCCTCCATAATCAGAATATAAAGTTTGAAAGGTTATTTCATTACCTGAATTATTGATTAAAAAGAATAGCAAAATTATTTTTTATGAGGTTTGATAAAATTATGAAGATAAATTTTGGAAACATAAATCCCACATTTAGCTCTACCGGAAGATTTTATAAGGCAAAAGATGGAGATGAATTTGGTTGTAACAGCTGGCTTTTTCGTGAAGATATGGATTGGAAAAGACTAGCTAATTATGAAATAGAACATTTTAAAGATAAAGAGAGCGTCAATACGCTGATGTTTGCTGCCTCTGATGGTTCAGAAGCTTATACAAATATTATTTCTATCTATGAAAATTCTAAAGATAAAACTGATACTATAAAATTTTTTCCAATAATGGCATACGATTTGGATGATGAAATTGTAAAAGTTGCTAATAGCGGATATTTAAAAACTTGTTTGAGTGATAGAATGCAGCTTCAAACCGAAATTGAAAACTATGAAGATTATTTTGAAAAAACAGATAAAAAATTAGAAATTGCTGGTGATAAAGGATTGCAAAGCGAAAAGACATTGAAAGTGAAAGAAATTTTAACAAAAAATGTTAATTTTCATCAAGGTAATATGTTTGAAAAAATTAAAGAACTAAAAGATAATTCAAATACAATTTTGCTTTGTAGAAATATTTTAGGATATTTTTTGGATGATAAAATAGAAGAATTTATTCAAACAGCATCAAAATTTTTGAAATCTGGAAGCCTTTTTGCCATCGGAGATCATGATTCCAGATTTTTTGACATAAAATCTTGTATGGAGCATTTTGGTTTTAAAGAAGTTTTTAAGAATTTATATGAAAAAATTTAACTCTTTGATTTTCTTCTATAATGGGCTTTGCGTTCTGCTTTTATAGCTTGTTTTTCATCATATTTATAATTGGATAAATCCAATAAAATTGTACCCTTTGATTCTGTTGCAAGAGTGCTCCTTATTTTATAAGGATAAGTTTCATTGCCCTTTAACCAACCTTTTGATATGTATTCCATAATTTGATTTATATAATTTTGACAATATTTTGGTATATTAGGAAACATTTTTACAAATTTATAAAGCGGCATATTGGAACGTAAACAGTTTGCCCCACCAGATGCCAATATAAAATTACCCATAGCGTTATCTCCCTTACGACTATTAGGTTTGACGTGTTCAATAGTTGCAACTGAAGGCCTTAAAAATCTTTTAGCAATTTCTAAATGTGTTCTATTTGCATATTTAACAATAAAAGCATTTTCGCTAGAGCCGGATGTCGGTAAATATACTGCTCTATCTATTAATTCTCCAAAAGTTCTACGCTCATTTTTATTTGGAGTTATTTCTTTTAAAGAATCTATTAATGTTTTTCGTTTAAAAGTATCTTCCTTATCATTTTCTAAGATAATTTGCCTACAACGTGTTGTCTTGGAATGAACTGCCAATGCATTCGCAGGGGAAAGTTTTAAGGAAATTTTATCAACATCATCTAAAACATTAAATTCTTCTAATTTAAGTTTTGTAATTGCGCCATTGTACCACATCTTTAAACAATCTTGCATTTGAAAATCAGGATGAGTTTTAGCACATACTTCAAAGCGTTTGAAAATTTTCTTTTCAGTTTTTTGCATGTGTTTTTTATATTTAGATAAAACAGAAACAACATCCTTCACATTTTTACATTTATCCAATTTCTTTTCTATACCGGTGAGTTCACTTCCCAGTATCATTTCGACACCAAAATATGGACATTTAATCCGCCTCAGTTTTTTTAAGGGTCCGCCTTCTGAGGTATTTGCTTCAAAAGAAACATTTACACACTCATTTTGAGTATTAAAATCATAAAATTTTGTACCACTATCACACACGCCACTTTTAACTTGTCGGGTATTTAATTTAGAAATCCAAGATACAGGTAGAATTTGCACAACATAACCCCTTTTGGGGAATATAATACCAAATTTTTTTAATATGTGCAATAGGTATTATTTCGTATAACATTATAAAATTTTGTTTATTTTAAAAATTCTAAACTCTGCCGGTAATAATTTTTCTATGCATAAAGAATTTATTTTATCATCAAATTTTTCTTCTACATAATCTATTCCATTAAAAATATATTCAGAAACAAATGCATAGTTTTCATTTAATTGTACCGTATTATTAGTAATAAAATCGCCTAATTTATATTCAAAAGTTTTACTATTATCATCAAAAAACTTTTCTTTTGGTGCTTTATAATTAGCAATAATTAATAATGTATCATCGGGATTATTATTTTGGATTTGCCAATAAACAAAACCATTTTCTTCAAAATGCAAAACATGGGCTTCTCCAAAACAAATAATTTGATTATCTTTTGCAAATCTGTCAATTGCATCAAACTTAGCAAAGAAATTATAATCATTACCTCGTTTTAAAAACACTTCATTACAAATAGTTTCTTCAATTCCACCCTTTGAGAAAGATTCATCACCATCAACATACATCATTGGACGTTGTGAATAATAACCTCCTGGAAAAAATTTGTATTTGAACCATTTGAATAAAGCCCCTGCAGAACCTAATTGTGCAGGATATTGATCTAGATATTTATATTCTCCATCTTGATTGTTATATGTTTTTAAAACTGATAAATAATTATCATTTCCTAAAGTACGATTGTATTGAGCTAAATTATAGTTATCAATATCAATAACCTTGGGAGTTTTTAAATATTGTGCCGGAATATCATTTCCCAAAAGAACATCAAAATTCATATCTTCATGGTATTCTTTATAAAAATTATCCCACAACATGTATTCAGCTATAGAAACAAAATAAGGCGAAATTGTTTTTAATTCATCATTTAATTTTTTAAGAACAATTTTTGGTATTCTATAACTAATAGGTACATTATCCTTCTCTGATAACTCATCTATTACGTGGTTTACGTGGTCAATACGAACTCCGTCAAAATTAAAATTCTTTACTAAATTTTTAACATAATTTATATAAAACTCAATAACCTCTTCATTGTATTTACCATTTTCAAAAAATACAAAATAAAAAGGCGATTGACAATCAAGATTAGCAAATTTTGTCACATCTTCGTTTTTATAATTATAATGTTTCATCATTGGATATAAAGCATTTTTTGCCATCTTATCAAAAACCGGAACACTTGCTGAATTCCAAGCACCCCCTGGTAATGGCCATAATCCATTTTTGATTAACGCTAATTCTACTTCTTCTCGGTTTTGAATCTCCGCTTCTGTTATAATTTCAGAAGTTATATTCAAACATTTTTGGATAACCGCCTTTGCCTTCTTCTGTATAAGCTTTTGATTTTTCTCATCTTGCATTTCTTGGCAAATTGCTTTTTTAAATTTTCTTAGATTTATATCATTGTCAATTTGTTTAAGAATTTCTTTTATATGCTCCGTAATAGTAAATTTTCTTTGACCAAGAAGAATTTTTTTGTATGTTTCAATACCCTCATTTAATTCTTCTTTTGAATATTTATCTAACAAATCTTTAGAAAGAACTTTATGCTCAGATACACGCCAAACATTATCAAGTGCAGTGTTAATTCTCTTAATAAGTGCATGTACATCAAACCATCTTACACAACTAGGATTAGCAAGTACGACTTTTGAATACCTGCCTGTTTGTGGCAAAATATCATAAATAACCGGATGTCCGGCAAGTTGAGCCAAAGTTATAAACATTTTAACCTGTTCATCAGCGTTTAATCCAGTTTCCTTTAAAATAGCTTTATCCTCTAATAAAGAATCCACACAAGAAGCTTGCGGAATATATGCACATCCAAAAGCTCGTGGATGAAAAGGAGTTAAATAAATAGTTGTATTAAAAATTTTATTTGATAAATTTCCGGTAGGCAATATTATTATTTGCTTTAACCAATCAAAAAAATTAGTATTATTATCATTTCCCAGCGCCATAAGGTTAATAAGTTTTATATCATGTCCTTCTCTTTTAATCCAAGAAGAATTATTAACATTATTTCTTGCTAAAACACTTACGTCAGAAAATTGTAAAACACCATCCTTAATAGTTCCTTCTTTTTCTAATTTACGTTCTAGGCAATATAAAGTTTCTGCTTCTGATAATTCTTCTAAAGCTTTAAGATATGGATAAGGAAGATATCCGTATTTTTGAATTTTTAAATCAAAATCAGCTTTTCTATCTTCAGAAATCAAAGATTCAGGATATTTGTTTTTCAATATATTATAAAAATCAACGATTTTATTTTTTAATTCATTAGAAATACTTTTCATACACCCTCAATTTCCATATAGTAAAATCAATATTGATTTTACTATATTTAAACTTTATTAACAATTTAATTTCCTAATTAATGGTAACTGTTGTTTTCCGGACGTCCGCCGCCACCACCGAGCACAGGAGTTCCACCATGCCCGCCGACACCAATTACTCCATCCATCACAGAGCCCCAACCACTTCCGGCAATCGGGCTCCAACTACCATCCGGACAATACCCGCCGGTAGTATTTCCAGAATTATTTGAGCTACCGCCAGTTTGCCCCGAATCATTATCATTTTTTTGTTCCCAATTTGCACCGGCACCGTATGTTTTAAAAAAGTCATCTACACTTTTACCTTCATTAAACCAATCATAGAGCATTGTAATAGCATCTTTTTTATTAGTTATATAAATATCATTTTTCCAACCGGCACTAACACAATCACTATAAAATGCTTCTGCATCAAAAGATTGACCGAAACCATATTCACCATTTTCATATTTTTTCTTAATTACATCCTGCTTTTCATTTAATGTAGTACCATTATCATTATTTACATATGTTAATTTCCCATCAGCATTTTTTGTCGCAATTATTTTAAAATTTCCCTTTTCATCAATTTCATAATAATCTATTGAACCATCTTTATGAATTACAATTTTACCTGTTAACTTATCATTAGAATATGTATCCATAACAGTGTCTTCACCAACTTTATAAACTTCTCCTTTTTTACCTTCAATTATGACTTCACCACCTTCTGAAAAAGAATAATATTTTTCCTTGAAATCATTATATTTATTTTCGTCAAGAGAACTTAAGTCATTTAAAAATGTTCTTAAAAAGTTTTCATCTATACTAACAGAGGCATTATTTGTATTTTTATCACTTTGTGGTTTAAATATTTTATTCCAAAGTTTTGTCAAACCAAGTTTTTTAAATAATTTTTTCAAACCAGTTTTTTGCCAAAGTTTTTTAGCACCAGAATGTTGCCACAAATTAGTCAACAAAGTTGTTAAAGGTTTACCAAGTAATTTAGAACTCCATTTATCAATTGTTTTAAGAATTTTAGAAGCAGCAAATGTTATTACTTTTTCTGCAGTTTTTAGTCCGCTTTCTACAGCACCCAACAACCCACCGGTGACAGCATTCCCGACTATAGCTAATACGTTTAATGAAATTTTTGTAATTAATTTTAATTTAGAAACATTTTTTGCATCACCTAAATTAGAAATATTTTTCCAATTTTTACCATATCCTTCTGGATCAGCTTTGTATTTTTCAATTGCGGTTGTTATATTTATGATATTTTGTAATATTCCCCCCATTATAGGTGACATAGAATATGCTGTTCCTAACATTAAAGATCTCGCACCATCTTCATCTTTGCCATCAAAATAAGAAAACAAGGCACTTACAAAATTTGTAGAAATGCCAATAGATTTAGCAATAGTATTACAAGCCGCTTTAGGGTCATTATATGCATTCATCAAATTACTACAATAATCACAAGTTTTTGTGTATTGTTTCAAATTATCTTTATTTCTATTAGAAATAAATGAAGATGAAAGATCTTTCAATGTTCTCAATGTGTTTTTTGCATCCGATAAATATGAATGAATTTCTTTTGTTAAACTTTTGAACACAACATTACCACTGGAAGAAGATTGTTGTGTCGTACTTTTATTTTTAGATGGCGTAGATTGTTGTCCATCAAAAATTACAGATATATTAGTACCTTGTTTTAATAATTGTTTTACTTCATCATATGTTAAATTAGTATTAGTATTTTCTGCAATAATTTTTATGAAATATTCTTCAAAAGTTGCCTCTGCATTTTCTCTAGATGTTTCAATAGAAAGTGTATTTAATTTATACTGTGCATCTTCTATTTTCTGTTTAATAATAGCCAAATTTTTGCCATCTTCACTATTTTCATCAGGCTCATAACCTAAATTTCTTTGAATAATGCTTGCTTGTTCTTTGAATAATTCACCTATCTCATCTAATATTTTTGAATACTCTGCATTAATTTCTTCTTCTGTTCTAAATTGTTCATATATATTATTTTCCTTGCAAAACTTTAAAAAATCTTGTGTTGAAATATTCTCATTATTTTCTAAATATTTACAAATTGCGGAATCAAGAGCGTTAAACAGTGGCTCGTAGTTTTCACAATCCTTATCTTGAGTTTTTAAAAGTTGACCAAGTAATTTTGCAGTAATTTGTATATCAGGTGTTTCATCAGAATCATATGCTGTTAAAATTTTAATCAAAAATTTTGCACAATCTTCAAAACTATATTTATTTGCACCATCATAATATTTATTAACCAACTGCATAAATTCTTCATGATTGCCTATTATATCTTTATAATTATTATCAATATAACGAGCCACTACTTCTGATGGAGTATTGTCATCAAGAATATATGCTAATTCTGTTTCATCACAATTTTGAATTATTTCATACGTTTTTATTTTTGCAGAAATTTCTTCAGACAATAAAGATAATGCATCAAGTTTATCTTTATTTGCTTCAGGATTTAACTTTAAATTTTCTAAAGTATTGTTAATTCTCTCTAATAAACTTTTACAATATTCGTAAGTAAATTCATCTTCTATATTTGCTGATTTTTTATCACTACTCAAAGTAGTTAACATTGATTCAAATATATCACTTGATGAGATATCTGTTCCTGTCATTATTAAATTAAGTTGTACCTCAAATTTGACAACTCCATCTATTTGAGAATCAAATTCTCTAATTACATCACTTAAATTATATTGTACAATATCTGATATTTTCATTTTAGAAAATACCAAATCCAATATATTATTCAGCGTTTCCTCATCACAAGAATATTGTGATTTTTTATAGCCCAGTTTATATAAAGCAAGATTGTATTCAAGATTTTTTTTAATTTCTGAACCAGATATTTCACTCTTATTATGATAACTTCGTCTAATTTTTTCAGAAAAAGCTATTTCTATATCAATGTCAGATAATTTTCCTAAATCAGGAATGTCTCCAGGAATACATCCATAACTAAATCTTTCTGCATTGCGACTATATGTGCCGTCTTCATTTTTTATAAATAAAAAATCTACAGTTTTTTGCGGTATAGAATAATCTTTTAATAATTCTTTTTCTGTATATACCATTTCATTGTTTCTATAAGCTTTAACTAAATCATCAAGCGTACTAATATTACTGTTTGGGAATCTGTGTTTTATTCCTTCCGGATTTAATACATATAAATTATCACTTATTTTATAAAAACAATCTTTTAAAAGGCTTTTAGTTAATCCATGAGCACCCAATATAATACCTTCAGAAAAAACATTTGTGTCTTTTTTTGTGGTGTTATTTGTTGAATTATTTTTACCTTCCGTTTTAGATATTTCGTTATCGGTCTTTATATTATTTTCATTTTTTGTTGCGCTTCCTGATTTTAAATATTCTTCATGCAATTCATTTAAAATTTGTTCTTTCGTAACAGTTGCGTAATCATCTTTATGTGCAGAAGCAACAATATCAGCTTCTTTGCAACCACCTTTAAATTTAACATCGGAAAACATTTTATTAAAATCAGCTGAAGCATTACCAAAAACATAATTACGTAGCGCAAAATATGATTCAAATTTTTCTTGCATCAGTTGTTCATTTTTATCTGTATTACCAATAGTTATACCATTTAATGGCTCGGTTATTGTAGGTTGTAATGTTTGTAATAATATTTTTGCCCCCATAGATTCTGGATTCATTAAGGCAATATTAATATTCGAAATAATTATGTCTGCATTTGTATCAATAGCAAAAGTAAGCTTTTCTTCTGCATTTTGCGATTCAGACTTACCTATTGTTTTAAGCTCTGATTGTTTTTTTGATTTAGAAGAATTCTTTGGTAATTTTATATTCAATCGTTCTTGCGTAAATTGAGATTTTTTTATAGACATAAAAACTTCCTGTTACAAAATAGCATTTATATATAAATTATTACGGCATATTTTTTAAAAACTTTAATCTTCTTACAAAATTGTTACATTTCTTCATTTATTTAAAACAAATTATATTTTGTTTAAGAATTCTTCTTATCGTGTATATATGCAAGCAAGCCGGCGCCAGAGGCGATTAGTCCATTTATAACAAGAGAATTTTTCATAGGAGATTTAAAAAACTGACATTTTCTTGAAACTAAATCCAATCCAACTCCAAAACCAAACCAAGCCCCAAACGTACTCAAACCATCTGACAATGGTTTCTTTGGTTTTGCAACATCTCCTGTTAATTTTTTCTGATTATTTATAACATTCGCACGACAAACTTGCGAACAAGGATAATTCTGTATACTTTGTATTCTCATAACATAGCCTAATGTAAAATAAAAATGCCGATGGCCGGGGTCGAACCGGCACGTAGTTGCCTACACCAGATTTTGAGTCTGGCACGTCTACCAATTCCATCACATCGGCATATTCTATTTTCAAAATACAACCCCTAAACAGGTTCTGTGACAAACATTTTTAGCCACAGTCTTCATTTAATCAAAAACAAAAGTAAATATCAAGTATTTTTTTATTAATCTTGAAAAAATCAACGATATATTGTAAAATAAAAACATAGAGTGGTAGTCTGCCAAAACTACCGATTAGCTCTAAGAAAGCTAGATGATACCTACTTTAAT
Source organism: uncultured Candidatus Melainabacteria bacterium (assembly GCA_934754425.1). Taxonomy (GTDB): domain Bacteria; phylum Cyanobacteriota; class Vampirovibrionia; order Gastranaerophilales; family Gastranaerophilaceae; genus CAG-196. The sequence goes on along the minus strand of CAKVIN010000007.1, from coordinate 25,166 downwards.
TGGTGGGTATCATTTTTTATCATGAAAGTAATCAAAAAGATTAAGAATAGCATCAAATTGAATTGTTCCATAATCGCCCTCCTTTCTTCGGAAACAACGACCGAAAGCTATAATTAATTGTATCGTCGTTCTTCTAAAAAGAGCTAATTTTTACTCTATGCTTAAAAATCAATGTACCAATTTTATTTAGATAATACTACTCAAGCATTGCCACATTTGTTTTCCCAAATTTAGCGGACATATCATCAATATGATGAATTAAATAAACATAAGGTTCTAAGTCTTTTTCATTCAAATCAACAATAGCACCCCAATCAGCTCTTGCGTGATGCGCTGCAATCATTTTAGCTACACGTTTAAAACCTGCTGTCATACAAATAGAAAAACCATATTGAGAATGCGAAATCCATTCTTTTCTAAAGTTTTCATCATAATCAATTAAACCTGATTCTGTATTAATCGTATATTCAAAGATTTTACCAATATCATGCAAAAGGCACGCTGCAAAAACTTCATCTTGATTAACTCTCTGAAAAAATGTCTGTAAATTAACTTCTGCATATTTTAAACATTCCAGAGTATGAACCATAAGTCCACCAATATAATTGTGATGCATAAGTTTTGCTGCCGGCATTATTAATATCTTATCTTTATTTTTTGCATAAATATCAGCAACAAATGTTCTTAATTTTTCATCACTAATTCTTTCAATATAACTTTCTAATGCCTTATATTCTGCTTCACGTTCTTTTTCATCCAAGCCGGTTTTAGCCTCTTTTATAAGTTCTAAAGCTGAAACAAGGCAGTTATTATATTTTTCGTTAAATGAACCTGATACTATTCTAAGTTGGTTACCGCTTCTAAAAAGCTTTGAATCCATTCTGTTAAGAGCTTCTTCCCACAAAATACAATTCAATGTTTCGCCACTATTAGGGTCTTTCAGTAACAATTTTCCCATTTTACTGCCAGATTTTGTATCACCTACTGCAAAAGTAACCACTTCATAAATAATATCTGTACTAAACATCTTTTATCTCCAAATTATTGTTATATCTTAACATAAAAAAAGAACTGAATTTATATTCAATTCTTTTTTTGTTCAAAATGCTAATACGATGAATCAGAATTGTTATCTTTTTTTGCATCCTCTACCGCTTGACCGAGCGCTCCACCTGCTGCCGCAGTTAATGCCGTGTAAATTCCATAGGCAAACGGTGTTGCAGTTCCTCCTGACAATAAAGTTATTGCCCCCAGACCAACAACAGCTCCCAGACCAATGCCTTTAATAACATCCTTAGCTTTAAATGTGACCACATCACTTTGAGGATAATTTTCTTTAATACCAACTCCTGAAACATTCTTTCTTGCTCGATTTCGCATTTGCATAGGTTGATAACACTGGACAGTTGAAACTCTCATAAACAAACCCTCCATTTACACACACCGGCAGATTAAACGAAATACGATTTTTTGTCAATATATTTAATAGAAAATTTTACAATTCGTATCATATGTTATACGCAATATATCGACATAATTCAATGATTTTTTCCGGATAAATACCAATAATTAATGTCATAATTGCAGTTATTACAAGAACAAATTTTTGAGAAAATACTGGATTCAATTTTAAAACCTCAATATTTTTATCACATTTTGCAAAAAGTGGAAGCAAAATTTTCAAATAATAATATAAAGCAACAACAGTAAGAATTAATAGCGCTAATAAAAATGGAGCAAAAATTAATCCAGAATTTGCAATTGCAGTAAACAAATAAATTTTTGCAATAAATCCTGATGTTAGCGGAAAACCGGCTAATGCAATTATAGAAAAAGCATACGCACCGGTTAAACCATGATTCGCATTAAACAATCCCTGAAAACTTTTTACATCCATATCGTGTTTGTTTCCACAAATATTTAGGAACGCAAAAGCTGAAATATTCATCAACACATAACATAATAAATAAAATATAACTGTTGACAAATTGTATACAGAAACAAGACTTGCAGCTAACAATACATAAGAAGAGTTTGCAGCAGCAGAACAAGCCAAAATCACTTTAACATTATTTTCTCTTATTGCATAAGTATTCGCCCACAATGCAGTTATAAGTGAAATTATTGCGACTACAAAAGTTAATTCTAAGCTATTACTCAGAGGAAAGACTAATAAGCGGCAAAGAATTCCAAAAATAGCAAGTTTTGGTATTGTTGATAAAAATGCAAGAACAGATGTTTCACAACCTTTGTAAACATCAATTATCCAATTTGCAAAAGGGAAAACAGCTAATTTTGAAATAATACCTAACACTATCATAATTGCAGCTATTGAATACATTATAGAAGCATCTTGACTTACCATAAATTCTTGTATTGTTGATAGATTTAATGAACCGGTAACTCCGTATAAATATGAAACTCCGAATAAAAATACACCTGTAGAAATAGCAGAAGTCAAAAGATATTTAAAAGCAGCTTCTTTTGAATAATATCCTTTTGCAGAACCGATTAAGAAATAAGTTGAAAAACTTAAAATTTCAATAGAAACAAATAAAGTAAGAAAATCATTTGCAGAAACAATATTCATTGCTCCAAAAATTCCTGCTAAAAGAATTGCGTGAAAAGTATACGCATTCCGTTTAATTGTTCTTATATGATTTCTGGAAAGGAGTGCAACTAAAAAGCCGCAAACTAAGATTACAAAATCAAAAAGTAGCGTATAACTATCAGACATTATGGAATTTTGAAAACCAAAATATTGTGGCTCTGTTTGAACTGTCGATAATAAAATTATGCTCAATACTATACCAATTGTTGAAACCAATCTGGAATACTTGTATTTTCTCGGATGAATTACAATGCTCAATATTAATTGTAAAATTATAAATCCTGCTAATACAATTTGTGGTAATAATATATTAAAAATATCGTTCAACATAATTTCTACGTCCTTTTTATTATCCAATTATGCCTAAAAGCGCATTTGGGAAAATTCCAAACAAAATAAGCCCTGCTAGAACTGCTGCTAAAATAATAAATTCATGCACTGTTATATCATTAATTTTTTCGTACCCTTCAGGCAATTCTCCAAAAAATCCTTTGTGTAAAAATTTAAGCATATAACAAGAACTTACGATAAGTAGCGGTAGCGAGAATACTGACACTAATTTTAATACGTCAGAAAAATCTGCATTCATTGCAGCAAAAATTGTTAAAATTTCACTTACAAACGGTGCAAAAGCTGGGATACCAATTGAAGCCAATACAATTACCGTTGCAAAACCAAATAATCTTGGCATAACAGTTGCAATACCGGATAAAGTGTTTATGTCACGGTTTTTACATCTCAAATAAACCACACCAGCAACCATAAACAAACCGCAAGTTACAAGTGCGTGCGCTACCATATGGAATACAGAAGCTGAAAGACCGATTTTATTTATAGCGCAAAGTCCAAGCAAAACTAAACCCATATTAGAAATACTGGAATACGCAACAATTCTTTTGATATCCGTTTGGTTATAAGCAACAAAAGCGGTATAAATGATATTAATCAAAGCTAAAACTGCCAAAATTGGCGCAATAGTAATAAATGCATCTGTTAGAGTTTGATAATTAAATCTATAAATACCATACGCACCTGTTTTAAGCAAAATTCCCGCTAAAACCATACTTATAGGCGTTGGAGCATTTGTGTGTGCATCCGGCAACCAAGTGTGTAATGGAACAATCGGAAGTTTTACACCAAAGCCGATAAGTAAACATACAGATATAAGATTTTGAATAAAATTCGGTATTTGAGAAGCGTTTATATCAGAAAATACAGCAGATAAAAACCCTGTTGTTATAAAATTGTAATAATGCAAAAGAAGTATTCCCAATAGCATTATCATACTACCAAAGAATGTATATAAAACAAATTTTACGGCAGAATTATGTGCTCGTGTTTCTTCATCATCTGTTTCATTTCCACGCCATTTATTTCCGATTAAAAAGTATGCAGGTATTAGTTCTAATTCCCAGAACAAGAAGAATACAAACATATCACCGGCTGTAAATATACCTAAAATTGCGCATTCCAAAAGCATTAGCATAGAATAATAGAATTTGTGGTTTGCTCGGATATTGAATTTACTAGCAAAAGAAGCCAGAAGAAATACAAACGATGTCAAAGTCGTTAATATCATAGAAATATTATCAATTTTAAATACAAATTTTATCCCTAAAGATTGAATCCAATCCTGTCCAAAAAAATGAATTTCGTTCAAATATGGGTTTGCTGAATCATAACAAGCAAGCATTAAAATCATATACAGAAAATGAAAACCAAAGACACTTTTGGCAAATCGTCTTACTACGATTTCATTTTTAGTAAAAAGCGGTGACAGAATAAGAATTGAAATCACCAACGGCATAAATATTAAAAACGGTATTGATAAAAATATACTCATCATTTTTCCTTTATCTTCTTTAACTTAACTTATTTGATTGAACATCATTGTGTATCCGATTATAATTAATGTAATTACAACCGTTAACAGAATAAAACCATACGCATTATAAGTCTGCACATTTCTGCTTTGTAGTTTAACTCCCCATTCGGAGAGTTTTTTGGCTGAATTAACAGTTATTTTTACGGATTTATTCATAATATTTTCTTCTATCCAGCCTGAAATTTTTACAGAACATTTTGCAAATAACATTACAGGCTTATAATTGGATAAAATTTTTAATTCTATAAAATCTGAAACCTGCGCTATTTTTTCATAAATTTTTACTAAAGTTTTATTATAAAAATTTTCCAACATTTTTGGAGTTACGCTAAATTTGGTTAGCGATTTATTTACATAAAGAATATAAACAACAGCCCAACCTAAAATTGCTAAATAAAATGGTTCTGCAATTTTATATTCAACATTTCCTCTTACAAAAAAGTAAAAAACTATATTTAACAAAAATAAGAATCCGATTGGTATAAACTTTTTGAAATTTACGGTATTAACAAGCTTTTTGTCCTGTATAACAACTAACGCAATTCGCATAATATAAAACGCAGTGAAAAATGCCACTAAACAATATAAAATTGAAACAAACGGACAGCTTGATGTTGCTGCGTACACCAATTCTTTAGAGATTAAACCGGAAAAAATTAATCCGGAAAGACTCAAACCACCCAGCAAAAAAGTTACATAATTCACGTAGTGATTAATATCATCCAGTGATAAAAATAAAGCTGATTTTATAAATGCATGAGCAACAAGAAATATTAAAGCAGCTTTTATATTCAAAAAACCAATTGCTAAAAATATCAAACCTAAATTTGCTGATGTTGAATAAGCTAAAACTTTTTTAGGATGAATTTCTATAGAAGCTAAAACTGAACAAATAAGAGCGGTTAAAATTCCTAATCCTGCAATAATATTCATCAAAGGTTGTTCTAATGTGAAAAACGGAAGCATTCTTATCAAAAGATACGCACCGGCTACAACCATTGTTGCAGAATGCAATAAGGCGCTAACCGGAAGCTTTGCTTCCATTGCATCTTGTAACCACGTATAAAATGGAAATTGAGCTGATTTCACTGCTGCTCCAATTATAAATAATCCGCATATAATATAGAATAATGGAGTTGAAGTATAAGCTGAAAGTATTGCAGATATTGAATTAAAATCTTCAAAATTTAAAGACGCAAGATTAGAATTCCCACTATAGTTGTACATAAAATACGAAGTAGTAATTATTCCGCCAACAAGAGCAGTATCACCAACTCTATTCATCAAAAATACACGTTTTGAAGCATCTGATTTAACAGGATTTTTGTAATCAAATCCAATAAGTAAATATGACATTACTCCGACCAATTCCCAGAAAAAATACATCTGAAAAAGATTTGGACTGAATAATAAACCTGCCATTGAAAAATTAAACATATTCAAAAATGCGTAAAATCTATACTGCTTAACCTCGTCCTTCATATAATTAATAGAAAAAGCTTGAACTAAAAAGCTCACAAGAAAAAGAACAAGCGCAATTATAAGAGAAATTTTGTCTATATAAATTCCAAACGGAATTGAAAAATTGTTTATTTTTATAAAATCAAAACTTTGCTCTAAAGAATAATCAAGTTTTAAAAGACTTGCAGAACATAAAAGTATACCTGCAAAAGACGAAAACAAAGTTAAAACATAAATAATAGTTTTATTCACATAAACAGCAAAAAATCTGCCGCACATTATGATTAAAAATATCCATAACGGAAGCAAAAGTATTAAATACGTATTATCTAAAATTAAGTCCGACAATTAATATTCCTCCTCTTGCCTTACAAATCCGTATACTTTTCTATGTTGTCGCTCTCTTTTTTTTGATACATCAAATAAAAAATGTAAAGCGCAACCGCTAATTCTACAGCACCCAAACCTATATAAAAAAGCGCCATAATGTAACCGTTAAACTCTATATTATCGCAATAACTTGCAAATGTCACAAAGTTAATATTTACCCCCATAAGCATCATTTCTATTGAGATTAACACTTTAATAACATTTTTTACAAATATTGAGCCCACTAAACCGAGTACGAATAAAACAAGCCCTATAAAAAGATAATGATACATCGTTATTTCAATCATTTATTTCTTAGCTCCTTTATTCTTTTATCAGATTGCAATAAACCAATACCTGCAATTACAACCGTAAGAAGCAATGATACAAGTTCAAAAGCCCAAACATAGTTTTTAAAAATACCTTTAGCAAAAGATTTAATTGTATCAAATGCATTAACTTGAAAAACATCCATTACTCTGAATGTGTCCGGCATGATAGCCAATGACATCAAAACAAGATAAACAAATGCCAATATAAAAATAGCTGCACACATAAGTGTTATGTATGGAGTAATAAATGTTTTTTCTCGAACTTTTCCAATTGTTGGCGCAAACATAATTGAAATTCCTATTATTATAGGAACGGCTAAACCATAAACAGCGGCTTGAATAATTGCATTATATTCTGAACCTAACATATAAAAAAACAATGCGCCAAAAAAGAATACCACAACTGCTGAAAGCAAAGAATATATCACATTTTTAGCAAACAAAGTTATAAAAGCAAAAACTATTATAAAAAAAGAGGCCAAATAAAATATAATCGGATTATTTATCACAACATCCTCCTTTGTAATACAAAGTTAAATCTTCAATTTTATCAGTCGCAAGTTCATATTCTTTTGACATTTTTATTGCTCCTTTGGGACAATAATATTCACAATTGCCGCAAAACATACATTTTTTTAAATCAATTTTATAAGAACAAATTTTTCCTTGCTCATCTCTTTCATAACTTATTGCACCGGTAGGACAAACTTTTGTACACATACCGCAACCAATACAACCTTCTACAACAGGTTTGCCACGAAAATTATTATTTAGCTCCCTTTTTATTTCCGGATATTCTAATGTTACAGGCTTTTTAAACAAATGTTTAAAAACAACAAACATTCCATCAAATAATGCTTTTATTGAGGTAAAAACTTTTAATAAAAATTTCATTTACACACCTCCGCAAAAACAATATTTGATTAAAACTACAATAAATAAATTCAGAATTGATAACGGAAGCAAGAATGCCCAAGAAAATTTCATTAAATCAAAAGAAGCTAATCTTGGGAAAGTTGCTCTTATCCAAATCATAATAAATATTAGTCCAAAAGCTTTCAAGAAAAGCCAAAATGCTTGTTCAAAATAAATTAAAAATGACGAACTAAAAAGATATTTCCCAAAAGGTGATAAATATCCGCCCAAGAATAAAACAGATATAAATATTGCGTTTGCAAACATCATAGAATACTCACTCAAATAAAACATTGCAAACCTCATGCCAGAATATTCCGTATTGTATCCGCAAATCAATTCACTTTCAGCTTCCGGTAAATCGAACGGACAGCGATTTAATTCTGCCAAAATACTTATAAACAGGATTAAAAAGCCTAATAAACAAGGGAAAATAAACCAGCCAAATAAACCGAATTTAGAAGTTTGTGCAAGCGTAATACCGGTTAAATTCATTGAAGAAGCCAAAACTACAATAGAAAGTATTACAAATGTAATTGGTAATTCGTAGCTTAAAACTTGTGCAATACTTCTTGCGGCACCCAAAAGAGAATATTTATTGTTACTTGACCAACCTGCTAAAAATACACTAACAACAGGAAATGCCGCTAAAATTAGATACAAAATTACATTTGTACTTGTATTTACAAATGTAAATTCAGAACTGTATGGTAAAATGCCTAATCCAGCGAACATTGGAATAAAAACAAGTATTGGAGCCAGATTAAATAAAAATTTATCAGATTTATCAGGGGTAATATTTTCCTTGCACAAAAGTTTAAAAGCGTCTGCTATTGTTTGTAAAACACCCCAAAATCCAACTCTATTCGGGCCTTTTCTTTGTGTAAAAAATCCCAAAAGTTTTCTTTCAGTAAGCACAAGAAATAAAACAACAAAAATCAACGCAATTGCAATCACACAAAAAGGTATTACATAAAATGTAATATCACCAAAAAGCTGTGGAATATTATGTTCTTTCAAAAATTCTATATACAAAAAATAAATATAGTTCATCTATTTATCCACCTCCGGCAAAATAATATCCAGAGATCCTGCAATAGCAATCGCATCATTCAAATATTCCCCAACAAGAAGTTTGCGTAAAAGATTTACGGAATAATAAGAACCGGTTCTCCATTTCAAGCGATAAGGTTCATTTTTACCGAGAGAGCGTATATAACATCCTGCCAAACCTCTTGGAGCTTCAATTTCAGAATGATAATCACCCTCCGGCAATTTTAAATTTATCGGATTAATTAATTTTTGTTCTAAGTCAGGATTTGATTTAATGACTTCTAACGCTTGGCGAATAATTTTTATACTTTCTCTAATCTCATCAATTCTCGCTTTATATCGTGCCATTGAATCCTTTTCATCTCTCACGACAACACCAATGTCAAAACCTCTATATAAATTATCTTGCAATCTGTTATCCATACATATTCCGCTTGCTCGAAGATTTACACCTGTAATTGCATAATCTAGAGCTGTTTGAATATCAAGAACACCTTTTTCAACCGTTCTTCTTATAAAAATAGGATTTTCGGTTATAAGTTTTTCGTAATCTTTGAGTTTTTCAGGAAGAATATTCAAAATTTCTTCTACATCTTCCAAATAATCAATATCACGTCTAACTCCGCCAAAGACAAAATAATTGTACATCATTCTTTGTCCTGTGAGTTTTTCGAAATATCTCAATATCATCTCACGTTCTCTAAACGCATAGAAAAATGGAGAGGTTGCCCCTAAATCCATAAGAAACGCACCAACCCAAAGAAGGTGAGAAGAAATTCTGTTTAATTCTAATAACAAAACTCGAATAGCTTTTACTCTATTTGATAATTCAATTTCATAAGCGTTTTCTACAATTCTGCAAAACAATTCCGAATAGAAAAATCCTGCAAGATAATCAATCCTGTCGACCATAGGTAAATATTGAATATATGACAGTTTTTCCGCCATTTTTTCCATCCCCCGATGAAGATAACCGACATCAGGTTCACAAGCCAAGATTTTTTCTCCATCAAGAGTTAATACAAGGCGCAAAACTCCGTGTGTAGAAGGATGTTGAGGTCCAAGATTTAACTTAAGCGTTGTTGTCATCGTCTTGCAACCCCATATCTTTATAATCTTTTCTCAAAGGATGTCCTTCCCAGTTTTCCGGCATATAAAGTCTTTTCAAACCTTCATGATTCAAAAATTTTACCCCGAATAAGTCATAAATTTCATTCTCATCAGCAACAGCCGAAGGAAATAAATCTACGACACTTTCAACAGATTCTTGTGTAAAAAATGTTATATACAAATTTTCTTCATCAATAGTAGAATACAAGTGATAATTAAGTTCTATCTTATTATCAGGATTATGTATAGCTATAATTTCTTTCAAAATATCATAATGATAATTTTCTTTTACGAATTTTATCGCCTCATTTAATCTTGATTTTATCAGAATTCTATCATTCAAAAATTCGCAATCTGCAAAGATTTCTAAAAACTTATTAAAATTCATTAGACACCTCATTTATTGGAAATCCATTTTTATCAAGTGTTGCAAGTTTATGCGATTTAATAAATTCTTTTCTTGATAAAATAGACTCTTGCTTAATTTTATTTTGTAATTTTCTGATTGCATCCAAAAGAGCTTCCGGTCTAGGTGGGCACATCGGCAAATATATATCGACAGGAATTATTTTATCAATTCCGTTTACTACAGAATAAGATGTTTCTGCAAACATTCCACCGCCACAAGTACAAGCTCCCATTGCAATCACATACTTAGGCTCTGCCATTTGTTCATACAATCTTTGTAAAACCGGTGCCATTTTATAAGTAATTGTACCGGCGCAGATTAACAAGTCTGCTTGTCTTGGAGAACCTCGAAAAACTTCTGAACCAAAACGTGCAATATCGTTATCAGAAGCAACCGTTTGCATCATTTCAATACCACAACAAGATGTCGCAAAAGTAAGTGGCCAAAGAGAATTAGCTCGACTCCAGTTGAGGACATAGTCTACAGAAGTAACAATCACCCCCGGAATTTTTGTTTCAATATCTTTGAATGATTCCATACCGCTTTAACTCCACCTCAAAATTCTTTTATTGATTGCATAAATTAATCCAAATAAAAGTAAGCCAACAAAAACAAACGCTTCGACTATTGCAAACAATCCTAATTCATTAACAAAAACCGCAAACGGATAAAGAAAAATTGTTTCTATATCAAATATTAAAAACATAATTGCATAATTAAAATATCTAATATCAAATTGAATTCTTGCATCCGTAGTCGGGGCAATTCCACATTCATAAGTAGAATTTTTTATAAATGTTTTATTTTTGTATTGACAAATAAATCCGACAACAATCATAGCTATTGCAAAAAGCGTAGAAAGTATTATAAACATTGCCAGACATACAAATTCTTTCATCCGTTATAAAAGCCCCTTGTTCTAAACTTATTTTATTCTACTAAAAAATTATTTGATATAATAGATATTATTATGTAATGTAAAGATGAATTATATGCGCCAGTTGATTAAAGTTTTATTCTTAATATGTATTATGTACGCATCGGCAAATTTTGCATACGCTAACTTAGAAGGGCGATTGGAATATCAAATTCCAATTGACTATACAAAACTTTCACAAGAAGAGTTAGATTCAAAAGCCGGATTCTATTATAATCTCGCAACAAAAAATTATAATGGTGAACTCAATAAAGATATTACAGCTTCACTCAATTTGTATATGATGCTACATAAAAAGAATCCGCAAAATACTTTTTACAGCACACGCCTAGGAGCACTCTATGATTTAATTGGACAAGATGAATTTGCTCGCAGTTGTTTTGAAATAGCGTTAGGAATAGATTCTTCAAAGCCGGAAATTTATTATCGATTGGGAGAATTTTATTACAAAAGACAGTTTTTAAACAAAGCTCTAAAGAATTATAAAGAAGCCTATAAAAAAGGGTATTCAGAGCATTACGAAACACTTTATAGAATGGGCGATATTTATGAAAAATTTGGTGACACGGAAGCCGCTATAAAATACTTAAAGCTCGCTTCTCAAAAGAACCCGAGCACAGAACTTGATAACAGAATTCAAAGGATAAGCGCCAGAAGTCAAGCTAATAGTGAATACTATTCTAATACGAGGATTCATATCAACTATTAAAATGATGACATCTTATTTAATAAATGATATTAATAAGGTAAAAAAGGAAAAACTATGTGTGCTTACAAATTACCTAATTTAATCAGAGCTAGATTCCCAATGATTTATATTCCAACATTTGAGGAAGATAGGGTTACAAAATATATCAAATCAGTTGTAACAAACGAAAAACTAATAAAATATTCAAGAGAAGTTTTCACTTGGACTCAAACCGCCGGATTATATAATGATACTCTTTCAAAAACAATTTCTGACACAACTTGTCCTTGTAAGATGTTAGAATTTATTAGAAAATATGATAAAGATGCAGTCTTTATTCTATATGATTTCAACGTAAACTTTGGGCCTAAAAACAGAACTCCGGATTACAATGTAATTAGAAAAATTAGAGATATTATTCCTGATTTAAAACTCGGAACAGTAAGAAAAACTATATTCTTTATTGCTCCGGATTTATTAATACCGGAATCTCTCCAAAAAGAAATTACTATTTTTGATTTTCCTTTACCAACATTACCTGAAATCAAAGATAAATTTAATGCTATGTTGAAACAAAATAGCGGAGTGGAAGCAAATTTATCAGATGACGATAGTGATAAGTTATGCAAGGCTGCTTTAGGCCTGACTTTGCAGGAAGCAGAAGGTGCATTTGCTCTTGCAATGGTTAATGACGGTAAAATTAATATAAACGATTTATCAACTATTCTGGAAGAAAAAGTTCAAGTCATCAAAAAAACAGGTATTCTTGAATTTATACGTTCAGAATATTCTATTAATGATATAGGTGGCTTAGATAACTTAAAAAACTGGCTCCTTAAAAGAAATAATTCTTGGTCAGAAAGAGCAAAAAAATATTGTATTCCGGCTCCAAAAGGAGTTTTAGTCACAGGGGTTCCTGGATGCGGTAAAAGTTTAACCGCAAAAGCAATGAGCACTATTTGGCAATTACCATTATTAAAACTCGATTTCGGCAAAGTTTTTTCCGGTCTTGTAGGAAGCTCCGAAGAAAATATGAGAAGAGCATTATCTACCGCAGAAGCAGTAGCACCTTGCATACTTTGGATTGATGAAATCGAAAAAGGTTTGAGCGGTTTAGGTTCAAATGGTGATAGCGGGGTTTCTTCCAGAATTTTTGGACAATTCTTAACTTGGATGCAAGAAAAAGAATCTCCGGTTTTTGTAATTGCAACAGCAAATAATATTAACAATCTACCTCCGGAATTATTAAGAAAAGGACGTTTTGACGAAATATTTTTTGTTGATTTACCAACACTTGCAGAAAGAAAAGAAATATTTAAACTACATTTAGAAAAACGACTTAAAGACAAAGAAGTAGCAAGTGAGATTGTCGGAGTTAAAAATATCTGTACAGAATTGGCAAAAATGACAGAAGGTTTCATCGGGTCTGAAATAGAGCAAGTTGTCGTGTCAGCTTTATGTGATGCGTTTTTTGAAAATCGCCCACTTAAACTCGAAGATTTAATAAAAAATATTCAAACAACTGTACCACTTTCAACAACTCAGCGAGAACAAATACTTGCGCTTAGAAATTGGGCTAACATAAGAGCTGTATCTGCAACAAAAACATCTAATTTAAAAGAATATAAAAAAGAAGATAATACTGAAAATGTAACTGCCAGCAGAGGCGGAAGAACATTAGATTTTTAAGAAGGAGGACACCATGTCTTGTACTGTTATTGCCTTACCTTACGCACTAGCTTGGCTTATGGGCTCAGTTCTTATTGGTGGAGCTGGAATGATATCTGGGGTAAGTAGCGAAAATGAAGCACTTAGTTTAAGCAAAGATTATATCCCAGATTCAGAGTTTGTAGAAGATATCATAATTCCTATAGAACAAAGTATAGAAGTTGATTGCGAAGAAAAACACGTTATCACTGAAAAACATTTTTTGAAAAAGAAAATAGAAACACCGTTTGCGGATAAAGATGTTTTGATGAAAACTTTATCAGAACACGGCATAAATAACCTTAGAGAAAACGAATTTGGACAAATCAGAGGAGTTAGCGGAGATTATGAATTAACTTTTGAAAAAGCTAACGAAAGTTCTCCATACTCATTAATAATAGAATATGCAAAAGGTTCTAATCCTGAATCCGAAATTAACAGCATTGGAGCTGAATATACTATTAATGTTCAAGAACAAAGTTATAATCAAATTGTCGAAAATTTGAAAAATAACAACATGGAAATCGAAAATGAAGAAATTCAAGATGATAACACAATCGTTATTACCGTAAACGTGGATTAAGGAGTTAAAATGTCTAAAAAATTGAAAATAAAATTATTACCTAATGGAGAAATTCAAATGGAAACAGTAGGTATAAAAGGTAAAAAATGTCTGGATTATATCAAAGTTTTAAAATCTCTTGTGGATGCCAATGTTTCTGAAACACAACTTTCTCAAGAATACTATGAAACTGATTCAGAAGTCACTAATACACAAAATACAGAAATTAGATTTGATTAAATCAAAAATCAAAATATTTTTGTAATACTTTTTAATAAATTATAAATTTATAGCAATTTTTAATCCTCAAAATACTTTATAAATATGAAAAGTGAGATTTTGGGGATTTAATTATGAATACAAGTTTTTTTGTTAAAGGTACTGAAAAATGTCTTGGCGAATATCGGTTAATGACTGGCGGAGTTAAAAGCATAAAAAGTCAACTTACAAATAATTACCAAATAGGTAAAAGATTGGCACAAAAAGATGGATATTCTACAATCCCGACAATAACTGGCAGTATTTTTAAGAAAACCAAAATAACTAAAGAAGAAGTACCGTCACTTGCCGCTCTTATCGGTACGTTTACACCAATTCCGGGAGGTTCGGTTATTGGATATCTACTCGCTAGAATTGCTACTAAAATAATTTAATAAAAAAATAAAAATCCGTTGCACTACTTTTGTTTTTGTGCTAATATCATCTCAAAAGAGAGAGGTATTCAATGAGCGAAGGACATTGGATTGTAAATAAAGTTATTGCCGGACACACAATGGCTTTTAATATGGATACGTTGATTACTATGTGGGCTGCAATGGCATTTTTGATTATTGTATCATTTATTGCAACTCGTAAGCTAACTATTTTCCCAACAAAACTTCAATTATTACTAGAAAGTATTCTGGGATATTTTTCAAACCTTGTTAACGGAATGATTCACAAAGATGGAGAAAAGCACTTCCCACTCATTGCTTCATTATTCTTGTTTATAGTGACAGCAAATTTAATGGGACAACTTCCGTTCAAAGTACTTGAACTTAAACAAGGTGAATTAGCTTCGCCTACAAATGATATCAACTTGACAGCAGGACTTGCTGTTATTGTACTGGTCTATTACGTTGTAGCTGGTTTAATACAAAAGAAAGGAAAATTCCTACTACACGAATTTTCTTTTGTTGGAATAATATCCATGTTAGTAGAAATCTTAGAATTATTCACAAGACCTCTAACACTGGCTCTACGTTTATTTGGAAACATACTGGCAGGTGAAATCCTAATCACAGCTCTAATCGGGCTTTTTGCTTGGGGACTACCCTTACCGATAATGTTTTTTGAAATACTTGTAGCTTGCGTTCAAGCTCTTGTATTCACTATGTTGACAACAGTATACATCGCTACTGCTGTTAACACAGAAGAATAATAAAATTTAAAAAGATATATAATCTAAAAGAAGGAGAGAAAAATGGAAGATGTAAAAACTATTTCTGATTTAGCACAGTTAGGTGCAGGTATAGCAATGGGTTTTGGTGCAATCGGTGCCGGTCTTGGTATCGGGGTTGCTACAAAAGGTTTGATGGATGCAATCTCTCGCCAACCGGAAATCGCTGGTAAAGCTGTTGGGTTCTTCTTAGTAGGTGCCGCTCTTGCAGAAGCTTGTGCTATCTACGCTCTTGTTATCGCTATGAAACTTTCTGGCATGATGGGCTAGGTACTACGTACGTAGACATTGGGTCGGCTACCTGGTGGAAACTACAAACTAGTATTTGGACTACAGGCTCCGCCTCATTGGTGAGACTACTAGATAGTAGCAGATAGAACGTACGTAGACATTGGGTCGGCTACTTGGTGGAAACGACTAGCTAGTATTAAAGCTACAGGCTTCGCCTCAAAGTAAAACCTACTAGAAAAGCGTACTTGGACACAACTGTCGGCTACTTGGTGGAAACTACAAATTAGTATTTGGACTACAGGCTTCGCCTCATTAGTGAGAATACAAAGGAAAAGTAATTCCAAGAACGCACGTAGACATTGGGTCAGCTGTTTAATAAAAACTATAAGTATGGAACTTTCCCTCACTTATAGGGAGAGTTTTATACTTTACTTACAAGACTGTAAGCAAAACGACCAACTTGTAAGTATAATAAAAAGAGTAGGGGCTAATCTAGAATATAACAACAAAAAACTTGGTAAAGAAACATGGAATTTAATGCAACATTTTTAGCAACAATAGTATCATTTTTAGTTTTTGTGTTCTTAATGAACAAAATTCTTTATGAACCTATGCGCAAAATCGTTTCAGAAAGAAAGAATTTTATAGATGACAATCTTTCTGCAGCTGATATTAATCATAAAAAAGCAGAAGCTATTTCTAAAAATAAAGAAGCAAAGCTTAAAACTGCAAGAGATGATGCTCGTGGTTTATACACAAAATCTATTAATGATTTTAAAGCACAAAAAAATGAAATCCTTGATAACGCTCAAAACGAAGCTAACGGAGAATTAAATCAAGCTTATTCTAATCTCAACAATGTTTCTAATGAAACAAAAGAAGCTTTAAAAGGTAGAATGACTGATTTAGCCAATGATATTGTAGAAAAAATGATTGGTTACAGAAGCGAAGTTCAAGGTTTTGACAACGATACAGTGAATAGAATTCTCTATCAATAACGGAGTGAGAAATGGTTAGTATAAGTGAAGTTTTCAATTTTATAGGTAGAACAAATCTTTTCAATTTTGCAATATTTTTAGGCATAATTATTTGGCTTTGCAATCATATAGATGTTGCAGGAAAATTGGAAGCTGCAAAAAATGATGTTGCAAACAATATAGAAGATTCTAAAACTGCTAAAGCGGAATCGGAAACGGATTTAAAGAAAATTGAAGATTCTTTTGCGCATGTTGCTGATGAAATTAGTGATATACTAAAAAAATCAGAAGAAAACGCAAAACTTGTCGGTGATAAAATCTTAGAAGATGCACAAGTTAATGTTGATAATATTAAAAATAATGCACAAAAAAGCGTTGAAAACAAATCACAATTAATAAAAAATGACATTCTATCAAGGGCTTCAGAAGCTTCTATAGAAGTAGCCAGAAATCATATCGTAAATGAGCTTAGAAACAATCCTTTATTACACGATAAATTGATTAATGATAGCATTAACGCATTAGATGGAGTAAATATTTAATGGGTAGTAACATAAAATTTAAAGATTCAGAATTGATAGCAAAAAGATGGGCAAAAGCTTTGATGGAGCTTGCTCAAGAGAATGATGGTATTTCTAAAGAAGATATTCTTGATGATTTAAGAGAAATCAGTTTGATAATTTCTGAGTCAAAAGATTTGTCTGAAGTTCTTGCAAATCCTTCTGTTTCTCAAGAAGAAAAACAAGTTGTATTAGAAAAAATCTTCAAAACTCGTTTAATGCCTATTGTTTATGATTTTTTGATAAGTTTAAATTTAAAAAACAGACTTTGTATTATAGATGCAATTGTTGAAGAATTCAGAAAAGAATTAGAAGAATTCAAAAATATTAAAAGAGTAGAAATAACTTCTGCAATAGAGTTGGATGAAGGCAAGAAAAATTATATAAGAGAACAACTTGCTCAAAAATTACAAAAAGAAATCTATCCTACTTGGAATGTCGATTCAAGTATTATAGGTGGTCTGGTGTTTAACATTGATGAAACGGTTGTAGATAACAGTATTAAACACAGATTAGAAAACTTAAAAAAACAAATAACGAAAGTATAATTAATTTTTATAATATATGAGAAAGGGTAAAAAATGGCAGTAATTAATCCTGATGAAATAAGCTCTATATTAAAAGAGAATATTAGAAATTACGAAGCTAAAGCCGAAGTATCAAATATCGGTAGCGTACTTGAAGTAGGTGACGGTATTGCTAGAATTTACGGTTTAAGAAACGTAATGTCTAACGAGCTTGTTGAATTTGAAGACGGAAAAGGAACGCTCGGAATCACGTTAAACTTAGAAGAAGATAATGTTGGTGTAGTAATTCTTGGTGAATACGTTCATATTAAAGAAGGTATGACAGTTAAAACAACCGGAAGAATTGCATCTGTACCGGTTGGGGATGCTTTAATAGGAAGAATCGTTAACCCGACAGGTAAACCAATTGATGGTAAAGGTGATATTATTACTGACAAAACTCGTCCAATAGAAAGAGTTGCTCCTGGGATTGTTGCAAGAAAATCTGTTCATCAACCTTTACAAACAGGTTTGACAGCAATTGATGCTCTTACCCCAATTGGTAGAGGTCAAAGAGAATTGATTATCGGTGACAGACAAACAGGTAAAACTGCTATCGCTATTGATACAATTTTGAACCAAAAAGGTGGAGATGTTATTTGTATTTATGTTGCGGTTGGTCAAAAAGCTTCAACTGTTGCACAATTAGCAAAAACTCTTGAAAAACACGGTGCAATGGATTATTCAATCATTGTATCAGCAACAGCAAATGAACCAGCTCCTTTACAATATATTGCACCATTTGCCGGTGTTGCTATTGCAGAAGAATTCATGGAACAAGGCAAACACGTTCTTATCGTATATGATGATTTAACAAAACACGCTCAGGCTTATCGTGCAATGAGCTTGCTTCTTAAAAGACCACCAGGACGTGAAGCATACCCTGGAGATGTTTTCTATCTTCACTCAAGATTATTGGAAAGAGCTGTTAAACTTTCTGATGAACTCGGTGGTGGTAGTATTACAGCACTTCCTATTATTGAAACACAAGCCGGTGACGTTTCTGCGTATATTCCGACTAACGTAATTTCTATTACAGACGGTCAGATATTCTTGGAATCATCATTATTTAACTCTGGTGTAAGACCTGCTATCAATGCCGGTATTTCTGTATCACGTGTTGGTGGCGCAGCTCAAACTAAAGGTATTAAACAAGTTGCAGGTAAATTGCGTTTAGACTTGGCTCAATTTAGAGAATTAGAAGCTTTTGCTCAATTTGCTTCTGACTTAGATGCTGCGACAAAGAAACAACTTCTAAGAGGTCAAAAATTAACGGAAGTTCTAAAACAACCTCAATATAAACCACTTACAGTTGCACAACAAGTATCTATCTTGTTTGCAGCTAACGAAGGTTTCTTGGATGAAATTGATAACAAAGAAATCAATGCATTCAAAACAGGTTGGTTTGAATTCTTTGAAGCTAATATGCCTGAATTAAGCAAACAGTTAAATGAAGGAAGTAAATTATCAGATGATGATATAAAAGCTTTGAAGAGCCAATTGGAAGCTTACGCTAAAACATTATAAATAAAATTCAATAGTATCTACCCTCATAATAAATGAGGGTAGATATAAATATAAATAATAAAACAGGTTCATTTTTACCTAATTTTTTTAATATACAAAGGACGAATTATGCCAAACTTGAAAGATATAAAAAGCAGAATATCCAGTGTTCAAAACACAAAAAAAATTACTAAAGCAATGAAAATGGTTGCAGCTGCAAAAGTAAAAAAAGCTGAAAATACAGTAAAAGCAGCAAGACCTTTTTCTGATGAGTTGTTATTTTTATTCCGTAAAATGCTTGCAACCGTGGGTGAATATTCAACTTCCGGTTTAAAAATAGAAAAAGCTTTGGATAATTATCCTGCATTATTAGAAAAAAGAGAGGTAAAAACAGAAGGGCTACTTGTTATAACCTCAAATAAAGGTTTGGCTGGTGCATATAATGCCAATGTAATTAAATCAACTTTAGTAAGAATAAAAGAAAATGATGCAAATGGTATTAAGACAATAATTTATCCGGTAGGACAAAAAGCTGTTTCTGCTTTCAAACATAGAAGTGGAAATTTTGAACTTGCAAAAAGTTACTTAAGCGTTGCAAATGAGCCGACAGCAACAGGTGCTAGTCTTATTGCTGAAGATATTGCTGAAGATTTTGTAGCCGGAAAAATTGATAAAATAGACATTATCACAACTCATTTTAATAATATGATGTCATATAGTGTTGTATCTTGGGATGTTCTACCAGTAAAAATTGAAAAAGCAGAAAACCATGAAATTGATCCGGTTATGGAATTTGAACCATCAGTTCATTCTGTTTTACAACAACTTGTTCCTATGTATATTACAAATTCGATTTTCCAAGCATTACTTGAAGCAAATGCAAGTGAACTGGCTGCACGTATGACAGCAATGTCTGCAGCTTCTAATAACGCAGAAGAAATGATTAATACTCTAACAATTGATTATAACAAAGCTCGTCAATCTGCTATCACACAAGAGCTTGTTGAAATTGTTTCTGGTGCTCAAGGAGTAAGCTAAAAATCCAATAAAATCAAAACATTAAACTCTCATTCAAATAGCCCATAACTATTGTAAAATATGTTAAAATTATATATAATGTCATTATTAGTGTTTTACAAGAGTCTACATTAAGAAGGAGAGAGTTATGTTAAAAAAACAAACATTATCATTGTTTGCAATGTTGCTAACAATGATTGTTCCTGCTTTTGCAGGAGAAGCTTCTCTTGTAGTACCAAATATTAAACTTGAAAACCCTCTAAGTTACACTCTATTATTGATTGGCTTAGGGGTTTCTGTTTTAGGTGTCTTATTTGGGCTATGGATGTTCAGAGAAGTTAAAAAAGTTGATGTTCACGAAGCTATGAACTCTGTTGGCAACACAATTTTTGAAACATGTAAAACTTATTTAGTTCAACAAGGGAAATTTCTTGTTGCATTAGAAGTTTTAATTGGTTTATGTATCGCATTTTATTTTTGGTACCTTCAAGAAATGCCATTAAAATCCGTTCTAATAATTTTAGGATGGTCTATTTTAGGTATTTTAGGCTCATACCTTGTTGCTTGGTTTGGTATCAGAATGAATACTCTTGCAAACTCAAGAACTGCTTTTACTGCACTAAAAGGAAATCCTTTAAATATTTTAAATATTCCTCTTAAAGCCGGAATGAGCATTGGTGTTTTACTTGTATCAATTGAATTAATCATGATGCTTGTAATTCTATTATTTGTCCCAGGAGAACTTGCAGGTGCTTGCTTTATCGGTTTTGCTATCGGTGAATCACTTGGAGCATCAGCACTTCGTGTTGCCGGCGGTATTTTTACAAAAATTGCAGATATCGGTTCTGACTTGATGAAAATACAATTCGGCATCAAAGAAGATGACCCTCGCAACCCTGGAGTTATCGCAGATTGTACCGGTGATAACGCAGGAGATTCTATCGGACCTACAGCTGACGGTTTTGAAACTTACGGTGTAACAGGTGTTGCTCTTGTTAGTTTTATCCTTCTTGGTGTATTCAAAGACTACCAAGTACAATTGCTCGCTTGGATATTCACTATGAGATTCTTAATGATTATCACATCAGTAGTTGCATACTGGATTAATGGCGGAATTACAAAAGCATTTATGGCTAATGCCAAGAAATTCGATTTTGAAGCACCTCTAACAAGTCTTGTTTGGATAACTTCAATTTTATCAATCATAATGACATTCTGTGTAAGTAATTTCTTGCTAAAAGACATGGGCGAAAATTTATGGTTAGTTTTATCTATCATAATTTCTTGTGGTACATTAGGTGCTGCTCTTATTCCAGAAGCAACTAAAGTATTTACCAGCCCTAAAGCTAAGCACACTCACGAAGTTGTTGTAGCTTCTAAAGAAGGCGGCGCATCTCTAACAATCCTTTCCGGCATTGTTTCAGGAAACTTTTCCGGTTTCTGGATTGGCGCAATCGTTGTTCTACTAATGGGATTAGCTTATTTTGCAAGCCAATACATTCCAAACGAAGTAATGATTTATCCATCTGTATTTGCATTTGGTCTTGTTGCATTCGGTTTCTTAGGTATGGGACCTGTAACAATTGCAGTTGACAGTTATGGACCTGTTACAGACAACGCTCAATCTGTTTATGAATTATCTTTGATAGAAGAAATTCCTAACGCAGCAGAAGGTATCGAAAAATATTACGGCTTCAAACCAGATTTTGAAAACGCTAAAAAATATTTGGAAGAAAACGATGGTGCAGGTAATACATTTAAAGCTACTTCTAAACCGGTTCTTATCGGTACAGCAGTAGTTGGTGCTACAACAATGATTTTCTCATTGATTTTGGTAATCAAAGAAACATTGGGTATTCAACCTGAAATGATTCTGAACTTGCTAAATCCTTACACATTGCTAGGATTTATTGCCGGTGGTGCAGTTATTTACTGGTTCTCAGGTGCTTCAATGCAAGCTGTTACAACAGGTGCTTATTCTGCTACTGAATACATCAAGAACAACATTAAACTTGGCGAAGCTGACGATAAATGTGCAAATCTTTCAAACTCTAAAGAAGTTGTTAAAATTTGTACCCAATACGCACAAAAAGGTATGTACAATATCTTTATCGCACTATTTGGTTTTGCTCTTGCCCTTGCTTGTTTGTCAGCACCGGTAGGCGAAGATGTCGCTCCAGTATCATTCTTTGTAAGCTACCTAATCGCAATTGCCGTATTTGGCTTATTCCAAGCTGTATTTATGGCT
Organism: uncultured Candidatus Melainabacteria bacterium; assembly: GCA_934754425.1. Taxonomy (GTDB): domain Bacteria; phylum Cyanobacteriota; class Vampirovibrionia; order Gastranaerophilales; family Gastranaerophilaceae; genus CAG-196. Next base: position 2,584 of record CAKVIN010000007.1, on the reverse strand, counting down.
AACGCAGGCGGTTGCTGGGATAATGCAAAGAAAATCGTAGAAGTTGATATGGATGAAAAAGGTACCGAACTTCATGCTGCGACAGTAGTTGGCGATACAGTCGGTGACCCATTCAAAGATACATCTTCTGTTGCAATGAACCCAATTATTAAGTTCACAACTTTATTTGGTTTATTAGCAATGGAAATTGCTATTAATCCTACATTTAAAGAACACGCTAAAATTGCAGGCGGAATTCTTTTGATTGTAGCATTTTTGTTTGTTATACGTTCATTCTATGCAATGAGAATTCCAAACAAAAAATCTATTGAATAATAATTGATAGATAGAAATAAAATATAAAGGCACTCTTAATATAATTGAGAGTGCCTTTATGCTTAAAAAAGTTTAAAATTAAAAATTTTGTCTGCACCTAATATAAGACTTTTTACAGCAGCTTGGACTCGATTTGATACCCCAAGCTTTTTGTAAATAGAGGCAACATGAACTTTTGTAGTGTGATTGGAGATAAATAGTTTTTCAGAAATCTCTTTATTGTTCAAACCTAATAATAACAAATGAAGTACGTCAATTTCTCTTTCTGTAAAATTTTTCAACAAATTATTAGCCCTCTTTTTCAACCTCGTATTCCTTATTATATTTGTACAATATCACTGATTAATAGTCTATAAGCTCGGTGGCTACTTTTTTGCATAATAAATTGTACTTAATGTAAATTTTTGTAAACAATTTCTAAACCTATGAAATTAGCTATTTTTTCTATACTTTATATATATAAGATGGAATAAATAGGAAGCAATAAGATGGCACCGTTATTTAACAATACAGAATTAAATAATGTTCTTAAACAAATTGAGCAGATTCAAAAAAATAACTCAACATCTGTTGATGGAAGTAAAAAAGGTTCATCTTATGATGATATAGCTTGGTTTAATAATGCAATTGCTGGTACAGAAGAAGTTGCTTCTAATGATAATTCATCTGAACAAAAAGTAAATGGTTTAAAAAATGTCTTAGACGGACTTCTTGGAGCTATTTCTTTCTCAAACAATCAAAACGCTCAAGCGAATAAAGAAGTTAAAAAGAATTCTGATGCAATAGATAAAAATGAAAAGGCTGCAGAAAAAAAAGCACAAGAAATTCAAGCTTCTGTTGAAAAAATGGTTAGCAGCATTAGTGATAATACTGCCAGCATAAACGATGCATTAGCAGCAATCGAAAAACTTGGCAATAATGGTGATTTTGCTAAGATTCAAGAACAAATTCAAGAACAATTAGACAAAATTGATCAAGCAAAAGAAGATTTAAAAGACCCTGAAAAACGTGACCAAGCACTTGAAACAATAAGCGCAGCAGCTAGTGTAATTGATGGTTTAGTCGCTAATATGCAAGATGTACAAAGTGTTATTGCAGAACAAAACGCTATTGTTGAAGCAAATATTAACAATATTTCCGAATTAATCACAGAATCAACAAAGAAAATTACAGAAGGAATTGGTGAACTTCAACAATTCATCCAAAAAGGTACTGTTATAGGGGCTGATTCTACAAGATTAACTACGCAAGGCGGTATTGATGTTCCAACCGGTAATGCCGAAGTAAAAGCCGGTGAAGCAATCAATTCAAATGTGTTTTCTGCTGTTGGCTCCGGAGGTCAAGGTGCAAAATTAATAATTGACGGAAATCAAAGAATTTCTGCCGGTGGAACAAGAATTCAAGGCGGAGCTAAAAACCTTCAATCATTAACCGCTTCTATCGGTAAAATTGGTGGAGATTTAAGTTCTTTAGCAGAATATACAAATTCTATCGGTAAAATTGGCGAAGGTGTTGCAACTTTAGCAGAACAATATGTAAATACAATTCAACCTTATATCGAAGCAGCAGGTACTTGGGATGTTGATGCAATAAACGAAGCAAATACTGAATTACAATCTCAAGTAAAAACTTTTGATGAAGTTCAAAAGGCAGACGAACAAAACGGACAAGAATTTAATTACGATAGCTCTAAGTTTAGAAAAGCTTTTGGACTTTAATTTAATTAAAAGTTGAAAATTGAAAGTGGAAAGTTGTTTTAAAATGGTTAGTTGTTGTACTTACCAGCTTGCTTAACATCTACACGTCACCTTCAATGCTTGACATCAATAGTGCCACGTCATTGCGAACGGGAGCGAAGCAATCCAGTCATAAGATATACTATTTTGATGCCTACTTCCGGATTGCCACGAAAATCACAGATTTTCTCGCAACGACGTGGCACATTTATATGTGAAAGAATGCGCCAAACTTATAGTTGCAACTACAAATTGTTTTTAAACAACTTTCCACTTTCAACTACACACAAAACCTCAGAACAACTAAACATCAAAAAAATATAAAGAATTTATAAAGTTTTTTAGCGAGTGTAAAATTTACACTCGCTAAAAACTTTTTGGCATGCGGATTGTGGCGGATTTATATATTCTTTATCCCTTAAAACCCTATGTATACTAGCGTTGACAATAATTTTCATTTGTGTTGCAATATTGTTATAGCCGTACTAAAAAAAGGAGATTCAAAATGACAACTAAGACTAAAAAGAATGTTG
>CAKVIN010000006.1 GCA_934754425.1 uncultured Candidatus Melainabacteria bacterium | reverse complement strand
AGCGAAAGCGATTCCCACTTCTTTTAATTTATTTATACAGGATTAAGAATAATAAGGTGGGGACACTTACGTTTTCCCCACCCTACGTTTCTTGTAGTTTCACTTTGAGGATGACCAGTAGTCATAAAATAATCTAGTAATCTTACAAAATGTCATCCGACCAAATGTCTACGTGCGTTTCTCTGACACATACCTTGTAGTTTCACTTTGAGGATGACCAGTAGTCATAAAATAATCTAGTAATCTTACAAAATGTCATCCGACCAAATGTCTACGTACGTAGTACCTATATCATTAAACCGCCGGCAACTTCGATAGCTTGACCAGTTACGTATTCAGTATCAAGCGCTAAGAATTTAACAACTTTAGCGATATCTTCCGGAGTACCAAGTCTTTTCATCGGAATAGCTTTCAAGTATTCATCGATGTTAGGAAGTTCAGCTGTCATAGCTGTTTGGATGAATCCAGGGCAAACTGCGTTAACTCTGATATTTCTACCGCCGAATTCTTTAGCAAGAGTTTGAGTCAAACCGATTAAACCAGCTTTAGAAGCAGAGTAGTTAGCTTGACCAGCGTTACCGTGACGACCAACTATGCTTGACATGTTGATGATAGAACCTTGACGAGCCTTCATCATGTACTTAATTACAGCGTGAGTAACACAATAAGCAGAAGTTAGGTTAATCTTGATAACTCTTTCCCATTGTTCCATATCCATTCTAATGAACAGACCGTCTTTTGTGATACCGGCGTTGTTTAATAATACGTCGATTTTACCGTGTTCAGCAATCATTTTATCAACAGCTTCTTGAACAGCTTCAGAATTAGAAACGTCAAATTGGTAGAACCAAGCGTTAACACCGCAAGCCTTGATTTCATCAATAGCCGGTTGAGCTTTTTCTGCATCACAAATATCATTGATAATAATATCGCATCCAGCTTTTGCTAATTCTAAAGCGCAAGCCAAACCAATACCACGAGAACCACCTGTAATAAGTGCAATTTTTCTTTCTGTCATTAATTTTCTCCTTATTTCAAATTTTTGTTGAGGTAATCCCTCAACACACTATTATTCAATACTTTTATAAAATTTAACTCCCTAAAGCTATTCTAACACAAATGTTTCAAATTTAAACTATTTATTATTTTAATAATCATATAACATTGCTTAATAAAAGAGCAATTCTATGTTATAAAAATACTTTATATAAACAAGGGAATATTATAAGTATATAGTAAGTTTAAGTAAAGGAGATTATTATGGCATCAATTCCAGTAGCAACTGGTAAAGTTGCAAGAACTGTTTATTCAAGTCTGAAAGAAGCTTTAAAAAGTCGACCAAATTTGGTTCCATTAGCGGAATACAGTGGGGTACCAAGATTTAGTAAAAGTACAATATCTAAGATTGATGATAGTGTAGCGCAAGTAAAAGAAATTGAAAAATCAATTGGTGATATTTTAGCAGTTACACTTGACGGAAATACACCGGCAGGAGCTATAAAATTATTGAAAGAAGATATGGCTGCGCTTGAAAAACAAAGAGCAAAATTATTAAGTAATATTTCTAAAATAAGACATTGTTGGACAGTATAACTGCCCAACAATGTGAAAAATTTAAACATTTGCCATTTGTTCTTTTAATGCTGTAACAGTTGCATCCAAAGAAGCTTTGTCAAATACGTTATACACAGTAGCTTCCGGAGCAATTTTTTTGTTCAAACCTGCAAGAACTTTTCCAGGTCCGATTTCAACAAAAGTATCAACACCTTCTTCAACCATTTTTTGAATAGTTTGAGTCCAATATACTGATGAAGAAATTTGTTTAGGCATTTTTGATTTAAAATCATCAGCTTTCAAAGTTTCTGTTGCATCTACGTTTGTAATAACAGGCATTTTCGCATCATTTAAAGCTAATTCAGAAACAAAACTTGCAAATTCTTTACCGGCATTTTCCATGTATTTAGAATGGAATGCGCCAGAAACAGCAAGAGGTACAACTCTTCTTACACCATTTGCAAGAAGATAATCAGAAGTTGCTTTAACAGCGTTACTATCACCAGTGATTACTACTTGAACAGGTGAATTGTAGTTTGCCACATCAACGTAACCAACTTTTGAACCTTCTTCCAAGCCAGCTTTTAATTGTTCTTCTGATGCATTAAGAACTGCTGCCATAGAACCGCCTTTTGTAGCTCCCATTAAATCAGCTCTCTTTTGAATTGCTTTCAGAGTTGTTTCTAATGACATTACACCAGCAGTATACATTGCGCAATATTCACCTAATGAGTGACCTGCAACAAAATCAGGTGTAATATTTAACTCGGATTTTAAGGCTTCTAAAGCTGCAATAGAAGTTGTTACGATTGAAGGCTGAGTATTAATAGTTTGTTTCAAATCTTCTTCAGGTCCTTCGAAACAAATTGTTGAAATACTTTTACCTAAAGTTGAATCAGCTGTATCATAAACAGATTTTGCAGCTTCAAAATTATCATATAAATCTTTACCCATTCCTACAGATTGAGCACCTTGCCCAGGGAATAAGAATGCTATTTTTTTTACCATGTTATACTCCTTTTCTTTTACGTCGTTAAGTTGTTAGGTCTTTAAGTCGTTAAGTTCGTTTTAGTTTTACGTCGTTAGGTCGTTAGGTCGTTAAGTCGTTAAGTTCGTTTTAGTTTTACGTCGTTAGGTCGTTAGGTCTTTAAGTCGTTAAGTTCGTTTTAGTTTTACGTTGTTAAGTCGTTAGGTTTTTAAGTCGTTAGGTTCGTTTTAAATAATTTTTAAATCCTCTTAGCAAAGCAAAAACTTTATCAATTTTTAATTTTAATTTTTCATAACCTTGATAGTAGTTAAGTTTCTCTGCTATTATCATTTGAGTATCTAATTCAGCAAGAGAGCCAATAGCAATATCTATAAATCTCATTGTATCTTTATCAGACATTCTCGTCGAACCTTCTGCTATATTTGAAGGAATTGCAACAACTGCCCTTCTGATTTGACTTATAATACCATATTTTTCTTCATCAGGAAAATTGTCAGTGATTTTATATATCAATATAGTTAAATCAATAGATTCTTTCCAAACTTCTAAATCTTTATAGAACATAACTGCATATCGTTAAGTTATTAAATCTCTAAGGCATTAAGTTCATTATAAATAATTTAAAATGAACTTAACGACTTAACGTCTTAATGACTTAACGACCTCCTTCTTGACTAACAAATTCCTTCTCTCAATCTTACGATTGCGCCGCCCCAAGTCATGCCTGCACCGAAACCGCAAAGAACCGCTGTTGAACCTAGTTTTACATTACCTTTTTCTACGCTTTCAGCCAAAGCCAAAGGAATTGAAGCTGCAGAAGTGTTACCATAATATTTAATATTAGTAACAACTTTGTCGTCAGAGTATCCCAAACGCTCTTGAACAGCTTGAATAATTCTGATATTAGCTTGGTGAGGTATCAAATAATCAATATCATCAGCCTTCATTCCAGCTTTTGTAATAAGTTCTTCTACATAGTGAGGAAGGACTTTTGCTACAAATGTATAAACTCCACGTCCATTCATTCTGATACCTTTTGGTTTTTGTTCATATTGCTCAACAAGTGGGCAATTTTTACCATCAAACGCTAATTCAATCAAGTCACCATGGCTTCCGTCTGCTTTAATGTCAATAGCAATAATATCGTCAACTCCGTCTTCTGAAGCTGTTACTACCATTGCGCCGGCACCATCGCCGAATAGAATAGAGGTTCCTCTATCATTCCAATCAACTAAACGAGAGTTATTATCGGTTGCGACTACAAGAATATTTTTGTACATTCCTGAAGCAATAAAACCTTTTGCAATGCTCAAACCATAGATTAAACCAGTACAAGCAGCAGTGATATCAAAAGCAGGAATTTGAGTTGTAATACCCAATCTTGTTTGAATATGGCACGCAATTGCAGGATATAAATCAGGTGGAGCTGAAGATGCTGCGATAATCATATCAATATCGTTAGCATTCATTTTTGCTTTTTCCAGAGCTTTTTGAGAAGCTTCCAAACCTAAATCAACAGCGTTTTGTTCGCCGGAAACAACTCTTCTTTCTTTAATACCTGTTCTGGTATAAATCCATTCGTCTGATGTATCATATAATTTTGTTAAATCGTCATTTGTTATAACCGCTTCAGGTACACTATACCCAACTCCGGCAATTCTTAAAGGAATTGTATTGTTTCCCATTTATTGTATACTCCTCTTACCCTTTTCAATAAATTAAACTTCGGCAGGGGTTTCCCACCGAAGTTTTGTAATCTTATATTATTCGCTGATTGATTCAGCAATTTTTCTGTTAACAGATGTTTCAACGGCTTCTTTTGCTACTCTTACAGCATTTTTGATTGCATAAGCTTTGCTTCTGCCATGTGAAATAACTGTAATACCTTTAACACCAAGAAGTAAGCATCCGCCAAATTCTTCATAATTAATTTTTTCATAAATACGTTTCATGAAAGGTTTTGCTAACATACCGATTAGCATACCCAAGAAATCTGATTTGAATTCACTCTTAATCATTTTGAATAATAATGAAGAAGTTCCTTCAGTAACTTTTAATACAACATTACCGACAAAACCGTCGCAAACTACAACGTCACAAAGGTTCAAGAATAATTCTCTGCCTTCAATATTACCCATAAAGTTGAATTTTTCTTTTTCTTCTTCCAATAAATTATATGTGTTTTGAGCTAATTCATTACCTTTTCCGGCTTCTTCACCGATGTTTAAAACACCAACACGAGGTTTTTCAACCCCAAGAACATTCTTAGAAAAAGTCATGCCCATAATTGCAAATTGTTTAAGCATTTGAGGGGTGCAATTACTGTTTGCGCCACCATCAATAATAACAATCGGTTTTTTCATTGTAGGAAGTGTTACGGCTATTGCAGGTCTATCAATCCCCGGAATTCTACCTAAGCCAAATAAGCTTGAAGCCATAGCTGCACCGGTTGAACCTGCTGCTACTAATGCATCAGAACTTCCTGTTGCAACAGAATTAACTGTTAATACGATTGAAGAGTTTTTCTTTTTACGAATAGCTTGTCCGGGAGCTTCGCCCATCTCAATGATTTCAGAAGCATGAGTAATTTTGATATCAAGTGATTTGACATCAACACGCACTCTTCTTTTTCTTCCTGCCTTACCGCAATCAGATAAGAACCCTTCTTTTTGAATAACTTCAAGACAGTGTTCAATTCTATCTTGCTTACCGACTAATTCTAACGCTACACCATATTCTGCCGCAGCCCATACTGCACCTGCTACAATTTCAAAAGGTGCGTGATCACCGCCCATTGCGTCTACAGCTATTCTTGTCATTTAACTCTTCCCTTTATCCTGTTAAAATTCTTCTTTCTTAGAAAGTCAGGTGCGGAGTTGCCGCACCTAAACTTTAAAAACTATGCTTCTGGTTTTTCTTCTGTTTCTTCAGCTTTTTCTTCAACTTTAGCTTCTTCTACAGGAGCTTCTTCTTTTGCAGCTGATTTTTTAGCTTTTTTAACTTCTTTTTCTTCAGCTTTAGCTTCTTCTACAAAACCTTCTGCTTTTTTAGAAACAACTTTGCCTTTGTATGTTCCGCAAGCTGTACAAACAGTGTGAGTTAAAACTTTAGCTCCACAATTTGGACAAGTTGCCAATTCAGGTTTTGTTGCTTTCCAATTAGATCTTCTTTTTCCTTGAGCGCTATGCCCTGTTCTTTTCTTTGGTACTGCCATTTCTTATAATGTCCTTTCTAGTTATATTAATATTCTATTTATATATTACAAAATCTTTAAAATATCTATCTACGATACTTTTAATAAATAAAAATTATTTTTTATCTATTTTGATGTTTTTGAAAACATCCATACGATTATCGGGAATTTCCATTTCTTCGTCAGACACAAATAGTCCCTCATTACAATTTATACCACAAACTTTTTTATTTGGTAAGTTTAATATTACAGATTGATACAATAAGTCATAAATATCAATTTCTTTTTCGCCGTTTAAGTCCGTAATAAATTGTCCTGACTGGAGTTCCAGCTCTTGACCATATTCATCGTAAAGCGAGCGCTTTGCATATGTTTCATCAATATCAAAATCAAAATCGTATTTGTATTTATTCAAACACCTGTCGCATTCCAATTGAATTTGACCTTCGACTTCTCCTTTGACTTCTATAAAATCACCTAAGGATTTTAGGTCTAAGCTTGCGTGAATTTCACATTCATCAAGTTCTTCTATTTTACCATCAAATTCGTAATAAAGAATTTTATCCGGCTCACGTTCAATGTCTTCTATTTCAACTATTTTATTGTTGCTATGTTTTTTATGCATACGGTTCTTCCTGTAAAACAAGTCCTGCAATTTGAGTTGACACAAAACAAAGTTTTTTAATCGGTCCCATAGGTTCTTTTTCTACAAGAACCGGAGTTGGGCTTTTCATAAGTTGTTTTAATTCAGCATAAACAGCTTGCGGATTCTCGTAATACATCACTATAGGAGTTGCAGAACCCTTCAAGAATAAAATTACTGCTTGTCTGGTTTTTTGTGGAGTATTAAATTGTTGAACCATAAATTCTCCTTTATTATCTTACACACGACTAATTATAGTACAAAAAGACAAAATATTAAAACTCAAGATATTTGTCTCCGTATAAATTCTTTTTAGCAAATCTTAGAAGCATTTTGGCAAAAGTTGTTCTATTTCTATCATTGCTAATAGTATTCAAAATCTCAATTGCACTTTTTAATTTTTTTATAGCTTTTTTAGGGTCAGATTTTAATAAGACATTTGCCAAGTCAATCTGGGCTGTTGCTAATAAATCTTTATAATTTTCTACATCTTTTTCTTTTTCGTTAATACTTTTATAAGTTTTTATTGATTCATCAAAATCGGCAATGACTTCTTTTAACGCACTTTCTTCTCTTACTAGAACTTTACGTAATTTTTCTGTGTTACCGTTTTTTTTATATTCTTGACGCAAACATTCTAATCTTGCAATTGTATGAAATTTATCACCTTGCAATTCTGCGATTTCTAGTCCTTGTTTAATATATTTTTCCTTTATTTCAGTTGGCAAATTTGTGAATTTTGCTAATCTGCTGCATATTACACCAGCTAAGTCGAGATTTCCGACCTTTAGTAATTTATTTACTAATTCTGATAATTTATCGCACCAAGTTTCAAGCATGCTAATTGAACGAAAGTCTGATTCGGTTTTTTTCTGGTAGTGTAAAAATTTTTCTAATGGCATTTGTGGTTTAGCTAGTGCACTTTCGGAAAATTTTTCAAAATGATATTCTGCTGTTTTAATTGTTACTGGATTTATCTTCATATTATATATATAAACGATAAAAAATTTTTTTGCTAGTATAATAAAAAAAATAATAATATTATTAATTTATAGGTGAATTATGTTTGAAAAAATAAATGATATTTTAAAAAATGGTGGTGTTATAGCGTATGTTACTGATACTGTGTGGGGTTTAGGATGTCTTCCTGACAATGAAAAAGCTGTTAAGAAAATTTACGAAATTAAGCATAGAGATGGAAAAAAACCTCTGATATTAATGAGCAATGAATTTTATAATTTGTTGGATTATGTTAAGCAACCGATTGAAAAGGAAGCGCAAAAGTTAATAAAACAGCATTTCCCTGGGGCATTGACATTGGTTCTTGAAAAATCAGAAAAAACTCCGGATTATATTACATCAGGTATGCCGACTGTTGGAGTTAGAATTCCTGATAACGAAACATTTGCAAATATTTGTAAAAATATTGATGGGCATGTGCTTGCTACAACAAGCGCAAATCTTTCCGGAGAACCGGCTGCGTTGAGTTATGATGAAGCGGTTAAATACGTTGGAGAACAAGTCGATTTAGTCATACCTTCTTATGGTGAAGAAGCAAAAGGCAAAGCATCTACTGTTGCCGGATTTAAGGATGGCAAAGTGATTGTTTTTAGACAAGGTGAAATAGAAGTATAAGTTTGATAAATATCTAAAAAGATGGCGAAATGCTTTGCATTTCGCCATCTTTTTATTATCTTTTTTACAACCTATTTCAAATCATTTTCTACTTTTGCAAGAATTTCTTCTAACTTAGCAGCGTCTTTAACTCCGCCTTGTGCAAAATTTGGACGTCCGCCACCGTTTGCTCCTGTCGCTTTTGCAATTTCTCCGACAATTTTTCCGGCATTAATACCTTTTTTAACAAAACTGTCACTTACTTTTACGATAACCATTCTGTCATTCGCAAGAACAATTATGCTTTCGCCCAATTTTGAAGCTAACATTTCGATTCCGGCTTTTACAGCATCGCCATCAAAGTTTTCAATCTTAGAAATAAACAATTTTCCGCCTTCAATATCTTGAGCCTTAGAAATGAATGTTGAGAATTTGCTCTTTGCCATTTCTGCTTTTGTTTGTTCTAAAGATTTTTGAAGCTCTTTATTTTCTTCCAACAATTTTTCAATTCTTGGTTCAACTTCATTAAAATGAACTTTGAATTTAGAAGCAAGCTTGTCGATTTCAGCAGATTTTGCATTCAAGTAATTAATTGCAGCTTCTGCAACAACAGCTTCTATTCTTCTCGTACCTGCTGCGATTGCGCCTTCTGAAACGATTTTAATTAATCTTAAATCTCCGGTATTAGATGCGTGAGTACCGGCACAAAATTCTCTTGAGATTGTTTCGTCTTCTTTTTCTTCGTTTTGAGCAGCACAACTTCCATTGTCTTTACAAGATTTGCAAGCGAATTTAGAGCAGCCGTTTCCTATTGAAACAACTCTTACAACATCTTCGTATTTTTCACCGAATAATGCTGTTGCACCTGTTAATTTTGCTTCTTCAATATCCATAACATCTGTATGAACCGGAAGTTTTTCACCAATCCATTTGTTGATGATTTCTTCTGTTTTTTGAATTTCAGCCTGTGTCATTGCACGTGAGAAAGAAAAGTCAAATCTCATTCTGTTTTCTTCAACTTGAGAACCTGCTTGCTTAACTTCATTACCAAGAACTTTAATCAAAGCAGCTTGTAACAAGTGTGCAGATGTATGGTGAACTCTGATTTGATTTCTTCTTGCAGAATCAATTTGAGCAAATACGTAATCGCCAATATTAACTTCGCCATTTACGATTTGGCATCTGTGAACGAATAAGTGATTAACCTTGAAAGTTGTTAAAACTTCTGCTTTCAAGTTTTCGTTAACAATATATCCGCTGTCACCAACTTGACCACCGCATTCTGCGTAGAATGGAGTTCTATCAAGAACGATATCAGTGTATCCTTCGCCTTCAATAGTTGCAAGGATTTTAGCTTCGCAGCAATCAACAAGATATCCAACGAATTCAGTTGAACCAACTTCGTTTTCAACTTTTGCATATTTCATATCACCTGTTACAGAAATTTTTTCAGTAGCTGCTTTTGCTCTGTCTTTTTGTTCCTGCATTGCTTTTTTGAAACCTTCTTCGTCAATTGCGAGTTTGTTTTCTTCAGCGATTTCTTTTGTTAATTCAAATGGGAAGCCGTAAGTATCATAAAGTTTGAAAGCACTTTCGCCATCAATATCTTTCTTTTCGGAAATAAATTCTTCAAGCATTTTATATCCTCTATCAAGAGTTTTGGCAAATCTTTCTTCTTCTTTTTTGATAACATCAACAATTTTGGCTTTATTTTTAACCAAATCAGGATAAGCTTCACCATAATTATCGACAACAATGTCAACAAGTTTGTATAAGAATGGTAATTCCATACCTAAAATTTTACCGTGACGAAGTGCACGTCTTAAAATCATTCTTAAAACGTAGCTTCTGCCTTCATTCCCAGGGATTACACCGTCAGAAATCAAGAAACTTACACATCTTGCGTGGTCAGTGATGATTCTTAAAGAAATGTCAGTTTTTTCTGATTGTTTGTAAGCTACTCCGCTCATTTCTGAAACTTTGTCCAAAATAGGTTTTAATAAATCTGTTTCAAAAGTAGATGCAACTCCTTGGCAAACCATTGCGATACGTTCTAAACCCATGCCGGTATCAACATTTTTGTGTTCAAGCGGAGATTGATTTCCTTCTTCATCTTGATAAAGTTCTGTGAACACAAGATTCCAAATTTCTACCCATCTGTCACATTCACAAGTGTCAATTCCGCATCCACGAGGGTCATCACATTTGTATTGTTCACCTAAATCGTAGTGGATTTCAGTACAAGGACCGCAAGAACCTGATGCCCCAGGAGGACCCCAGAAATTATCTTTTTTACCTTTTCTTTTGATACGTTCGTCAGCAACTCCAATACTTCTCCAGATTTCGTAAGCTTCGTCATCTGTTTCAAATATTGTTATCCAAAGTCTGTCTTTATCTAATTTAAGAACTTCTGTTACAAATTCCCATGCCCAAGGAATAACTTCTTTTTTATAATAGTCACCAAATGAAAAGTTACCTAACATTTCAAAGAAAGTGTGGTGACGTGGAGTTCTTCCAACATTTTCGATATCAGAATCTTTTCCGCCTGCTCTTGCACATTTTTGGCAAGAAGTAGCTCTGGCAGGGTCATAAGGTGATTTTTGAATACCTAAAAATATAGGTAAAAATTGTAACATGCCGGCTGTAGTTAATAATACAGTCGGATTGTCAGGAACAAGACTTGAACTTTCAACAATTGTGTGTTGGTGTTTGTTCTTGAAATAATCTAAGTATAATTTTCTAATTTCATTTCCTTTTAGCATAAAATAATTCCTTTTTATTATAATAAATTCAATGATTTTATTATACATCAAATGCATAGAATCTGTTATATTCATTTAAGTAGCAAAAAATATTTTTAGAGGTTTTATAAAAAGTATGATGAAAATAAATTTATATACAAATAATGAACCCGTATTTAACGGAAGAAAATTAAGCGTTTCTAAAGATGAAATAGCCACACTTATTAATCAAGGATATTCGTATAAAGAAATTTCCACACATTATAATCGCCATAGGAATTGGGCTTATCAAATTGTGAAGCGATTTGGTTTAGAAGGGTTATTCAAAATTGGTGAAGAACGTAATGCTGAAATAGTTGAGTTAAGTAAAAGCGGTATTTCTATTGATAAAATAGCTGAGAAATTTAATATGACTTTTCAAAAAGTTGTGAGTATTTTAGAAAAAAATAGTAAAGCTTCTAAAGTTAAGCCACGACAAATTAAAGCTGAAAGAAATGAAAAAATAAGAAGTGATTTAGCAATGGGAATGCCACAAAAAGAAGTTGCTAAAAAGTATAAATTGTCATCACGTACTATTGAAAAAGTTGCGCATGAGATGGATTCTATTAATCTTAAGCAGGCAAGAAGGGAATATAGAATTCAGCGAAGAAAAGATGCTGTAGCTCAAGCAATTGAAGATGTAAGAGTCGGACAATTTTTGGAAGATGTTGTTGAAACGAATGATAATTTGAGAGAAGTGTACAAAAAAACGGATAAGAAAGAATTAAGAAAAGAGTTTAATAAACAGAAAGAAAAGAAAATTATTTCGCAAATTGTTGAATTGGCACATCAGGGATATGGTAATCTTGAAATATCTAAAAAACTTAATTGTTCACCATCTTTAATAACTGTTTATGCTACAAGAATCGGAATTGCTATAAAAGATTTTAAACAAAGTGTGATGCAGCAACGTATTAAGGATTTAGCGAATGCCGGATATAATTTAAGAGCTATTGCAAAAAGATTAAATTGTACTACGCAAACGATTTATAATTATATGAATAATTTGCCAAAATCTGTGTGGCAAAAAGAATATATGGAAAAAAGAACAAATACAATTATGCAAATGCATCAAGAAGGTAAATCAACAAAAGAAATTGCAGAATTTTTTAATGTATCTACAGCTACAATTTCAAGATGCATTAAAAAGAATCAAAATAAATCGTAAATTTGATTGTATTTTTCTAATTTTTCAAAATTCCAGCTACTGTCATAGCTCATAGCGTTTTTGATGAGCAAATTCCAACTGGAATGATTGTTAGAATATAGATTTATAGCTTTATTTAAAATCTGCATGAAATTTTCAAGAATTTCTTGTTCGTTAATGAGTTCGGAATTTGTTTTAAACCCGCAACCTTCTCTCATATCATCAAAAATACCTGTTATAACATCATTATAACATCCAATGCCTGTTGTTACAGGAATACATCCATATTGCAAGGCTTTATATTGGTTCGAATACATAATATTTTTTCTTGCCGGAAATAATGTTAAATCAGCAGAAGCATAAAATTGTTCTAAATTTATTGGAGAATTTATATAAATCCATCGACCGTCAAAAGCCGGCTTATTTTCCATAAATTTAACCCAAGAATTTATGCTGTTAATATTTAAACCGTTAGGAATATTTATAATTATTAGAATATTTTTATATAATTCCAATAATTTTAATAAAGAGGTTAGGGCAATATCGACTCCTTCTCCATTTATATCTGAGCTAAAGTTGCAGAAAATTAAAGGTGATTCGTAAGAAGGTTCAAGAAAACCTTTGATTTCATAATCATCAACTAAAAAGAGCTTCGAATCTACAAATTTTGTTCTTATTCTGTCTTTAGAAAATTCTTTTATTAAATATTTTTTATTTAGAATTCTTTTATCTCTAAAATTGTTTACATCGAATTTTTGATAAATAGGAGTGGCTTTTTGTAGTATTCCATAAGAAAGCCAATCGCTCTTATCTTTTAATTCTTTTAATCTTGAATATATTGGTGAAGTATTTTCTGTTTTGTTGAAAATGTCATTGTAATAAGTTTTCGAAAAAACTGTCCAAAAATTTACACGTTTAATTGTGTAATAAATTTCATTGTAAGAATTATCATCGCCATAAGCTAGTTGTGGAAATAGTTTTAAGGCTCTTAAATTCATTCTATTAAACAAAATATTTTCTTCAATTTCTTCGTTTTTGTTAATAACGCTTCTAAATTTAAAATAATTCTCATAAAGAAATTCCAAACATTCACGCATTCTGGAAAAACCTTTAGTGTTATGTAAATTAAAAAGCGAAGCCATGCATTTTTGGATAATTTTATCTCTACAAAGTTTCTTCATGCCGGTTTTGTCGGCAAGGTTTATTGCAGCCCAAAAAACTTCTTGTTTATTTTCATCATATTTGGAAAAATCTGAAATTGTTTGTATTACTTTTATTCCAAAAGGAAATTGTTTATCAAATTCTGCACCAAGAAAAAATGGAACGTCAAAAGAGTGTACAATGCAAGGATAAAGCTTTTTAATAACTTCTCTTGCAGCTCTTACAAATGATGCTAAATATTGGAACTGTTCTCTATCATGACCGGAAAAACTCTCGGAATAGATTCCGTAAATTTGAACATTTTCACGATTTTGTTTAAGTTTGAAAAGAGAAGCTGTGTTCATTTTGTTTTGTAAAAAATATTCTACGTCATAATTAAGCTTTTCTAAACCTTCAAAACTATCAATCGGAATTAAAACTTTTATACATTTTTCAGGATATTGTTTACGGAATTCCGCAATAAAATCAAGAGGAAGCTCACCTTTTGTTAAAAATAAAATTGTATTATTTTCATTTTTTCTAAAACGCTTTAAAAATCTGGATAATATTTTTCTTGTGTATCTGAAATTTGTTTTTAATTGATATAACCCATCAAAATCTTTTAGTGATAAAACATCTTCGCTTTTATCATTTAAGTTAGAAGAAGGTTCTTGAAAAATTATATCTAATTCTTTTTCATGTAATTCAGTATTAAAATTCTCATCCATATTTCTAAAGTTATCATGCTGATGTACTTAAATCAAGCGAGCTATTGACAAGTTATAAGTATAAGAGTTATACTCATGTTTACTATGAGAAATATAAATGTTAAATTTGCATATTGTTCAGGCTCCAACTGCTCCAAGTTTCAATCGGGACTTGAATAATTTTGGTATGTAAATTTATATAGCAGAATTAAAAACGTATAAAGTCCCGAATATAAAACGGGACTTTTTTAATGCGTATTTTTTAGGGAAGGATAATTTTATTAATGAAAGTAAATAATATAAATAGCACAACTTTTAGAGGTCCATTGGATGGAATTGTTACAAGCACACTTAGAACTTGTGATATGAATGAAATGGTTAATGCAGTTGGTTTGGATGTAGGCGCAATGGTTGTTCCACGAGCTTATTATGATACAAAAAAACGTAATGAATACGCAGGTGCCGAAACATTCATCAGAGAAATTAGTGGTACTTTTATTAATTGTCTTTCTGCAGGACTTTTTGCGATGGGGATTTCTAAATTTGCGTCAAAAAGAATACAACCGGAAGTCAAAATTAATCCGAACAGTTGGTATTCAAAAGATTCGCTTACAACACTTAAAAAAGCTTGGGATAAAAGTGGTAATATGGATAAATATTTGAATACTGTTTTTGATAATATTTCCGGTCGTGATGGCAATAAAATAAATTATCTGAAAAATAGAAGTTGGGATAAGGTTGAATGGTTTGATGAAAAAAGATGGAATAATATTAGTTGGAATAATCCAAAATACGCAGGTATTCAAAATAAATTAAAAACCAAAGATGGATTTATTAAGGCTTTTTCTGATTTAATCAAGGATGAAAATATTACAAAAGATGATAAGAAAAATGTTCTTTCTATCATGGAAAAACGACTAACAAACGTGCTTGGTGCAGAACGAGATACGGAATTAAATATTGGAAATGAAAAATTGTCCGCAAAGTTAGAAAATATTTTGCGTGATACTCACGATATGGGCAAAGATATTTTTAGCAAAAAGAGTGAAAAAGAAATTAATCTTGCAATTAATAAGATTAGTAAAATTAATAAAATAAAAGCGTTTGGTGCGATTTCTATTGCAAGTGTTTTAGGGCTTACAAATCAAGCAATTAATAGAAAAATTACAGAAAAAAGAACAGGTAGAAAAGGGTTTGTAGGTGACGTTGATTACACTTCTACATTCAAAGGTGAGCAGAAAAAAGATGTTTTTCTTCCACTCAAAAAGCTCGGTGCTAGTGCGCTTATGGTTGGAATGGTATTCAGTGTTATGGGTGTAAAAAACCTTAAACAGTTTGCGAAAAAATTGGAATTTACAGGGCCGATTACAAGCGGAAACGCTATTAAGACTGTTTATGCTGCTACTATTGTCGGCCGTTTTATGGCAGCTGATAACGGAACAGAGCTTAGAGAATCTATGACAAGAGATTATTTAGGATTTCTTAACTGGTTAGTTTTTGGTGGTTTTGCGGCTAAAGGTGTGGCAAATTTACTCGATAGAAAAGGTGAGGATTTGTTCAATTACAAAAAAGAAGGTAAAGGTTTGGGGCACTGGTTGAATGACATGAGTCTTAAGACGCATAATGAAATTGCTGCAAAAGGTGAAAAATTTGCACGTAAAAATATTTGGAAATTGAATCTTGCTCAAGCTTCAGGTATTGTATATTCTGCTGTAACATTGGGATTTTTATTGCCTATGCTTAATGCAAAAATTACTGAAAGAAAAGCGCATAAAAGAAATGTAGCGTAGTTTTAAATAATTAAGATATTGTTTAAGAATATTAAAATAGATGCGGAAATACTTATATCTGCATCTATTTTGGATTTTATTTTAAAAAAATGATTTTTTAGGAATTATGTAAAACGACTTCATTGTTTTTTAATGATGATTTTACATCAACTACTCTTTGATTGCTGCTTCCAACCCAATGCTTTTTGTTATCTAAAAGTTCTTTAACGAATTTGCCTTCACAAATCACATCAATGTCTGCAATTTCAGGAATATCTTTAATTTCTTCCCACAAAAAACCGGTATAGAGCCAAATATTTTTTTCCGGTAATTCTTGTTTGATTTTTTTAATCAATCTGAACACTTCTTCTCTGTTAAACGGATGTAAAGGGTCTCCGCCAGAGAATGTTATTCCCGCAACGTGTGGTTCTTTTAGAGCTTCGAATAATTCTTTTTCAGCTTTATCATCAAAAGAAATGCCGCCCGTAACATCCCAAGTAATTGGATTTTGGCAACCTTGACAATGATGAGTGCAACCTGCTACCCATAAAACTACTCTAAGTCCGTCACCGTTTAACATGTCATCTTTTGTGATATTGTGATAATTCATTTTCAAAACTCCCTTGCTTAAATTAAGTATACCATATCATAAGTAAAATAAAATCTTGTAATATAATTTTACAATTTGAAAAGATTTTCTTGATAAGATATTATTATAATTGAAGGATTGTGCTTGGGGAGTCATGGAAAATAATTATTTTGCACTACTAGCTAATGATGTAAAGAAATTATGGAATGGTTTGGATGGAAACCAGAAACTTGGCATGCTTGCATTAATTGTTATAACTATTATTGCTGCAACATTCTTTTTATCAAAAGCTATGGAACCCGATTGGGTTGTATTATATTCAGACCTTAATGAAGTTAATGCTATGAGCATTGTTGAAGGGATGAAAAAAAATGGATATCAATATAAAGTATCAGATGATCATAAATCTATTTTAGTACCATCAAATGTTCGAGATGATATGAGAGTTTTTGTTGCAGAAAACGATCTTATTAAAAATGGTGACACCGGTTTTGAACTTCTTGATGATATGCAGTTAGGTTCAACAGATTTTAAAAATAAGTTGACTAAACAAAGAATTTTTCAAGGGGAATTAACTCGTTCTATCGAAAGAATTCAGGGGGTTAAATATGCTCGTGTTCAGCTTGCGGAACCTGAGCGTTCAATTTTTGATGATAATGATGAAAAACCAACTGCTTCAGTTGTATTAATTCTTGAACCCGGATATAAAATTAAAGCAGGGCAAGTTAAGGCTATTAAGAATTTAGTAGCGTATGCAGTTCCAAGAATGACACCTGAACAGGTATTTATTACCGACCAAAATGGTAATAGTCTTTCTGATGAAACTTCAAAAAATTCAACAGATATGGAGAGTTTCAAATCAAACCTAGAAAAAGACACTGCTAAAAAGATTTCAGAAGTTTTAGAAAAAATCGTTGGAAAAGGTAATGTTTCAGTTCAGGTTAACGCTGATATTGATTTTAATTCTGCTAAATCTACTATAGAAAGCTATATCCCTGTAAATGATAAGGGGGAAGGAGTCATAACAAGTTCTCAAACAGAAGTAGAAACGTATGAGAACCCAAATAATGTTCCTAATCCAAATAATGTTAATCAAAGGAATTTGAACTATTCTAAGCAAAAAACAGCGGTTAATTATAGTGTATCAAAGGAAGTTAAGCAAGTTGTTTATGCTCCGGGTACGGTAAAAAGACTTTCTATTGCGGTAGCGGTAAATAAGATTTTAACTGAATCTGAAAAAGAAGAATTAAAAAATCTTGTATTGTCAGCTTCAGGGGTGGATTATTCAAGAGGTGACGTAATTTCTGTTTCAGGACTTCAATTTGAAGGTGCTTCGATTGACAAAAAAGCTCAGGAAGAATTTGCTAAACAATATCAGCAAGAGCAAATGTTGTATTTCGTTACTTCATCTATAATTCCGCTTCTTGTAATACTTATTCTTGGAGGATTTGCATTATTTGTTCTTAAGAATTTCATTTCAAAAATGCCAACTCCAAAAAGTCAAGAACATGTTGTGCCATTTGAAGACGTAGCAAATACGGAAAAAGTTGATGAGATTGAACAAGAAGAAAGTATGACAAGACCGGAATTAAGTAAAAAAGAAGTGAAATCACAAAAAGAACAAAGTATTAATGAATTGAATGAGGCAGTTTTGGCTTCGCCGGAAGACGCTGCAAAATTGTTGACTTCATTTATAAAAGACTAAATATGTGGAAAGTTGAAAGATGAAAGTTGTTTTAAATAGTTTTCAACTCACCACTTTCCACTATCAACTGGGCTTTTTTAAAAGTTGAAAATAGAAGGAATATTTATAAATGGGTATTGAAGAAATAAAAAAGGCAAAAGAAGAAGCAAAGCGGACGTTTACACGTCCCAGTCAAAAAGTTGCAGCATTATTGATTGCGTTAGGGCCTACAACTGCTTCTGAAATACTCAAAAACATAAAAGATGAAGATTTATTAGAACAGATTACTCTCGATATTGCAAATTTGGGTAAAATATCTGATGAAGATTTAAACGAAGTTTTAAATGAATTTAAATCTGTTTTTCAAGCAAAAAATTATGTGGCTCAAGGTGGTGTTGGATTTGCAAAACAATTATTAGCTCAGACTTATGGGGAAGCAGAAGCCGGAAAACTTTTAGAAAAAGTTAATTCTATGGTTAATACAAACCCGTTTTATTTTCTTAATGAAGCGGATCCATCACAGCTTGCGAATACGTTTGCTTCAGAAAATCCACAACTCTTAGCGTTAATATTAGCGTATCTTAGACCGGAACTAGCTGCACAGGTGTTGGCATTTTTACCTCAGGATATTCAGGCAATAGTATCTATGCGAATTGCTGATATGACTCCAACAAATCCGGAAATTTTATCAACAATCGAAGATATTGTAGAACGCAAATTCTCTGCTCTTTTGGTTCAAGATTTTTCAAATGCCGGTGGTGTCGAGTCTTTGGCAAATATCTTGAACTGTTGTGACAGGGGAACAGAAAAGAATATCATGGAATGGCTTGATATTGAAAATCAAGAAATGGCACAAGAAGTAAGAGATTTGATGTTTGTATTTGAAGATATCATTATTCTTGATGATAGAGCTATTCAAAGATTGCTTAGAGAAGTTGATACAAAACAACTTGCTCTTGCGCTTAAGGGTACAAAAGAAGAGATTAAGGCAAAAGTATTCAAAAATATGTCAGAACGTGCAAGACAAATGTTGACAGATGATATGGAATACTTAGGACCGGTTAGAGCAAAAGAAGTTCAAGAAGCTCAAACAGGCATTGTTAATGCAATTAGAAATCTTGAAGCAACCGGAGAAATTACAATTACACGTGCAAGTGTTGAGGACGAATTAGTTGAGTAGTAGTAGAATAAAATCTAATGAAATTCAAATGGGTGAAAATTTTGTTTTGCCTATAGAACAAACACGTATAACACGTCAGCAGGCTAAAGTTCAACAAATTATTGAAGAAACTGATGCTAAAGCACAAGAAATTATTCTTAATGCTCAAAATCAATCTCAAATAGTTGTTCAGTCTGCCAATAATGAAGCTACTACTATTATTGAAAATGCTAGGAAACAAGGTGAAAATGAATACGAAGCAATAAAAGAAGAAGCTTATCAAGAGGGTTTTAAAAAAGGTGAGCAAGATGGATTGTATAAATTCCAAAGAGATTCAATGGAAGCGTTAAAATCGTTAGAAACACTATGTGAAAGTAATTTTGAGTTAAAAAAGAATATTATTGATTCCGCAACTAGAGATATTGTAGAATTGGTTGTTGCAATAGCTGATAAAGTTTGTCATCAAGTACTCGATGATAAAATTTTGTATAAAATAACACTTGATGCAATTAAGCAATTACATGACAAAGAAAATATTACGATTATTGTTAACCCCAAATTAGTAGATAATATCAATAATCTTGTTCCGGAATTTAGAAATGAGATTCCAAAATTACAAACGCTTAAAATTTTAGAGGACAATTCTCTTTCTCCTGACGGTGTAATTGTAGAAACACCGGATGCAAGAATGGATTCCAGAATTTCTGTACAAATTGCAGAAATTGCAGAACAAATGCTTACGGGTGCAGATGATGGAATGGAACAAGAATAAGTATTTAGATATAATAAAAAACACGCAAACTATAAAAGAAATTGGTAAAATTACGGAAATTATCGGGCTTACGATTGAATCTGACGGACCAAAATCTTCAATTGGTGATTTGTGTTATATCTATAATAATTATAATGATACTCCAACTATGGCGGAAGTCGTTGGTTTTAAGCGTGATAAAATATTGCTTATGCCACTTGCTGCGCCGGATGGAATTCGCCCAGGGGCACTTGTTATTAATACCGGTGGCGCAATGAAAATTGGTGTCGGAAATCAACTTATTGGAAGAGTGTTAGATGGGCTTGCACGTCCAATAGATACGCTTGGGGATATCAAATTTACCGAATATCGCTCAACAAGAGCAGATGCAATTAATCCGCTTAAGCGTAAAAGGATTTCGGAACCACTTTCTTTGGGGATTCGTTCTATTGATGGTTTTATGACAGTTGGTAAAGGACAAAGAATGGGGATTTTTGCCGGTTCCGGTGTTGGTAAAAGTACGACAATCGGTATGATGGCAAAAAATACAACCGCTGATTTGAATGTCATTGCGCTTATTGGTGAACGTGGACGTGAGGTTAAGGAATTTATTGAAGAAATCTTGGGGCCGGAAGGCATGAAGCGTTCAATTGTAATTGCTGCTACATCTGAACAACCGTCTTTGGTAAAAATTAAAGCAGCTTTTGTTGCGACTTCTATTGCGGAATATTTTCGTGATAAAGGCTTGGATGTCCTTTTTATGCTTGATAGTGTTACTCGTATTGCGATGGCACAAAGAGAAGTCGGATTAGCAATCGGCGAACCACCTGCAACAAGAGGTTATACTCCGTCAGTATTTGCGATTATGCCTAAGTTAATGGAAAGAGCCGGCACAAATGAATTTGGAACGATTACCGGCTTGTATACCGTATTAGTAGAAGGTGATGATTTTAACGAGCCGATTTCTGATACGGCGAGAAGTATCTTAGACGGCCACATAATGCTATCAAGAGATTTAGCGCACAAAAACCATTATCCGGCAGTGGATGTTTTGCAATCATTGAGTAGGGTGATGGGGGATGTTACAACGAAAGAACATAGAGCCGCAGCAGGAAAAATCAGAAATCTTCTTGCAGTACATAAGAAAAATGAAGATTTGATTAATATCGGTGCATATGTAAAAGGCTCTGATGCAAGTTGTGACAAAGCAATTGCGCTTATGCCTCAAATAAACGAATTTTTACTTCAATCTACAGAAGATAAAATTGAATATAATCAAACCATTAATCAATTAATTGAGTTGGGAAATTTAGCCTAAAATACTCTATAAGAACAAGTTCCTAATGTATTTGATGGGTCATCTGTGATTGTTGAGCTTCTGTAATAAGCGTTATGAGCGTTTTGCATAACAACTGACTGTTCCACAGAATAACCATTTTTTAATGAATCACGCAAAACTGAGTTTGAAGACATTTCAGAAGCACAAAAATTTGTTATTTCAGCAGGAGTATTTTTATCCTTAATTCCTTCAAAAATAACATTAACAGTCCCCAGTTGTAGACTAATCATGCTAGTGCCGGTTTTCCTCTGAAAGTCAGCACGACTATATGTGGCATCTGATTCTTTAATGTCTTCTCCGGATACGTGTGAATTAATTGTAACTTTTGGCGTCTTAAACGGCGATGTCAATTGTCCATAAACAATGTCAGGCGAATAAGGAGCCACTTGCTCTATACTCATTTTATAGTCCTTAATACTGGATTAATATACTTATATACACTCATTATATAACATGTTGTAGGACTTCTAAACCCTAAAAATACTCAAACTTTACAAAAGTTCACAATATCGGTTGAAATATATGTCTTAAAACTATTATTAAATAATTGCAAAGCTAGACTTAAAAAAATAGATGTGTTAAGATTGCCTTAGGAATAAATTTGTTTTGAATTCAAATATCAAAAAATTTGTTACGTGATGGTTTGTGTTCAAATTTATATGTTTGAAAATTTTATGCGTCTGTAGCTCAGTAGGATAGAGCGGAGGTTTCCTAAACCTTGTCTGCCGTGGGTTCGACTCCCGCCAGGCGCATGTATTTATAGCTGAAAATCCATAGTTCCGTCTCACGCACCAAGCAAAGCTCGGTGGGTTCTTACCTCTCACAAAACGTGACATTTAGTTATTATTATGAGCGTAATGCTTTTACGTGTTTGTAGATATAAAATATTCCAAGAATGCCGAATACAACAACGATAAGAATATCAAACTTATGCCAGATGTGTTTGAAAGCTTCCATGTTTTGTCCCATTTTTACACCAACATAAATCAACAAATAGCTCCAAACAAGTGAACCTAGAAAAGTAAGGGTGAAAAATATTCTCTTTTTTGCTCTTAATATTCCGGCAGGAAGTGAGATGAATGTTCTTATGACAGGCAACATTCTGCAAACGAAAAATGCCCAGTCACCATATTTTTCAACCCATTTATCAGCTTCGTCTAAATCTTTATGTGAGATTAAGAAATATTTTCCATATTTTTCAACAAATTTACGTCCTCCAAAGAAGCCTAAGTAATAAGAAGGGATTGAACCGAGAACGCAACCGAAAGCTCCTGCCCACGCTGCTAAGTGGAAATTCATTTCACCTTTGCTTACTATATATCCTGCAAATGGTAAGATAGCTTCGCTTGGAAGCGGAATGTTACAAGATTCGATTGCCATTAATAAGCTTATGCCTAATGGACCCATTGCAGTTACAATGTGTTCAATAAAACTTACCAGATGTGTGATGATTAAATTAATATATTCCATAAATTCCTCTATTCTTATTTTTGTGTATTTGGTGGGGCATTCTTGTTTCCCCTCCCTTCTAGTCTAAGGGGTTGTCTTTTCTTATTCTACAAGAAAAGCTTAAAAAAATAAATGATAATAATTCTTTTATGATATCATATAGTTAAATATTGGTGCACAAAAGGTACAAAAAGGAGAGTTAATTATGTTAACAAAAATTTCATCATTAAGAACTACTTTTTCAGGTGTAGATTTTTCAAAATATTCTTCTAAAACATCTGAATTTGTTAAAGAATTTTCTTCTCGTGCAAATAAAGAAGGAAAATTCTTGAATTGGGTAAACTTACCACAAGAACAAGCAAAAAGATTAGATGATATCTATGCTTTGGCTTCAAAATTAAAATCACAAACAGGTGTTGAAAAACTTAGCGTAATGGGTATTGGCGGTTCAAAACACACTGTTGAACATATGTTGGGTATCAACGGTTTGAATATCAATTCTGATAAAATTTATTTCTATTCAGATGTTGATTCAATCAGTTTTGCAAGATTTTTAGAAAAATTAGGTAATGATGTTCTATCATCAAACTATCTAATCGCTTCTAAATCAGGTTCTACTTTTGAAACAAAAGATGGTTTCTTGAGAATCCAAAAAATGGTAGAAGATGCTTATATTGCTCAAGGTCAATCAGTAGAAGAAGCAAAAAAATCAACAGCAAAACACTTTATTGCTGTAACTGATAAGAATGCAGAAAAGAGTGAGTTAAGAAGAACTTCTAACGAAAATGGTTGGTTGGGCGATTTGTTCATCCATGATGATGTTGGCGGAAGATTCTCTGCTTTTGATGATCACGCTTTATTCACACTTGCATTTGCAGGAATGAGCAAAGAAGATATGAAATCTATGTTAATGTCAGCTCAAGAAATTTCTTCATTGTCATTGTCTGAAGATTTGGAATTGAATGACGCATTAAAAGAAGGTATTTTCTGGGCAGATGCTAAACTTAACGGTATTTCTGCTTCTGTTCATCAATATATGGGTTCAATGTTTGAAAACACAGTTTACTGGCATGCTCAAATGCAAAATGAATCTGTTAAAGACACTCTTAAACAGATTGCAAAAGTTCCTGATGCAATGCACCACTCTGCAGAAGCTCACTTTAATCCTGCAAATAAATTAGTTTTTGCTTTAACTGTTCCAGTAGATAAGGGTGTTTGTTCTGAAAACGCAGAAGCTTATATCGGTGCTTTGACTAAGTCTTATGAATCAGCAGGTGCATTCTTCAAAGAATATGTAGAAACATCTAAGCTTGGTTTAACTCCGGAAGCTGCAGGTGCTGTAACTCAATTGAGAGCATTTGCAACTTGTTATCAGGAAATCGTTGAAGCTGTTATGCAAAATAAACAACTTCCGGAAGTTCTTGATAGCGTACTTCAACCACACGTTGAATTCTACAAAAAGAATTTGAAAGGTGGAGTTGTTGTTCCGGGTAGAATTTCTTAGTTTTAAGAATTGAATAAATTTATTAATGCGACTGACTTATTTAAGTTAGTCGCATTTTTTGTTATACATGTACAATTTAAAAAATATGTTATAATAAAGATATAGAGTTTATACAAATTATGTGTGCAAAGAGGAATTTATATGAAGTACCTTTGGCTTTATGTTGTTGCAATTGTAGCGTCTTTGGGCGGTTTGTTATCAGGATATGATACTGGTGTAATTTCAGGTGCGCTATTGTTTATAAATGACACTTGGTTGTTACCTGATACATTGCAAGGATTTTTGGTAAGCTCTGTATTAATTGGTGCAGTCGTTGGTGCCGCAACGAATGGAATTTTGGCGGATGTTTTTGGACGAAAGAAGATTATTATGGCAACGGCTGTAATTTTTATTCTGGGTTCAATTCTTTGTGCATTTGCACCAAATGTTTATGTTCTTATAATTTCCAGAATCTTTGTTGGCTTCGCAGTTGGTATTGTTAATTTTATTGTGCCATTGTATTTATCTGAGATTTCTCCAAAACAATTAAGGGGAACACTTGTTTCTTTGTATCAATGGGCAATAACGGCAGGTATTTTATTTTCTTACTTTATAAACGCAGTTTTTGCTCACGCTGTTTACAATTGGAGATGGATGCTATTTGCCGGTGTTCTTCCTGGGGTAATTTTGTTTGTAGGAATGTGTTTTATGAACGATACTCCACGTTGGCTTGTATCAAAAGGAAGAGAAGAAGAAGCTGAAAAGGTTTTTGCTAAAATCGAACCCGATATTGATGTAAAAAAAGAAGTTGCAGAGATAAAAGCTACTTTGTGTAGTGATACTCAAGAGAAAAAATTCCGTTTTAAAAAATGGATGTTGATGCCGTTTGTTGTTGGTGTTGGAATTATGTTTGCACAAATTTGCACCGGCATTAACACGATTATATATTACGCACCGACTATATTTAAGACTGCCGGTTTTGATAGTAATATTACTGCAATATACGCAACTACCGGTATTGGAATTGTGAATTTTATTATGACGATTGTTGCTGTGTATTTTACGGATAAATTAGGTAGAAAACCTCTACTTTATTTTGGATTAACCGGAGTAATGTTGAGCTTGTTTGCTTTAGGAACGTCATTTGCTTTGGCTGGAGTTCTCGGTTCAAGCTTAAAGTGGGTTGCTGTAGGTAGCTTGGTAACTTATATTATTTGTTTTGCAATGAGCCTTGGACCAATCGGTTGGATTTTAGTATCAGAAGTTTTTCCACTGAAGATTCGTGGAGTTGCAATGAGCGTATGTACTGTTTCAAACTTTGCATTTAATTTCTTTGTCGTAGGAAGTTTTCCTGTGTTGTTATATAGAATTGGCGGCGCATGGACATTCTGGATGTTTGGAATCGTGTCAATCTTGTGTATAATTTTCGTTTACTTTTTTGTACCGGAAACAAAAGGAATTTCTTTGGAACAAATTGAATTAAACTGGCGCAAAGGTGTAAATCCGAGAGATTTCTAATTTTAAAAATTAGATTTCGCCAACTAAATCATATTCTGTTGCATCAATGATTTTAACCATTTCAATGTCACCAGGGACAACGTGTTTGTCAGTTTTTATGTTAACTACTCCGTCAATTTCCGGTGCATCATATTGAGAACGTGCAATAACTTCGCCATTGTCTGCAAAACATTCGATAATACAAGGGATTGTTTTTCCTATAAAACTTTTGTTTCTGTCTATAGAAATTTTTTGCTGGATTTCCATAAGTTTTTTATATCTTTGTTTTGCAATTTTTGCAGGAACTCTATTTGGCATACTATAAGACGGAGTGCCTTTTTCTCTTGAATAAGTAAACACTCCCATTCTATCAAATTTCATGTCACGCACAAAATTGCAGAGATGTTCAAAATGTTCTTCTGTTTCACCTGGGTATCCAACAATAAATGCTGTTCTTATTGAAACATTTGGAACTCTTTTTCTAATGTTTTCTATCATCGGACGATAATCAAAAGCAGGTCTATTCATCATTTTTAACATTTCAGGATGTGAATGTTGTAGTGGAATATCGACGTATTTAACAATTTTATCTAAACGTCCTATAGTATCTAATAATTCATCGCTCATTTGTGTAGGATAAGCGTACATAATTCTTATCCAACCCAAGCCGTCAATTTTGTTTAATTCTTCTAATAATTTTGGAAGCATTGGTTTTTTGTATAAATCAATTCCGTAACCTGTTGTATCTTGAGCAATTAAAATTATTTCTGTAACGCCACGTTTAACAAGTTTTTTTGCTTCTTCAATAATATCTTCCATTTTTCTGGAATGATAATCACCTCTCAAATATGGAATTATGCAATATCCACATCTATAATTGCAACCATCAGCAATTTTTATGTAAGAGCTTGCGCCCATAGTAATTTGTTGACGTTCAACTTCTTCCGGATAAATATAATCAGGTTTTTCGCTAACTTCACAAACATAACCGTTTTCCATTTCTTTCAAAACTTCGATTATTTTTGTAAAGTCTGTAGCTCCGACAACGGCTGCAACTTCCGGAACTTCTTTTTTTAAATCTTCCGGATGTTTTTGTGCTAAGCAACCTGTTACAATAACTTTTTTGCCTGCATCCACAAGTTCCAAAATCGTACGGATTGATTCTCTTTCTGCATCACAAATAAAAGAACATGTGTTTACAATTACTGTATCTGTTTCATTTTCATCAAGTGTAATTTCGTATCCGTTTTGAGCTAAAAGCCCAAGGATTAACTCTGAATCTACTAAATTTTTTGCACAACCGTGACTAACTAAAGCTATTTTTTTCATAACTCAAATGTAACATAAACTTATGTATCTTGAAAGTAAACTTTGTATTTATCAATAAATTTTTTATGTTGTTCAATGATTTTTGCATATTGTTTTGCATCATTTTTAGGGCAAGAAATCATCAATGTTTCATAGTGTAAAATTTCTTCTTTTAATTTGCGAATTTTTTGCATAAATTTTTCGTGTTTTGAAAATATAACTCCATAGTATCCGCAATTTTCAGGTAAAAAAGCAAATTGTGAAGATGGATAATTTTTGCATATTTCCGGTTTGTTTGGGTGAGTGCAAAGATTATTTTGTAGATATTTACAAGTGCAGAATGTAATATTTTCTTTTGATTCAGTTTTAATAAGACATTTTTTTAAGTTGTCATCCAAAGTTTGAATGCCATCTCTGTAAATAATATTTTTCGAAAAATCAACCGCTATTTTATTGCAGCATTTTCCACACATGTTACAATAATTATTATTCATTATAATATTATTATACATTTAATATAGGATGTGCAAAGTATAAATCATGTA
Organism: uncultured Candidatus Melainabacteria bacterium; assembly: GCA_934754425.1. GTDB lineage: Bacteria > Cyanobacteriota > Vampirovibrionia > Gastranaerophilales > Gastranaerophilaceae > CAG-196. The sequence goes on along the minus strand of CAKVIN010000006.1, from coordinate 97,285 downwards.
ATATTATGTTGTTAAGTATAAGAGGAGAATTAGATTATGAAGAAAATAGTTTTATCATTAGGCATGCTATTGGCATTAAATAGTGTTGTATTTGCAGATGGAAATGCTTTTACACCATTAAATTTTAATGATACTCAATATGGAAATCCGTCTTCATCAGCAGCAAAATCAGCTCCGGCTGCTTCTACTCCGGCAGCTTCTTCTTTAGATGGTGATGCTGTTGGTAACGGTAATATTCAAAATGCAATTTTACAATTAGATAACGCACAAGTTGATATTCGTAATGATTTGTTAAATTGTAAAACAAAGTTTGCTGATGTTGATGCTCAATATAAGTTAGTAAAAACAGAAAGAAAAGCTCTTAAAAAACAAGTTTCATCTATAGAGAAAAGAATAAAAGAAATCGATAGAGCAAAAGAAAAAATTAGAAAAAATATGTTATAAATTGATAAGACCGGCTTTAAGTCGGTCTTTTTTGTTACTATATTATCCATAAAAAGTATGATTGACCTTGTTTGAATGAAATAATATACTGGATACAATGGGATTGAGGATTAAATCATGAAAAAAGATTTTGATATTACAAAAACAAAGCTTATTATTTGGGATTTGGATGAAACTTTTTGGGATGGAACTCTTACGGAAGGCGGTATAAAATTTAAGCCGGAAAATCTTCAACTTGTTCAAGAGCTTGTAACAAAAGGAATTATGAATTCTATTTGTTCTAAAAATAATTTGATTGATGTGAGAAGTCAATTTATTAATAATGGTTATCTTAAATTTTGGCAATTGTTTTTGTTTCCTTCAATTGATTGGACGCCAAAGGGACAGCGAGTTAAAAATATAATTTCTTCTATGAATTTGAGAGAAGAAAATGTTATTGTGATTGATGATAACGAATCAAATATTAATGAAATAAAATATTACTGTCCAAATATAATGTCTGCTTTGCCTGAACAAATTTCAAAAATAGCGGAAGAACTTTATCTTGTTAATGATTACGATTTTGAACATACAAGATTGCGCCAATACAAAATTCTTGAAGCAAAAAATAAAGATAAAAGTAAAATAAAAGGCTCTAATGAAGATTTTTTAAGAAATAGTGATATAAAAATTTGTATCAAAAAAGATTGTTGTAAAAATGTTGATAGAATTGATAAACTTATTCATAGAACGAATCAACTTAATTTCACGAAAAAAAGAACCGGTAAAGAAGAATTGCAACAATATTTCGCTGATAATAAAAAATATGATTCTGCTTATATTATTGCAGAAGATAAATACGGAAATTATGGTATTTGCGGGTTTTATGTATTAAATAAAGAACTTAACACTTTAGAACATTTCTTATTTTCTTGCAGAATTATGAACATGGGAATTGAACAATTTGTTTATCATTATCTGAAAAAACCTGAAATTAATATTGTTCCGCCTGTATCATCATTTTTGGTGGCAGAACCTGATTGGATAAAATTGGTTGACGATATTGAAATAAAACCAAAAGAAGCAAAAAAAGAAGCAGGGATAAATATTTTGTTCAAAGGTGCGTGCGATTTGTATTCGGTAATCAGCTATATTGCAGGAGATTGTAATATTGATACTGAATTTCCGTATTGGAACAAGCAATTGATTTATATTCTATCTTATACGCATACTGCTTTTATTGAACAAACAAATAAGCTTCCGCAAGAAAAATTGTTAGAATTATGTAAAAGTTTTCCATTCCCTAATCCGGATGAATTTAAAACACGATTTTTTGATTCTAAATATAATGTAATAGTTCTTAGTCTTTTAACTACTACATATCGAGGTTTGTATATAAATAAATTTGACGGAACTTATGCAGAGTATGGTTACGCAAATTGTGATATTACTGATGAAAAGAATTGGGATAAAGTTTTGGCTTCGATTCCGGAAGAAATGAAAGAAGCTAACAAAATGATATTGAGAGATTTCAAAGAAAAATATGTTTTTGCAGGTGACCCTCCGGTCGAATTAGTGTTAAAAAACTTGGAATATATTCGTAATACTCTTAAACCTGATACTCAATTGATTCTTGTATTAGGTAGTGAAAAGCCGACTGAAAAATTTCTTGAAGGATATGAAGGCATGGCTTCTAAACATATTATTTTGAATAAATATGTAAGAGAATTTGTGAAAAAGTATGATAATATTGATATTCTGGAATTGACAGATTTAATTCAAAGTGATGATGATTATAATGAATGTATAAATCATTTCTCAAGACGTGTTTATGCTGATTTTGCCGATAAAATCGTTAATATGGTTAACAAAAAATTGGGAAAAGAATTTCTTGCTTTGCGTACGTAGATTATTAGCTTGCTTTATTTTATAATAAAACAAAAAGGGAAATGTATTATTATGAATTATGATTTTAAAGCAGCCGAAAAAGCGTTAGAAAAAGAATTTGAACGAGTTAATGATATAAGAGATTTTAATCAAAAAAAAGTCTTAAAAGCATTTTTTGATAACAAAGTTGCGCCGGAACATTTTTATACTGTTTCAGGATATGGCCATGATGACTTGGGTAGAGAAGTCTTAGACAAAGTTTTTGCACAAGTATTTTGTACAGAAAAAGCATTGGTGAGAATTCATTTTGCTTCCGGAACGCATACTTTAGCTTGTGCACTGTTTGGAAATTTAAGATATGGTGATAAGTTGCTTTCTGTTGCCGGTGCACCTTATGACACTATGCAGGAAGTTATCGGAACCGCCGGAGATGAAGAAACAAAACGCTCTTCTTTAATCGGCAACGGTGTTCTTTATGACGAAGTTCCTCTTGTTAATAACACAGATATTGATTTTGAAAAATTAGAAAAAATGGTTGATAAAACAACTACCATGGTTTTAATCCAACGCTCAAAAGGATATTCAACAAGAAAATCACTTTCTATAGATACGATTGAAAAAATTTGTAAGATTGTAAAATCCAAAAATCCTGATTGTATCTGCTTTGTTGACAACTGTTATGGCGAATTCGTTGATGATAAAGAGCCAACAGAAGTCGGTGCAGACCTAATGGCTGGGTCTTTGATTAAAAACCCAGGGGGAGGAATCGTAGAAGCGGGTGGTTATATTGCAGGTAAAGAACTGCTTGTTGAACGTGCAGCAAATAGACTAACCGCCCCTGGAATCGGTTCAGAAGGCGGAGCTATGTTTAATCAGCACAGATTGATTTTCCAAGGGCTGTTTATGGCACCGTCAATTGTTTCAGAAGCTGTTAAGGGTGCAATTTTGGCGGCTAAAGTTTTTGAAGATATCGGTTTTAATTCCAGCCCAAGACATGATGAAAAGAGAACAGATATTATTCAAAATATAATTTTTGGTAAACCTGAACATTTAGAAGAATTTTGTAGAACAATTCAATCCCTATCACCTGTTAATGGTTACGTAACTCCTATTCCTGAATATATTCCGGGGTATGAAGATCAGGTTATTATGGCTGGCGGAACATTTATCGAAGGCTCAACTATAGAACTTTCAGCAGATGGCCCTATGCGTGCACCTTACGTCGCTTATATGCAAGGCGGTTTGAATTATGCACACGTAAAAATCTGTTTGGAAGAAATTGTTAAAAAGTTGTGATACGAGTGAATAGTGGAATGGTGGAATAGTGAGTGGGGCATTCAATATTCTATTTACTTATTTTTGATTTAGACACAAAAAAGACTGGCATGATCACCAGTCTTTTTTGTGTTTAATTAAATCTAAGTATTCAGACTAAGCACGTTTGCTTCCTGAAATTGCTATTTGATGTCTACCTTTAGCACGTCTTCTGTTCAAAACTTCTTGACCACCAGGTGTAGCCATTCTTGCACGGAAACCGCTTACGTGTTGTCTTTTGATTTTTGTTCCTTCTAGTGTACGTCTCATTTTTTTATTCCCTTTTCAGCTTATTCTACATATGATGACCTCATGCTATCGAAAACATGAATTTTAGTCAAGTAGATATATATTCCGCAGTATAGTTCATTATGTTACAGCTTTATATATGCTTTAAAAATTTTATTAGAAATTGTATCATCAAAAGCTTGTTGAATTTTTTCAAGCGAATAAACTGTTGTTAGATTTTTTACATTAACTCGACCTGATGTTAAAAGCTCATACGAATCTTTTAAATCAGCAGGAGAAGGGGAATAACTACCCAAGACAGTTAATTCTTTGTAATAAATTTCGTTATTCGGATATCCGTTGCTTAATGGTGTGCTTGAAAATACAAGAATTTTTCCGCCTTGTCTTACCGTTTTTAAAGCAACATCTATCGCTTTATCTGCACCAGAAGTCATAAACACTGCATCAACTCCAAAACCTTCTGTTTGATTTTTGATAATCGTCTCAAATTCATCAAGATTTCTGGAATTAAAAGCTTTAATTCCCATATTATTAGCCAATTTAATTCTATCTTCAATCAAATCGCACCCAAAAACATTATATCCGAGTGCTTTTAATCCTTCTCCCATAAGTAAACCGATTGAACCTAATCCGACAACCAAAACAGAATCTCCGGCTTTAAGTTCACATCTTTTGATTGCTCTTATGCAGCAACCAAGAGGTTCATAAAAAGAAATTTCTTCATCAGTCATATTGTTTGGAACAATGTACGCAACATTTTGAAGATGTTCTTCTGATACAAAAACTTTTTCACTAAATCCTCCAGGGATAATATTTGTTTTCTTGAAATGTTCACACATAGATACATTACCGTGTTTACAATATTTACATTCTCCGCAAGGAATGTGATGAGATGTGACAATCTTATCACCGATTTTAAATTTGCTATCAGAATTGATTTCTAAAATTCTTGCAACAATTTCATGACCCAAAACAGCACCGTTGTGTACAATCTTGTGTTTAAATTTAACAATATCAGAACCGCATAATCCACATCCCAAAACTTGGACTATTGCGCCTTTTCTATCATCTAGTTTGACATCTTCCATATCTTTTATAATAATATTTTCATCATGAACTTGTGCTGTTTTCATAATATCCTCTTTTACTAATATTCGTTTTTTACTCTTGCAAATTTTGTATTCGCATAAAAATATTTTAAAATTTGATACGCATTATATCCACGCTTCGCAAGATTATTTGCGCCATATTGACTCATACCTACACCATGTCCGTTCTTTTTTACTCCATCATCAAAAGACGGAACAGATTTCAAGAATGGTAAGTCGTGTGACCAAACTTGCCCGCCTGTATTTGTTTTACCTCCGGCAGATGCCGAATAATAAGCCGGAACAATTTTACCTTGACATACAAGAACAATTCCTGCCGTTTCTTCTACAGCTTCATTTGTGTTAACTTTTTCTGCACTTGCTCCACCATAAGCTTGATCTTCCGGAGTATCTTTTAAGTCATAACCATATTTTGCTCGCTTACCACGGTTTGCAATTGCATAACTTCTTGCAGCAATTGCTTGAGCTTTATGAGCTTCATGCTCCCAACTCGATGGCATTTCAGAAGGAACAACTCCTCGTAAATATTTTTCTAATGGAATATCATTAATTACAGTAAGGCTGTCGCCATCATTTATAATTTTAAATTTTCCACGGTACCATTTTCTTTTTACACTGACAAATCCATTTTCTTCAGGTTTAATTACAATCTTATTTGCTTTCATTTTGTTCCATTGACCGTTAACTTTGATTGCAATTACGCCATGATAAGGTTTCATCTCATAACCTTTCATCTTTTCCATAACAAAAATTAATTTGTTAGTATCACAATTAATAACTTCTGCTTTAGTTGATGCGCCAATAAAAGTCCTGCCAACATGCGTCTGTAACCCAATCTTGATAGCCCAAGAAGGTGTACATAACGTCAAAAATGTAATCAGAAATATTAAAGCTCTTCTAATCCCCATATTTTTATTATACATCAAGAAATTTAACCGACTAAATTATGCTAAAAAAATATAAAAAATAATAAAAATTTTGGATTACTCAAACTTAAAAATGCTTGTAAGCACACGCTTTAAACCAATTTGAAATTACATCTTTTTTCTAAACTTTATTTGTCAATACCTAAATCGGATATTACAATTGTAAAGTTTTATTAACTTGAATTTTCCTGTGTAGTCATGGGGGGCATGGGGGAATGTAAAAATTTTAACGAAATATTTTACTTGATAAAAAGATTAGGAAATTATACTATATATACATACCTGAAAGGAGTGATGGCTACAAGACTTGGGAAGGATGAAAGATAGAAAATTTTTGTAAAAGTTTTCGTATTTATACCGAGGAGAAAGAGAAAAATCTAACTAAATATTTTACACAAATCAAAATTTGAAAATTTTATTTTTTATTAAAAACATTTACCTTTAAAACAAGTTAAACTATGATTCACAAATCAATATTAGATTTGGGTACCAGTTATTTTGGGGTAGGAGATTATTGGGTTAATTTAAGGTTTCCTGTTTTTATGGAAACCTTTTATTTTTTTATAATCTGTATTCACAAAATTATATAAGGTGCTAAATTAATCAAGTTTACAAATAATTGATTTTTAATTTAAGTATTTTTAATTTTATATAAAATATTAAAATTTCCTTAATTTTTGTTCAAAAATCCTAAATCTATTATATAACTATATATGTAGTTAGATAGGAGGATATTATTATGGCATTAAAACCTTTACAAGACAGAATCGTTATTAAAGTTATTGAAGATACAGAACAAACATCTGGCGGAATTTTTATTCCGGATAGCGCAAAAGAAAAACCACAAAAAGGTGAAGTAATCGCTGTTGGCGAAGGTAAAACTAACGACAAAGGCGAAAAAGAACCTATGGAAGTTAAAGTTGGTGATATAATTCTTTATGCTAAATATGCCGGTACAGAAGTTAAAATGGATGGTGTTGAATATAAAATCTTGTCAATCAAAGATGCTTTGGCAGTGATTGAATAACATTGAATAGTATTGAATGTGATGGAACAATGTAATTCCTTGAGTTGAAAATTGAAAGTGGAAAATGGAAAGTTGTTTTAAATATCACTAGAATAAAATTTGTTCAATATTGAACTTATAAGATATTTGAAAAATTTTAATACAACTTTCAACTTTCAATTTTACACTTTCAACTATGTTCCTCTAAAGCATTTAATTATAAATCTAATAACAAAAAAGGAGATTATAAAAATGGCTAAAAAAATAGTTTTTGAAGAAGATGCTAGAAAGGCTCTTCTTAACGGTATTGATGCAGTTGCTGATGCCGTTAAAGTTACACTTGGACCTAAAGGTAGAAACGTAATTATACAAAAGAAATTCGGTGCGCCTCAAATTATCAATGATGGTGTTACAATCGCTAAAGAAATCGAGCTTCAAGATGGTTTAGAAAATGCCGGTGCTCAACTTCTTAAAGAAGTTTCTTCTAAAACAAATGATGTTGCTGGTGACGGTACTACAACCGCTTCTGTTCTTGCTCAAGCTATCGTTAGAGAAGGACTTAGAAACTTAACAGCAGGTGCTAATCCAATGTCTATGAAACGTGGTATCGACAAAGCTGTTGAAGTTGCAGTTAGTAAAATTAGAGATTTGTCAAAATCTGTAAGTACTAAAGAAGAAATTGCTCAAGTTGCTGGTATTTCTGCAGGTAACAACTCTGAAATCGGTGAATTAATCGCTGAAGCAATGGAAAAAGTTGGTCACGATGGTGTTATAACAGTTGAAGAAAGCAAATCTTTCGGTACTAACCTTAAAGTTGTTGAAGGTATGCAATTTGACAAAGGTTACATTTCACCTTATTTTGTTACTGATCCGGAAAGAATGGAAGCAGTTCTTGAAGATGCTTACGTTCTTTGTGTTAACAAGAAAATCAACTTAATTGCAGACCTTGTTCCAGTTCTTGAACAAGTTGCTCGTGACGGTCGTTCTCTATTGTTAATAGCAGAAGATGTTGAAGGTGAAGCTCTTGCAACATTGGTTGTTAACACTATGAGAAAAGTTCTTAGAGCAGTTGCTGTTAAAGCTCCTGGTTTTGGCGACAGAAGAAAAGCTATGTTAGAAGATATCGCTATCTTAACCGGTGGTCAAATGTTCACTGAAGAACTTGGACTTAAATTAGAAAACATCACAACTGATATGATGGGTGTTGCAAAACGTGTTACTGTTTCTAAAGATGAAACAACAATAGTTGTTGATAACAAAACTAAAGAAGATGTCGCAGAACGTGTAAGACTTATCAAGAAACAAATCGAAGCTTCTGATAGTGAATATGATAAAGAAAAGCTTCAAGAACGTATGGCTAAATTGTCAGGCGGTGTTGCTGTTATCGAAGTTGGTGCTGCTACAGAAATCGAACTTAAAGAAAGAAAATTGAGAATCGAAGATGCTCTTAACGCAACAAGAGCTGCTAATGAAGAAGGTATCGTTCCAGGTGGTGGTGTTGCCTTAATCAGAGTTCAACAAGAACTTGAATCAAAAATGAGCTCTATCGCTTTTGATACAGATGATGAAAAATGTGGTTACAAAATCTTAACCGCTGCTCTTGATGTACCTCTTAGAGCAATCGCATTCAACTCTGGTGCTAAGTCTGATGTTGTTGTTGAAAATGTTAGAGCAGAAAAAGATGCTTACGGTTACGATGCACTACTAGACAGATACACAGATATGTTCGCAGCAGGTATCGTTGACCCTGCTAAAGTTACTAGAAGCGCTCTTGAAAACGCAGCATCTGTTGGCTCTATGTTGTTAACAACTCAAGCTGCAGTAGTTGATATTCCAGAAGAAACTAAAGCGCCTGATATGTCTGCTATGGCTGGCATGGGTGGTATGGGTGGCATGATGTAGTTACTTTTTCTGTAGAAAAAGTAACCAAAAAGACTTTTCACATATTGTCGGCTACTCGGTAAAAACTACAAAATTATTTTAAAACTACTAGCTCCGCCTTGAAGTGGGGCTAGTAGTTTGTGCTACGCACGGTACTACGTACGTAGTCAAATGGTCGGCTTCAAGGTATAAACTACAAGATTACATTGAAACCACTAGCTCCGCCTTGAAGTGGGGCTAGTAGTTTGTGCTACGCACGTAGACAAATGGTCGGCTTTAAGGTCGAGACTACAAGATTACATTGAAACCACTAGCTCCGCCTTAAAGTGGTGTCAATAGTTATTTATTTACATGTAATATCAATTTCGTTTAGTTTTTGATAAATTATTGATATTGCAACAAATAAAATATCTTGTTTTGTTATTGGTAAATCAAAATCGAATCCGATATTATAAAGTTTTTGGTTCGCATAAATCATTTTTGAATTTATGTATCCGATAAAATTTGCTTGTTCGTTTAAAAACATATTTAGAAGTTTATTGTTATAATCAGAAATTATTTTTTCAGATAATTTTATTGATGAAATTGTTACGAGATGTTTTCCATCGAAAAATGAATTAAGAACCAAATCTTTGCCATCTATAAATTCTTCGAGATGAAGTTTGTCTTCAACTTGTGGTAAATGTTGTGAAATATATTTTTTTATATCTAAAACTTCTGCAATATTATTCGCTGTTTGAGAAAATCCGTCTGTCTTAACTACTAAAGGAAAAGTTGATGGATATGATAATATTTTGGGTGTTAAAATATTGTGCTTGTTTAATAAATTCTGTGCATAATGATTTGATAAAACTAATTTTGACCAATTTGAAGTCAAGCTTAAGCAGTTTATAAAATTGGAACGCAATACGTCTGCAATTCCTTGGTAAACATATTTTTTGTCCTCTACAAAAACGACATCTATTTTTAAAGATTTACATTTTATAGCGAGTTCTTTAAATGTATTAAATTTCAAATTTATTGAATATTTTGCTTCAAAACTGGTATACAATTTATTAAGATACTTCGATTGTAGTAAGTATTTAATAGCCGGAGATAGCTCATCACCAACGAAAAGTACATTTAATGATTGCATCCGCCACAACTCCCGCAATTACCGTTACAGTTTTTATTTTTTAATAAAGATTGGATTTCAAAAGGTTCATTGTTTAGAATTTTTTCAGCGACCAAAGGTAAAATAATTTGTTCTAAATATTTTAGTTCTTGTTCGACATTATCATAATGTGAAGAATTTGAAATTATTAAAGGATATTGAGTGATTATTTTGAACGGATTATTGAAAAATATAGTTAATCCTGTAACTTTTGCACCAAATAATATTGCACTTTTTACCGGTTCGTCATCTTCAAACGCAGGTAATAATGAATAATGTGTTTTGAGCATTGAAACATTAGATTCTGTCTTAAAATTTGTAGAAATAATAAGGTCAAAATCTTGATGATTTGTTGGAATAGAATTATATGTATTCACTTCCGCATCTTTTAATTGACATTTTATAGCATCAATTACCGGTGTGTATTCTGAATATAAAACAGCTACTTTTTTCATAACAATATTTTATCATGAGATGTAATTTATGTGCTTAAATTTAATCTAAATAATTATTAATAACAAAAAAAAGAAGGCGACAATTACAAGAGTGCATGCCGCCGTTGAGTCGTAATACTGAAATTTGTTTTATTTGTTTTGGAAATCTCTAATTCTTACTTTTGGAACAACTGACATTCCTGGAATAATAGAATATTCATTTGGGTCAATTTGTTCTGTGAATACAATTTTTACCGGAATTCTTTGTACGATTTTTACGAAAGAACCAACTGCGTTTTCCGGTGGGAACAAGCTCGCTTTTGCGCCTGAACTTCTTTGGATACTGTCAATTTTACCCTTGAATACGTGGTCAGGATATGTATCAATCTTGATATCAACATCCATACCTTCTTTCATGTGTGTAAGCTGCGTTTCTTTGTAGTTTGCAACAACCCAAACATCATGTGGAACTACTACAAAAAGTGGGCTTCCAGGTTGAACCATCATGCCGACTTCTACTTTTTTGTTAGAAACTGTTCCGTCAATTGGAGCTTTGATATCAGTATAATCAAGTGCCAATTCTGCAGCTCTTTTTTGTGCTTTTAGAACATTCAAATCAGCATCCGCAACTTTTGCACTTTTTGCAGGGTTTTTAGAAAAAATTGACTGGTTTGCAGTAACTTGTTTTGCTTGTTTTTGCTCTAAATTTGTTCTTGCTTTATCCAAAGTCTGTTTAGAAACAGCTCCAACTTTATATAAGTTTTCATATCTTTCTAAATCTTTTCTTGCTAAATCTATTTCAGAATTCGCTGCGTTTAAGTTAGCATGAGCATTTTGCTGGTTTAATAATGCTTTTTCGTAGGCTGCCGTTGCTTGTTCAAGCTTAACTTCATAGTCAACTTTATCAATTACGGCAACAACTTGTCCTGCTTTAACCGGCTGATTGTCTTTTACAAGAACCTTCACAATCTGACCTGATACTTTTGGTGAAACAGAAACTGTTGTTGTTTCTACGTACGCATCATCTGTAGATTGATAACCTAATGTATCCCAAATAAAGTATCCGCCAATAATTGCGATGACAATTGCTAAAAATGTGAAAATATACCTCTTTTTTACGGGCAATGTCTTTGTATCTTTTTCATTTGTTTTATTTTCGTCGCTCATTTATATATACCTTTCTTTTGTAAAAAACTTTTATGTTTTGTAGTTGAAAATTGAGAGTGGAAAGTTGAAAATTGTTATATATATTTAAAAAGTTTAAAATGCTTATTTTTCGTAATTTTTTTTAAATAACTTTCCATTTTCAATTTTCTTATAGTTCCACTTTGAGGCGGAGCCGGTAGGTAAAATATAATCTGGTAATTCCCACCAAGAAGCCGACCCAATGTTATAAAAAAATTTTAAATTTGTATTTCCAATGTTTCGTTCATTATTTCTCTTAATTCCTTCAGCAAGTCGCCAACTTTGGCAACATCACTGTTGTTAATTTTTTCTTTAACTTGCAAATAATGTGGTCTTATTCTGTTCAAAACATCTTCCGCTTTATTTCTGCCTTCTTCTGTAATTTCTACAATCTTGACAGGTCGATTGTTTTTTATAGAAAGCATTCTTGAAACGTAACCACGCTTTTCTAATGAATCTAAAAGCTTGCCTGTATTTGCTCTGTCTTTTAAGATAAGCTTTGCTAAATCTCTTTGACACATTTTAGGATTATTAGCAAGTACATCTAACACTGTATACTCTTCACAAGTTATACCCGCATTATATTTTTCAAACACTTGTGAACCTAATAATTTACAGTATTTTGCTGTTAATTCTATTTGATAAAATATTGTATCAGTGAAATGGTCTTGCATTTTATAATCAATCCTCTATTTGTAGTATGTTATTTTTACAACATGTTGCAAATGCAACACATTTATACTAGCATTCTTTTTTTGAAAAATCAAGAGGTGTGCAAAAAGTTATTCAATAATAGGTATTAGGATAATTATTGTTTAAAAATATTTATCTACAGCAAATCTAAATTGGTTAACAAATAAATCTTTAAAATAGTTTAAGCTATTATTTTCATAAAATAATATAACAGCCTTTTTGTATTCAACTTCATTAACACTTCTATAAGATAGTGGGCAATATTGATTTGCAAATAAAATTGCGTTAGCCAAAATTCTGCCTGTTCTTTTGTTTCCGTCTTCAAATGGTTGTATGTAAGAAATCATAATAACAGTGATTAATGCTTTTTCAATCACATTCTTGGTTGAATTAACTACTTTGATTAATTTTTCCATAGCTTCTTGTATCTGTAATTGATTTGAAAGTGGTGTGTAATTTGTTCCGACAATTCCAACGGGCGATTTTCTTAAACCTTTATTTACGCCTAAATCAAATGTTAATAAATAGTGCAGCTCTTCTATTTTTTTTAGTGATAATATTTTGAAATAATCTGTGTTATCAAAAATGAAATTCAAAGCTTTTTTGTGATTAAGTATCATAGTCGCTTCTTCTTTTTTGTGACCTTTAGCCTCAATATTATTTTTTATCAAAGCTTCTGTATCTAAAAGAGTGTAAGTGTTTCCTTCTATTTGAGAAGATTTCCAGCTTAATTCTATTAATAATCTTTCATACTCTTTTTTTAATAATGTTGGTGACAATTCATTTATCTTTTGGCGATAAATATTATTAATTTTTTCTAATTTATTAATTTTATCTTCGGAAAATAAATTTTTGAGTTTATCAAAAATATCAAAATTAAATTGATGGTACTTAATATTTCTATTATCAAAATCTGTTTTAAAATAATTTTCTACATCGTATTTAATCAGAAGTTCATTGTCATGAAGTGGTAAATATTTAACACTTCTAGCTGAACCTTCTTTTTTTATATAATCATTTTTTAATAATACATCTAAATCTCTAATAAGAGTGTTTTTAGAGATTTTATCATCAACTTCTGCAATATGTTTTTCAAGTTCTAATCTGCCGCTTGCCGGATGTTGGTTGATATAATTAAGTATTAAACTTTGTCTTTTATTGAGTTGCATAATTATCGCACCATATTTTTACTATTATCGTACCATATTTGTGCGATATTTTCAAGGGATAAAACATTTGAGTATAAAATCAATCCTCTATTTGTAGTATGTTATTTTTACAACATGTTGCAAATGCAACACATTTATGTTATTATTTTTTTTAGAAAAAATCAAGTACTTGGAGAAATAGAATGAAAAAGGTATTATCATTAGCAATATTGTTATCACTTGCAACATCTTCTTTAATGCCAGTTATAGCGATAGAAGATACAGTTTTGCAAGCTGGAGCAGAACAGCAAAAAGTTCAAAACGATAATAAAAATAATAAGAAAAAGAAATCTGAAAAAATCAGACCACAAAAGGATAAATTCCAGTATATAAATCTTGGTTGGTGGCAACAGTTTAATGATGAGGATTTGAATAATTATATTATTAAAGCTGTTGAAAATAATAAAGATTTAAAGATGGCAACTTTGACGATTGATGAGTATTATCAAAATATTGTAATGCAAAGAGCCGGAGAACTTCCAACTATTCAAGCCGGTTTCCTTCCTGGGTATGGTAAATTTATCGGTCCTTCATCAGGCGGTTTTGCATTACCGATTGTAGCTAATTACGAATTAGATTTGTTTGGTAAAAATCATAACAAAACAACTGCTGTAAGAAAGTTATACGAAGCTTCTATTTTGGATGAACAAGCTGCTTATATTTCAATTGCATCATCAGTGGGAAGTGTTTATGTAAATATTGTTAAACTCGATGCAATGATTGATTTACAGGAAGATATTGTTAATCTTAGAAAAGAAATTTTCGAGATTATGTCTGTAAGTAATGCAGAAGGTTTAGTTTCAACTTCTGATTTAGTTAAAGCAAATAAATCATATATTGCAGGAGTTGCTGATTTAACAGATTTAAAGAAAGAAAGAACAAAACTTTTGCATCAATTGGCAGTATTAATTGGCGATAGCCCAAATAATATTGAAGAATACAAGCGAATTGATTACAAAAAACTTGCTTTTTCCGGTCAAATTCCGGAGTACATAAGTTCTGATGTAATTATGAACAGACCTGATTATAAAAAAGCTGAAAAGATGATGGAAAAAGCCGGTATTGATGTTAAGGTTGCAAGAAAAGAAATGTTACCGACATTAAGTTTAGGTGGCGGTGTATTATTCAACGCAAAACATTTTGAAAGCTTATTCACAACATCTCAAATGATTTGGGGCTTAGGTGGTTCAATTATGCAGCCATTATTTATGGGTGGAAAAATTAAAGCAAACTTGAAAGCAAAGAAAATTGCGTATGAAAGAAGTTTAAAGAATTATGAAAAAGTAAATTTGACTTCTATGCAGGAAGTTAACGATTCTTTAGTTTCTGTAAATATGGATAGAGAAAAACTAACTAAGCAAAAGAAAATTCAGGAATTAGAACGAAAAGATTTTAAACTTTCAGAAGATAAATTTAATCAAGGTGTTATCGCTAAATTAGATTTATATCAAATGGAAGAAAATTTATTAACTGTTAATAAGTTAGTTTATTCTACGGAATTTGATTGCATGGTTGATTATATTAGTTTTTATAAAGCAATAGCAGCACAAAAAATCTAAGATATAAGATTTGTAATTAAAATAAAAATACTGTATGCTCTATAACATACAGTATTTTTATTATTTGTTTATAATTTATCCTATAATTGGTGCAACGAATGTTCTTGCTGCTAAATCTTTATCAAGCATTAATAATGCTTTTTTGTCTTCGCCGATTAGCCTTAATGTAGCTAATACGCCGCCAACATTAGCTTCTTCTTCAACTTGTTCTTTTATATACCAATCAAGAAGGTGCATTGCAGCTCTATCACGAACTTCTTCTGCCACATCAGCTAAAGCGTTAATTCTTGATGTTACGTATTCTTCGTGGCGCAAAACATGTTCAAATACTTCAAGAGGAGTATTACCTTCTACTATTGGTTTATCTATTGCTCTAAGTTCTACTTTTCCCCCTCTATCGTTAAGATAATTAATCATGCCGACAGCGTGTGCTCTTTCTTCTTGAACTTGAACATCAAACCAGTTCACAAAACCTTGAAGATTAAGTTCTTGAAAATAAATCTTCATTGCGTGATAAAGATATTCTGAGTAAAGTTCTTTGTTAATTTGGTCATTAAAAGCTTCTTGTAATTTTTCATTTATCATATTTAATCCTCCAATACTTTTAATTTTAGCATAATTTTAGTAAAATATTTGCATGGCTAAAATCGTGTTAATAATATATTTTTTAATATTTATTTGGTCTTTTCTTATAGAACCGAATTTACTTATAGTAAAACATTATGAGATAAAATCATTGCAGAATAAAAAAATAGTTTTTGCAAGTGATTTTCATATTGCAAAACATGAAAAACGAAGATTAGAAAAAATTGTTAAAACGATTAATAAACAAAATCCGGATTTAGTTTTGCTTGGTGGAGATTTTATTAAAGGGCATGATGGTAAAAATACCATGCCAATTAATAAACAAGTTCAAATATTAAAACAAATACACGCTCCGGTTGTTAGTGTAATAGGTAATCATGACGGCTGGTTTAATAAAGAAGAAGTTATAAGAACATTGAAAAATAATGGAATACCTGTTCTTGTAAATGAAAATATAAATATTGGTGATATTTATATTGCCGGAGTTGATGATGTACAAACCGGAGAACCAAATGTAAAAAAAGCATTAGCCGGATGCGTTGGAAAAACAATTCTTATAACTCATAATCCAGATGTTTACTATGATGTGAATAAAAAAATTGATTTAATTTTAGCCGGTCATGTACATGGTGGACAAATTAGAGCTCCATTCGTAGGTGCACTAATTGCGCCATCCAGATATGGTACAAAACTAGCAAATAAGTATGTTTTTAATGAAACACAAAATACTATGATTGTTTCACGTGGTCTGGGGACAAGCATTTTCCCTTTACGTTTTTGTTGCATTCCCGATATTATTGTAATTAATTAAAAATTCCATTAATGATGCGGATGTGCTGATTCGTAAACATCTTTCATGTGTTTCATAGAAATATGTGTGTAAATCTGTGTATTAGAAATTCCGGCATGCCCGAGAAGTTCTTGAACAACTCTTAAGTCCGCTCCGTTTTCGATTAGTTTTGTTGCAAAACTATGTCTAAAAACGTGAGGTGTAACTTTTTTAGGTAATTCAATTTTTTCTACAATTTCATTAATAACTTTTCTGATTGTTTTGTTTTGCAAACGATATCCGGTATTATTTATAAATAAAGGACTGTCGTCAGTGACTTCACCTATTTCATACCCTGGGGCAAGCAAGTTTCTGGCTGATTTTATATATTGTACAAGATAACCTTTTGCTCTATCTGACATAAGAACAATTCTTTCTTTTGCACCTTTACCAAAAACTCTTATTTCATTTTCATCAATATTAAGGTCGCCAAAATTTAAGTTGCTTAATTCTGAAATACGCATGCCGGTTGCCCAAAGTAATTCCAGAATAACCCTATTTCTAAATCCTGACGGAGTATCAATTTTTACGTTGTTTAAAATTTGTTCCACTTCATCAGGTGTTAAAAATTTTGGCAAAGATTTTGGACGCTTAGGTGCTGAAAGTGATACTGCTGGATCGGAGTCAATATATCTTTCTCTGAATAAAAATTTGTAAAAAGTTCTAATTGCTGCTACTTTTCTTGCTATAGTCGTTTTTTTGTAATCAAATCTTTGTATAAAATGCAAATATTCACGCAACTTATTAAAATCAACATTAACACAACTGATTCCGTTAAGCCAAAGAATATAGCTTACGATATCAGAATTGTAAGCACTAAGAGTATGTTCAGAAAAATTTTTTTCCACACTCAAATAAGTCATAAAATCTTCGATGTATTGTTTTTCTTTTTCTTCCATAGTTAAATTTTGGGAAAATACCTAAAAATGTTTATTGCTCTTTTCAACTTACAACTTTTATTATACAATACTTTTGGAAATCTGATAAGTATGAATATTTTTAAAACATTTGAAACATTTCTAAAAGAACCCCTGAGCATTCTAAAGGAAAATTTTATCCAAATAGTGAGTGTTCAGACCGGTAATTTGTTTGAAAATAAACCTTCTGTTGATGTGAGTGTATTGAATAACAAAACTCAATTGACGGTTGTCAATAATGAAAAAATGTACAAATTGTTATCGCTTGTTACACATCGTGCAAAACAGAAAGAAGATATAAAGGAAAAACAAAATGAAACAGCTTAACGCAAAGTTTATAATAAGCGCAGAAAAACTTTCTCAATGTCCGGAATTCCAATTGCCGGAGTTTCCGATGCTTGGACGTTCTAATGTTGGAAAATCTTCTTTTATAAATGCGTTAGCTAACAATAAAAAACTTGCAAAAACTTCTAACACTCCAGGGAAAACAAGGTTAATAAACTTTTTTAATTTTTCTGATATTTTTACAATAGCAGATTTACCAGGGTATGGTTATGCAAAAGTTTCTAAAGAAGCACAAGCAAGATGGCAAAAATATTTGGAAGAGTATCTTTTAAATAGAGAACAAATAAGAACGCTTATTCAACTTGTGGATGCAAGGCATGATGTTCAGAAAAATGATATCCAAATGCGTGAATGGGTTGATGCACATAATTTACCAATAATTACTGTTGTAACAAAAATGGATTATGTTCCGAAAGGAAAACAACAAGCCGTACTTGCAAAAATTAGAAAAACATTATCCGGCGATGTTCTTCCGTTTAGTGCCACAGAAAGAAGATATTGCGATAATATGATTGAATATTTAATTAATTTATGTGAATAATATGTATGTGTAGGGAAATATTTTAGAAGGGAATTTTAGTGTTAAAGCCGGCGGAAAAAACAGAGCTAAATCAAATTTCTTTAACAGGAATGAGAGCTATCATACTTCTTGGATTATTGATTAAAGCACCGAGGACGATGGAAGAAATCCGAGAAAAATTTATTGGATTAAATATAATGGAGCCCGAACATTCTGATGATATTTTGCGTATTGATATTAATACGCTTAGAATAATGGGATGTGATATTACCAGAGCTAATATTAAAACCGGATATAAATATATTTTGTTAAACCACCCTTTTTCATTAACAATTACTGATGAAGAGTTTAAAGTAATCAAAAAAGCGTATAAAAGAATTAAAGAAAGCGCTAATATCAAACTTATACTTGAGTACCACGAGTTATTTAAAAAAATAGCAGAATATATAAATGATGAAGAAACTTGTGAAATATTATTGGGTCTATCAGTTTTAAAATCATTTGATACAGAGTTTATAAAAGAATTGCTAGAAGATTGTGAATTGAATAAAGTTTTACAACTATCTTATAGAACTCCGGATTCTAAAAAGAATTCTATAAAAAATATTTCTGCTCAAAAGCTTGTATTTGAAAATGATAAAATTTATTTATATGGTTTTGATTTAGATAATAATAAATCAATTGTTTTAAATATCAAGCGCATTGTTTCTGTTTTAGGTCGTGCAAAAGGAGCTGGAAACATTGAAGTTAAATCAAGAAAAGTTAAGTTTTTTTTGAAGAATTTTGGCATAACAAGACTTGAAGATAACGAAACAATTTTAGAAACGAATGATAAAGGTTTTGTAGTAGAAGGTGAATATTACAATGATTTTATTGCAACACAAAGAATTTTATCCTTTGGTTCAGATGGTATCGTTATAGAGCCAGAAGATTTTAAACTAAATATAATTGAAAAATTAAAATTGATGAGAGGAGTATATAATGGATAATACGTCATCAAAAAATAAATTATCAAATAAAAAAAATATTTCCTCTACGCAAGTTTTAAAGACGCTACAAGTTTTGCTACAAGGTAATTATACGATGCAAGAACTTGTAACTATGCTTAATGAAAATGAAAGCGAACATTTTTTTAATAACAGTGTAATAAGTAAATATATTAACACGTGTAGATATTGTGGGATTGAAATTCATAAAATCCATAATAAGTATTTTGTTGCGAATATGCCATTTGGGTTTGAATTTGATATCAAAGACATAGATTTGTTAGAAAGACTTCAAAATATTGTAAAACAAGGAATGTCTAAAAAAAACAATAGAATTTTTGATGGATTTATTGAAAAACTTAATAGATTTTCTAATAAAAAAATCTCTCGTGTAGAAAAAGCTACTTTTCAAATTTCTGTTGAAATATTTGAGAGCGCAAAAATAGAAAAGCGTAAAATTAGATTAATGTTTAAAAACAAAGCAACCTTGGATTGCATTCCTTTAAATATCATTGAAAATAAAGGAAAAAATTTCTTCCATGTTCTAGTTAATGAACAAGAAAAAATGATAGATATAGACAGAATTTCTGGAATTGAAGTTTTGAGTGATAAATTTGTTAGAAATTATAGCGAACAAGTTGTTATATTTGAACTCAAATCACCACTAGCAGAAAGATATAGCCTTCGAGAAAACGAAAGTTTGATAAAACCATTCGATGGTAAAAGTATTACTATATCTAATCGTGGTGAAGGTAAGGAAATTCTTCTTTCAAGACTTTTAAGATATGATGATAAATGTGAGATTTTGAATCCTAAAATGTATAGAGAAGAGATGAAAGAAATTATAGATTCTGCACTTAAGAATTATGGAGAATTGTAATGCTATTAGCAATTGATATCGGTAACACAAATATTACACTTGGAGTTTTTGAGAACGAAAGTATTTTAGAAACCTTCAGACTTCCTTCTGATAAAGAACTTCCGCAAGAAGAATATGAAATACTTTTGCATACTCTGTTTAAAAAATATAACATTCATGCCTGTATAATTGCTTCCGTAGTCGATGAATTAAATCGAGTAGTGAAGCACGCAGCAGACAATGTATTTCATATCAATTCAATGCTTCTTACAAATAAATTAAATCTTGGTATCAAACTAAAACTTAAAAACCCAAAAGAAGCAGGTGCGGATAGAATTGCAAATGCTTGTGGAGCGTATGTTTTGTATTCAAAACCTGCAATCATCGTAGATTTAGGAACGGCTACCACTTTTGATATAATTGATAAAAATGGAGATTTTCTTGGCGGTGTTATTATGCCAGGGCTTAATCTTCAATTTAGAGCACTTAATAACAGCACTTCAAAGCTACCTAAAATCGAAGCCGATACGGTTGATAAAGCGATAGGGGACAACACTTGCGATGCCATTTTATCCGGTGTTATAAGAGGTTCAGCTTGTGCTATCGAAGGTCTGATTAAACAATGCGAAGATGAGCTTGGCGAAAAAGCTACGATTATTGCAACCGGTGGATATTCCGGTTTGATTGCAAAATACATGAACCGTGAATTTGATTTTGTTAACCCATACCTGACTCTTGAAGGTTTGAGATTTTTGTACGAATTGAATGTTAATTTGTAAAATATAGTTTATATAGATAAACTGCTAAATAAAATGTCTTTTCTGAATTCAACCACCGCATGGATTCATTATGATGCTTATTTCCGATAGTGAATTGTATATTTTGCTAGTAAAAGAAAAAATACTTAATACAAAAATTTAGGTAATTTTAGTTTTTATAATAAATTCCATCTAATTGTAAATAGTTTGGTTTCTGTTATTTCTTGATGAATACTTTCTGTCATTTGTGAAATTAATGTATCTTTTTCATTATCTATATTTGTTCTTGAATTATAAAATTCCATTTGTAATTTACCTTGTTTTTTCTCTAATTCTCGAACTTCATTATAATACTTGATTTTTTCTTCCGGCTCAATAGTTTCCCTAGAGAGTTTCTTTTTTTCTTCAATTTTTTCTTCTATATCCTTTAAGGTAACAGATAAACTATTTTTTCTATCCTTTGCCCATTTTTCTATTTTGTCTATCTGAGCGTCAAAAAAATTCGCATTTCTTTTTTTTATGTTTTTAATTGTTCTGTCTTTTATATTAGTCAAAATAAATGAGATTGATTCATCTGAAGGTTTATCATTAATGCTTTCTTCTTTAGCATCAAGTAAAAACATTTTTCTGCAATTTTCTTCATCAATGATTTCTCCATTATCTGTATATCCTGCAAGCATTATTGCTTCTTCTGTTTCAAAAGACTTAACAGACAATTTGTGCACTGTCATCCAACCGGATTGGCCTACATAACTTTTTAATGTCGCAATATTTTTTTTGCTGTGACTATAATCGAAAGAAAGTTCTTTTATTGGTAATGTTTTATTTTTTGTATTTTCAATAATTTTTTTTGCAAGCGGATGTCCAATTCTATATGAATATGCGTTTTCAGTATCTTTACTTAACTTATATTTCCCTAGTGGAATATTTATATCACTATAAGGTTGTCGATTTATAGCAAATGTCATAATATCATTATCAAAAGTTGCATAATCTCTTAATTCATGTTCTGTTAAATCCCAAAGTTCTTGTTCAAATCGATCTAATAACTTAAAAGTGCTATCTTGGCTGATTTTAAGTTTTTGTGCAACTTCTATATCAAAATTTTCTAATAGTTTTTTTCTTGTGTCAAAAAGTTTAGCACCAATTTCGGTTTCTAATTGTTTTTGTAATTCATCAAATTCAAGTTCTATTTCTTTCTCGGAACGTCTATTTCTAAGAATTTCAGCAACTCTACGTTCAAAGTCAATTCCAGAAGCAGTTGCACCTAATACTTCATCACTTGCACCAAAAACACCATCAAATAATTTGAACTTTTCTTTCAAGAGTTCATATACTCTTATGTCAGCAGCATTTTTCTTGTTTAAAAAGTTAACAACTACAACGTCATTTTTTTGTCCATATCTATGACAACGACCTATTCGTTGTTCTATTCTCTGTGGATTCCATGGTAAGTCATAATTTACAATTAACGAACAAAATTGTAAGTTTATACCTTCTGCAGCAGCTTCTGTTGCGATCATAATTTCTGCTTCATCTTTGAAATAGTCAACTAATGCCGCGCGTTTGTCAGCTGTTTTTGATCCGGATATTTTATCAGTATTTTCATTTTTCTTCAGCCAATTATTATAAATTTCTTTTGACTTTGCATCGTTATTAGAACCATTAAATAATACTAATTTCCTTGCATATTCGGTTGTTTCAAGAATATTTTTTATGTAATTTTGTGTTCTTGTAGATTCTGTAAATATTAATGCTTTTTTACTTCCACCATTTTTTGTATTTTCTTCAAAACCTTTATTTAAGGCAATAAGTAGTTTTTCACCTTTTGCATTTTTATCTGTTTGTTTCGCTAATTCATAGAGATTTTGTAGAAATCTTTGTTCTTCTTTTATTTCCTTAATTTCTGTAGGTGAAAAATGTTTAGTTTTATCTTTTAATTCATCTTCTTCATCAAATTCTTCTTCATCAATAAACTCATCACTTAATTCATCATAATTTTCGATATTATCTTGTAGTTCAGTAATATATTCATTTTCTGCGTTTTTATTATCATCGATATATCCCTGAAGTTTTTGTGCTAGTCCACCAAGAGTTCCGGCAATAGCATATGTCGATGATGCTAACAAACGTCGTAAAATTAAATCCATCAATATTCTTTGGCTTTTTGGTAGGGCATACAAGCGTTCTCGCTGTAGATATTCCGTTAGTTTTTCATAAAGTTCTTGCTCGGTATCTGTAGGATAAAATTCTTCTGTCAAAGCAATTCTGTTAGTGTATTTAATATATTCTAAAACCTGTTTTTAGGCTCTTTAGCTCTCTCTTTTTAGAGGGAGCTTTTTATGATTTAACAGATGATTACCTATTTATTAATCCTGAAACATATAAACCCTTTACAAAATTATTAAAATCTATTAAAATTGCAGGTCGTAAAGTCGGTATTGAAGATTTACATTTTCATGATTTTCGTAGAACTTTTTTGGGTACACGTTTGCTAGAAAAAGGTACAAATTTAATAGTTATTCAAGAATTATTAGCACATAGTGATATTGTTGTAACAGAGCGTTATTTATGCGTTGAAGGTGGGGAAAAAGAATCTGCTTTGGAAACATTAGTTTCATAAAAGTGTGTGCCAAATGTGTGTCAAAGGCAAGAAATTAGAATTTTATGCAAGGGAAAAGGATTTATTTCAAATGCTGTGTTTGTAAACATTTTAGCCGTTTTGATAAAATTTTTTATAAAAAGTAAAAATTTTGCAAAAATTAGCATATTTTTAAGCACAAAATAAAATAGCAAGGGCTAAAACCCTTGCTATTATTACGTTTTACATGGTGAGTGTGGTGAAGGACTCCGTTGACGTGCAGAAAAAGGTGACTAAATGTCACGTTTTTCGTCACTATTGTCTGAGATAAATTTCTCTATAATTTATAAAAAATAGTCATATTAAGTCTTTTGATAAAATATTATAGTACAGACTCAAAATAATAGTTAATAAAAGGCTGGATTCTTCGAAACATAGTTTCTCAGAATGACGGGATATAAGACTACCGGCTTGGCGTCATTTTGAGGTGCGATTAGCACCGAGAAATCCAGCCTTTTAATAACTATTTTTATTTTATAAAAAATATCATGGACAGTAGTGCGTTTTTCGTGGAGATTTAATTAAAAAAAAAGAATAGCCAAAAGTCAATGGAAGAGAGAACCCACGAATAATTGATTAAGAGTTTTACATGTTTCAGTTTTCCCTTTTAATGTTATATTCAAGTATCGCCACAAAACTGACCGACAATGAATGTGCGGCGTTTTGTTCAAGATTCATTTTTTGATTTCTTTCATATTTATTTAATCTGCATTAAAAAACGAACAGAATATTACCTACTCTGTTCGTTTAAATAAATTCATTGAATTAAAATTATTAAATTACTTTTTTGATGTAGCTTTTTCTGGTTCTAAAAATATACCAAAGAATAATGAACCAAACGCAAATACCATTGCAATAGCTATACATATAACAATATAATTATTAATCATCGATGTCTCCTAACTTTTTAAAATAATAGCGTATTTTATAAACTACTGCTGACATACTCATTGCAATAGCTATTATTGATATGCCATTTAACAAAATAACTACTTTTAAAGAATAATTAGTATTTGATACAATTCAACCAATACAAGCAACAAGAGCTGTTGACATCAAAGTGAACAATAGCTTATACCAACTGATTTTTTCCTTACATAAGTCTTTATTCATAGATATAATATAGCACAATTTTTATAAAATATCACCATACAAAAGATTAAGATTTTTAGGACATTCAAGCGTGAAAGTTACTAAATGATATACGTACCCAAACAAAGCTAGAAAATATGATACTGTAAATTTATTGTAAGAGGATTTTAAATCCTCTTATTTTTTTAGTTTATTATTTTACGAATAGTAATATTAAGTCTGCGTAATGTACATCAGTACATATAGAGTACATTGGAATTTTGTATTAAAAAAGAGGGTCTAAAACCCTCTTAAAATGGTGGGTGTGGTGGGACTCGAACCCACGACCAATTGATTAAGAGTCAACTGCGCTACCAACTGCGCCACGCACCCATACTTATTTAATTTTCACCCGCTACGTTGACTCGTCAACTGCTACCTCTCAAAAAATCCTCAATGGTTCGGATTTTTCTCGGCAGGGTCAACTGCGCCACGCACCCATACTTATTTAATTTTCACCCGCTACGTTGCCTCCGTCAACTGCTACCTCTCAAAAAATCCTCAATGGTTCGGATTTTTCTCGGCAGAGTCAATTGCGCCACGCACCCATACTTATTTAATTTTCAAACCTTGAAGCGCAGTCGGTTATCTTGCAAACGGCTCGTCTCACATCCGTTCGAACTCACCTACTCCATCTTCGGACTTGACATTTAGTCAACACCTCAGCGGAGTCCTACGCACCCATATATATTTAATTTTTAATATTATTACTTTATACAAATCAAGTAACAAAAGTATCTTAACACAAAATTTTTTATTTTCAAATATATAGCAAAAATTTTTTTTAGATGTTTTATCATAACATAATGAAAATAACAAACATTCAAAATACTACAAATTTTTATAACAAACCAAACAACCAAAAACGTGAATTCATAGACGTTTTAGCAAATAATGTAAAAAATCCACGTGACGTAAACGATTGCGTTGCTGTACCAAGAGGAATTTTTAAAGCTTACTTATATCTAATGGCTGGAAGCTCAATTTTAATGTTGGCAAATCTTATTCCTTCCAAATTAAAAAGCGCAAAAACTGCAACAAATATTCTCGGCATTGTTTTAAATTTTATTAGCGCAATCTATTTTGCTAAACCCTTTGCTGTAAAAGATTTGTCACCGACTATACAAAAAGAAAGTTTACAAAATAATAAAAATAAATAAAACCAATAAAAAAGAGAATTACAACAAAGTAATCCTCTTTTTAAACTTATTCAGTTAAATCGAACTATCTTAATTTAACAGTTACTGATTTAGCTTTTTGAGTGTATTCTAGTTTATCTTCTCTTGATAACCAGCCTAAACCCATTTCAGCAAAGTTTTCGTTCAAGCTAAGGTCTTTTTTCATTTTATTGATTGAAACTTCACCTTTGTTTGAAAGGTAGTTGTAAATTTGACCAGCTGATTCAATAATTTGTTCTTGGATACCTTTTCTTTCTTCTTTAACTTTTGCCATTTTAATCTCCTTCTTAAATAGTGTTACTGTAAAAAACTTACCCAATCATTGTATTAGAAATTTTCTTATTTTGCAATAGGTTTGAATACTGTTTATGGTAAAATAGTCCATAAGGAGTATGTTATTAAATTTTATTAAAGTTGATTTTCGAACTAATATTTTAGTCGATAAATATGTAAGTCTTATTTCTGAAGGTGTAAAACCATCAGAAATACTGGTTTTTGTCCAAAATTCTACAGTAAAAAAACAAGTTTCTGATTTAATATTCAACAAATTAAATTTTGACGCAATCGAAAAATTAAATATTCATTCATTTTTTTCAATAGTTTACAATACTCTTATTGATAATTGGTGTTTTATAGAAAATTCTATTCCTTCTGATAAACATTTCATCCTCCCAAACCTTGTTGGCTTGGAGGTTTCACAATTTTTACTTAAAAATATTTTAAAACAAGTTGAAGTAAAAGGATATAATTCAAAAAAATCACTTCTTCACCAAATTTTTAGAAGATATTCGCTTATTGTACAAAATCATTTAACAAACGAAGATGTAAAAGAGCGTTCTAAAATTTTAAAAGAATCTTTTGCGGATGATGCAGAATTAATAATAAAAAAACTATTATCTTCAACTCTAAAAACTCGTAGCCTAGACTATTTAAGGCAAACTCTTATTTTTAATCATGTTTATCAACATACAGATTATTTTAAAAACATTAAATATCTTCTTGTTGATGATGCGGATGAAATGACACCGGTTTGTTTTGATTTTATTGCTTACTTGAAACCACAATTAAAAGATTGGCTAATTTGTTTTGATTCTTTAGGCTCTAGCAGATGTGGGTATTTGAGTGCAGATACGTCAATTGAATGTAAATTAGTACACTTATTCGGAGAGGATGTTCAATCGGGAGAAGATACTTTCACTCAAGGCGAAATTATTTTTTCTAATATATTAGAAAATAAGCATGAAAGATTGGAAAATTTTACATTAACCTCTCTGTCTAAACGTGCAGAAATATTGGATTACACGATTGAAAAGATACAAAACTTATTCAAAAAAAATGTAAAACCAAAAGATATTGCAATAATTACTCCGTTGCAAGATAACATGCTCAAATTTACGCTGGAAGAAAATTTAAAATCTATTTGCAATCTTTTATTCCTATCCGGAAGCGAAAAACTTATCGACAATCCGCTTGTGAAAGCAAGTTTAAATATTCTTAAGTTGATGTTGGATATTGAAATTGCAGAAAGTGATTTGAGGGTAATATTATCTGATTATTTAGGAATTCCATTAAAATATTGTAAAGAAATTTTTGAAGGATATAACAATAACCGAATTTTACCAGAAATAAATATTGAAAATTACAATGAAAAATATCAAAAATTTCTAAGTGTATTTAAAGAAATAAAAGCAAAAAACACAAAACTTTCCGTAAAAGTTTACGATTTATTTTACAAGCTTGTAGATTTTGCAGATGCAACAGAAATTAATAAATTTAATTTCTTTATTAAACAACTAAGAGATTTTGAAAGTGTTTTAGGTGCTAATGTTGTTATAGAACGTGCTAAAGATATTATTGTTCAAATCGAAAATTCTATCATTGCAGAAAATCCAAGTTCTACGTTGGAAATTGGTGATGATGATTTGGTTGTCGCAACTCCACAAAAAATAATTGATAACAAAATTTCTACAAAATATCAGTTCTGGCTAGATGTTTCACATTCAGACTGGGTTAAAACAGATACAGGTCCTTTATACAATGCGTGGGTATTTCAGGCTGATTGGACAAAGGATGAATATACTGTAGAAGATGATATTTTTCTTGCGAAACAAAAAACTGCAAGAATTTTGAGAAAACTTCTCTTACTTGCTCAAAAACATGTTTGGGCTTGCTCAAGTTTGTTTGATCCATCCGGTGTTGAAAACCTTGGCGGAATTGAAGATTATCTTGCAGGCGGTAACGATGATGAAGAAACTTCAAGCAAACCTGTTTTCAAAATTGTTCCGAGAGATGATCAAAAACCGGTTTTAGATTATCAAAAAGGTTCAATGGCAATTTCTGCTGTCCCCGGGGCAGGTAAAACAACAATTCTTTTGGCTTTGATTATAAAACTTATTGAAAGAGGAGTTGTACCGACTAATATTTTTGTTTTAACTTATATGGATTCTGCAGCCAGAAACTTTAGAGAAAGAATCAAAAACATGTGCCCAAATTCGGTTTTATTACCTAATATCAGTACAATACACGGTTTAGCTTTAAAAATAATTAAAGAAAATTCTAATTTTGAAAGATTGAATCTTTCTGCAGACTTTGATATTTGCGATGATACACAAAGAATTAGAATAATAAAAAGTATTGCAGGAAAATTAACTAAAACGGAAGTCGATGAATTTGATAGAGCTATTTCTGTTTTGAAGTTGCAAGAAGGCAATATTGACACACCTTCTAGCGACAAAAAAACAGAAAAATTTAAGACTTTTTATAAACAATATCAAGCACAACTAAGAGAAAATAATCTTATTGATTATGATGATATTTTAATTATGTCTGTTAAATTATTGGAAAATAATCCGGATGTTTTGGAGTATTATCAAAATATTTGTGAATATATTATAGAAGATGAAGCTCAGGATTCATCAGGGGTTCAACAAAGATTAATTGGATTATTGAGTGGCAAACACAAAAATCTTATTCGCTGCGGTGATATAAATCAAGCAATTACAACAACATTTTCTAACGCTGATGTTGAAGGTTTCAGAAAATTTATTCAAGAAGCCGATACTACAGTTGAAATGAACCATTCTCAAAGATGTACGCAGGATGTTATGACTTTAGCAAATAATCTTGTTAATTATGGTAACGAGATTTTGCCGAAAGCATTTTTTACAAGTTATATGCAAGGAGTTAAAGGAAAAAATCCGGATTCACCGAATGCGATTTTTTCTCGTGTGTTTGAAAATGCTTTTGCAGAAAGAAATTTTATACTTAAAGAAATCAAAAATATCTTGACTCGTAATAAAAATGCAACTGTTGGAATTCTTTTGAGAAACAATTTTCAAGTTGCGAATTGGACATCATTTATAAATGATGCCGGCTTAAAAACAATGACGAGAAGTGATTCTCTAGGACAAAAGGGTGTGTTTAATGCAATTTTTTCTATCTTAAAATTTATTCAGAAACCTTTTGATAACGAAGTTGTTGTTTCTACTTATGAAACACTTTCTGATTTAGGTTTTTATAAACAAAGATTACAGCTTGAAATCAGAAATTCTGAAATTCCGTTTATACAAAAAAGTAGCGATGATATTGAACAGAATGATTTAGCACAATTTTTATGGGACATGCAGTATTGGTTAAATTCTTCAACTTTGCCTTTGGAAGAATTGGTTATCAGAATTGGATTATATTATTATACAAGCGACATTGAAAAATCTAATGTGTATTTGATTGCAACACTTGTAAGAAGATTAAATTCAAACAATAATTTTGATTTAACACTCCAAAGATTAGAGGAATTATCCAAAAAACCTTCATTGAGCGGATTTAAGTTTTTCTCTGAAGAAGAGGATAAAGATGCGGCTAAGGGAAAAGTTCAAATTATGACTTTGCATAAATCAAAAGGGGATGAGTTTGAATACGTATTCTTGCCTGAGATGGCAGAAAAAAATCTATCTATTGATGTAGAAAAAGCAAAAACAAAAGCTTCAACATTATTTATGGAAGAAGTTAGAGCGTTTAATCCTAACTATAGACACAAATCGGAATTAGAATTAAGAGAGTTTAATTCAGAAGAAAGCTTGCGCTTGTTGTATGTTGCAATAACAAGAGCACAGAAAAAACTTTATATTACGACTTCTGCAAAAGCAAAAGGTTGGGGAAATAAAGAAACCTCGCAAGATCCGAGTGTGATTTTTGAACACGTATTATAAAAAATTATTTATTATTTTTGAGAATAAAGGATAATTTGGGCTTTAAAAAAAATCACAAATTATCAATAACTTATTATTAAATTGCAACTTTTTATTATTTAAGCTAATATGTTGAGAGGTTATAATTTATATTTATAATGTTTTCAGGCTATGAAACTAGAATTTGCATCATTTTTTGACAATTTTGTCAGAAATATAAAAAAATCAAAAAGTTTTACACTGACCGGATTGACTACGTTCAGTCGACTTTTGTTATTAAAATATATTCAAAAAATTTCTAATAAAAAAATATTATTCATAACATCTACCGAACAATCCGCACTTAAATATGCTTCTGATTTAGGACGATTATTTGAAATTGATTCAAAAACAATTCCTTATCAAAACATCTCACCTTATGAAATAGTTGCCGGAAATCTATATGATTATGAAAAACAAGTCAAAATACTTCTTCAACAACCTGATGTCGTCATTGCACCTGTTAAAGTTTTGTTAGAAAAATTTCCAGATAAAAACTTTTTTGAAAACAATTCTTTTTCCCTAAAAATTGGCGACAATATAAGCCAAACAGAATTACTTTCTAAGCTTATAAAATTAGGTTATAAGCGTTCTACAATGGTTTCAGATATTGGAGAATTCAGTATAAGAGGCGATATTTCAGATATTTATACTCTTGAAGATAATGCCGCAAGAATTGAGTTTTGGGGTGATGAAATTGTCGATATCAGATATTTTGATAATGAAACTCAAAAATCTATAGAAAAAGGGATTAAAGAAATAAAAATCGAACCTCTATATAAATTTATTTTGCCACCAAAACCTCCGGAAGATTTTTCACAAGGTTTAAAAGAACAATTTGAAAACGAAGGATATTTTGAAGGTATAAATGTTTATCAATCATATTTTAACAATGAATTAGTCGGTGTTCTGGATTATTTTCAAGACTACATTATTATTGTTGATGAATTTGCAGAAGTGAGTTCTAAGTACCAGCAAATAGATGACAATTTTATTAACAATTACAATGAAGCGCTAAAAACTAATCAAATAGAGCCTTTAAAAGCATTAAATCATTTTACTTATCAAGAAACATTAAATAAAATTGCAGGCTCGCAAAAAATATATTTCAACAATTTTTTATCAGATGAAAACAATGAAGTCATTGATATTGATGCAAGAAATGTTCAAATTTTTGATGCAAATATGGACGCTGCGGCTCAATTTATTAAAGAACACAAAGGTTTTCAAGTTACAATTGCGACCGACTTTCAAGAACGTGTTAAAGAAGTTTTCAATTCCTATGGGCTTTTTGACATCAATTACATTAGAAATATAACTTCACAAGGTACAGAACTAATTGATGGAAAAATTCTCTTATTAACTGATAGAGAGCTGTTTAATAAAAGACAAAAAGATGTTCCGACAAACAGAAAACGACATTATAAAGAAAAAGCTGAATACATAGAAAACATTAATGATATTCAAGAAGGGGAATACGTCGTTCACTCTATTCACGGAGTCGGAATTTATAAAGGATTATCTAAACAAGAAATTGACGGGCAACTAAAAGATTATTTAACAATAGAATACGCAAGCAAAGATAAATTGCACATTCCGGTAGAACAAATTAATATGCTTTGTCGTTATCGTGGCTCCGGACAAATCAAACCAAAACTTTCCAGAATGGGAGGTAGCGATTGGGAAAACACTAAAACTAAAGTAAAAAAAGAAGTTGAAACGATTGCTTATGATTTACTAAGATTGTACGCAAGAAGAAAAATGCAAACAGGCATTCAGTTTGCACCGGATTCTCCATTGCAATTAGAAATGGAAGACACATTTGAATACATAGAAACTCCTGACCAATTGAAATCAATCAATCAGATTAAATCTGACATGGAAAGCGCAAGCCCGATGGATAGACTGGTTTGCGGAGATGTTGGTTTTGGAAAGACTGAAGTCGCAATGCGTGCAATGTTTAAAGCTGTCACGTCTTTAAAACAAGTTGCAGTAATTGTTCCGACAACAGTACTTGCTTTACAACATTATCAAACTGTTTTAGAACGATTCAAACCTTTTGGTGTCGATGTTGAATTACTTTGTCGTTTTAGAAGCACAAAAGAACGCAAAGAAACACTCAAAAATCTTGCAACAGGAAAATGTGACGTCGTTATTGCGACACATAGCCTATTACAAGATGACGTCATATTTAAGGATTTAGGATTATTAGTAATTGACGAAGAACACAGATTCGGTGTAAGGCACAAAGAAAAATTAAAAGAATTTAGAGAAAATATTGATATTATTTCAATGTCTGCAACTCCAATTCCACGTACTTTATATATGTCTTTATCAGGAATTAAAGATATTTCTGTAATAAATACGCCACCTCAAAATCGTTTACCAATTAAAACTTTTGTCGGAGAATACAACGAACAAACTGTTAAAAATGCGATAGTTAATGAACTTGATAGAGATGGACAAGTATTCTACCTTTATAACCGTGTTGAAACAATAGAAGAATTTAAACTTGAATTACAAAAACTCGTCCCTCAAGCCAGAATTGCAATAGGGCACGGACAATTAAGTGAAAAACATTTGGAAGACGTCATTATAGGTTTTGATAATCATGATTACGACATTTTACTTTGCACAACTATTATAGAAAACGGCATTGATATTCCAAATGCTAATACAATGATTATCCACGAAGCAGACAAGCTCGGTTTAGCGCAACTTTACCAACTAAGAGGACGTGTCGGAAGAAGTGAAAAACAAGCGTATTGCTACTGTTTTTATAAAGGAAAATTTGATAAAAATATTGGTAATTCTACAAAACAACTTGAATACAAAGGACTTTCTCAAGAGGCGACAGAAAGATTAAAAGCAATAAAAGAATTCACTACACTTGGTAGCGGTTACAGAATTGCAATGCGAGATGTTGAAATTCGAGGAGTCGGTAATATTTTAGGAACAAAACAACATGGACACATGATAAATGTAGGATTTGATACTTATTGTCAATTACTTGAAGAAACCGTAAACGAGCTTAAGGGGGATTCCGTTAAAGCAAATAAACCAACAATCGTTGACATAAATATTACTGCTTATATTCCTGATGAATGGGTAGGTTCAGGCGAACAAAAAATGATTGAATATAAGCGTTTATCTGATGTTAAAAATGAAACCGAATTGAATTATATTGTTTCTGAATGGAAAGATAGATTCTCAAGAATTCCGGATGAAGTAGATAATCTCATCAAACTTATTAAACTAAGACTTATCGCTACTGATTGTGGAATATCTATTATTAGAGAAGCAGGTAACGATATAAGAATTTATTCTCCATTTACTCCTTACGAATGGAATATAATCAAACAAGGTTTAGATAAAAGTATTTTAAGAAGAATCAAGTTTACAATTGCGCCAAAATCCTGTACGGACGGCAAATCAATACTTCTTGTAAACAATAGTAACTTAACAATAGAAGAAATGTTTAACATTTTATCAAGTTTGTTTTATTATATAAAAGAAACCATAAATAAATATCAGTAGAGAGTTTATATAAGGAGTATTAGATGAAAAAAATATTATGCTGTCTAGCGTTATCAACAGTGTTATTATCAGGCTGTTCATTAATGCAAAAATCTGAAGGTATTATTAAAGTTAATAATACGGTTATTACGCAAGCCGAATTTGATGAAGCGTTTGACCAAAGCATTGATAAATCATTTTTTAAATCTTTTGGCGGTTCTAAAAATTTTGTAAGATCTGACGAAAATCCTATGTACGGTATTTTTAGAGATAAAATTACAAATGAATTAATTGTAAAAAGTCTTTTAGACCAAGAAATTGAAAAAAAAGGAATCAAAGCAACTGACGAAGATATTCAAAATGAATTGAAAACTATTATTGATAAAGTTGGTTCAAAAGAAGAATTAAATAAAATTTTAAAACAAAGAGGGGTTTCTAATACTCAATTTACAAATGATTTAAAAACTCAAATAAAAATCAAAAAATTAGTAAATTCTGTTCAAAAAATTAACATAACAGACAATGATGCAAAAAAATATTATGATACACACAAATCAGAATTTACACACGGAGAACAAGTTAGAGCTTCTCATATTTTAATTTCTGCAAACACACTTGAACTTATTCAACAAATAAAAGCTAAAAATCCTGATATAAAACCGGATGAATTAAATACTAAAGTAGAAGCTGCTGTTGCTACACAAAAAGCAAAAGCTGAAAAGATTTTAGCACAAGTGAAAAATAATCCGGATGATTTTGCAACAATTGCACAAAAAGAATCTGACGATAAAGCAAGCGCTATAAAAGGCGGAGAACTTGGTTTCTTTACAAAAGAAGCAATGGTTCCTGAATTTTCTAAAGCAGCTTTTTCAATGAAACCTAATACAGTAAGCGAACAACTTGTTTCTTCTCCATACGGATTCCACATTATCAAAGTTACTGATAGAATGGAAGCCGGTTCTACACCTTTTGCTAAAGTAAAAGATGAAATTAAATTCTACCTAGAAACACAAAAACAAATTGAAGTTCTAAAAAATATTACTGATGGTTTGATGAAAAACGCAAAAATTGAATATTTGAACGAATCATTTAATCCTAAAAAAACAGTTAAAGATGTTACACCGCAAACTGTGAAAAAAGAAGAAGATAAAAAATAATTAAAAAAATAAAAATGCGGGATACTATCCCGCATTTTTTCATCGGAGAAAAAATGTTAAGAAAAGCTGAACAAAAAGATATTGCAAGAATTGCAGAAATTATAATATTTACCAAAAGACATACTTATAGAGATATTTTCAAAAATGATCATGTTTCTTTTAATGTCATGCAAGTTTTAAGCGAAGCAGAAAATTATAGCAAACCACACGCATTAGATAATATGTTTGTTTATGATGATGGAATTGTAAAAGCTATGATTAATGCAGAAATTACAGACGAAAAAATTACCATTAGTGATTTTTACGTCGATAAATTTTTTCAAGGCGAAGGAATTGGCAAATATGTGATGAAAGAATTTGAAAAAATAGCAAACGGTAGAAAAATATATTTTTGGGTTCTCGACCAAAATATTCCGGCAAGAAAATTTTATGAACATCTTGGATTTAGTTTGACTGGTACAAAACAAGAATTTGAAAATTCTGGATTTTATATTTTACAATATGCAAAATAATTAGATTATATTGAAAAATTACTATTTTTTTAAATATTGGAGATAAAACAAATGAAAAAAAAGATGATTATTTTAAGTTCAATTTTGGCAATATCATTATGTACTTATGGAATTTTGACATCAATTAATAAAAAACATAATAAAGTTTCTCCTGCACAAAAAGAAGAAGAAAAACCAATTTCAAATTCTCCAGTAAAAGAAATAAAACAAACCAATCAAATAAAACAAACAAAACCTACTTATTCTATTGCAGAAAAAGAAACAATTAAAACAATAAAAAATGCTAATTTGTATAATGAAAATAATTTCATACCATTATCAGCTGTCGCAGATATTTCAACTCTTTCTGCAAATATTAAAGATGAAGTTAATTCCATTATTGAAAATTCCAATCTGTATTATTTAAAAAAACATAGAAATAATATTTTTATAATTGCAGGGAATTCAAATGATGAAAAATTACAACGTCACGATATACAATTAATCGAAATCAATAATAATGGTGAAAAAAAGATTACGGAATTAGGTAATATCAAAGAGCATGCCGGTGATAATGACGAATGGGAATATGATAAAATATCAAACCTTCCGATTAAACATACAAAATATAATTCTAAAGGCGAAATTGAGTTTGTAGAAATTTGGAATTATTCACAGAATGAGCCAATTAAATACGAATTAAGAGATGGTAATGATAAGGTATTATCTATAAAAAAAGAAACGTATGATAATGATTCAAATATGAGAGTTGAACATTTAATTTATGACGAATCAGGTGATACAAAAATAAATATTTCTGCAAACTATGAAGGTCCTAATATAACCAGATTTACTTATTTTAATTCTGAAAAACCTCATGATAGTGTGACTTTGATGAGTGATTTTGAAGATGGTACTAAAACAAAAGAAACAATTTATTCATCAAATTACAAAGTTAAAAATTCTTTTAATGCAGAATACAAAGATGGTGAAAGAATTAATATAAAAAAATATGATGCGGAAAATAATCTGGTCGAAAAAATTGTACCTGAAGATTAATGAATTTTGTTAAAAAGTTCTAAAAATCTGATAGCAGGTTTTACCAAATATTTATCTTTTTTATAAAAAATTGCAAACTCTCGTTTAAAATTGTATCCTTTGATTTTTTTATACACAACATTCTTTTGTTCAGAGAAATTTTTTATAAATAATTCCGGTAAAAATGCCGCTCCAATTCCTTCATTTATCATAGAATAAATTGTTTCAGCATTATGGCATTCGATAATTGTTTTAGGTTCAAAACCGTTTTCTTCGCATAAAGATTTTAAATATTTACTCAATTTTAACTGTTCAGGGAAAATGATGAAATTTTTATCCCTAAATTCTTTGATATCAATTTCTTCTCCATCACTCTTAATCTCCCAATTTTTTGGAAAAGTAATAAATGCAGTTTCATCACATATATGCTCTGTTTTGTATATCAAACTATCAGGATTTTCTGTTCCTAAATAAAAATCAATTTTATCTTCTTCTAACATTTTTTTAAGAATAAAAGTCGGATATTCCTCTATTTTGACATAACAATTTGGATATTCTTCATGAAGTTCCTTTAAAATTTTTGGCATAAAACAATAACATCTGTGTGACGGAATACCAATAACGATATATGTTTTTAATTGGTTAGAAATATCTGACATTTCTATTTCTAATTCACCTATCTCAGAAATTATTTTTTTAGCTTTTTTAACAAATACTTCTCCTGCATGAGTTAATTTGATAGGATTTCTTTCAAAAATTTCAACTCCAAATTCTTCTTCTAAAAGTTTTATACTTTTGCTCAAAGAAGGTTGTGAAATAAATAGCTTTTTGGCAGCATTAGTAAAATTCTTTTCTTCCGCTACAACTAATACTTGTTTAATTTGATTAAAATTCATAACAAGATTATAACAAAAAGACATAGAATAGTTGCGTATTTATAGAATAAAACTATAGCTGATTTTTATTCAATATTTTTAGGGCTCGTCAAAAAGCCTTGTTTAAAAGGAATATTTTTATTCACAAATCCTGTGCGGACAATATTTCTGCCAAATTTTTGTTCTAATTTGTCCAGACTTTTACCCAATTTTTCTTTTTGCTCTCTTTTTTCATCAGTATCAAAAAGCAAAAGTTGTTCTTCGGAATTTTTTTTGAAATCTTCAAGAACAATACCAACGCTTCTATATAATTCTCCTTGTACAAACATATTTTCTAATTCCGGATATGCATTTTTGGTTATCTCAAATTCAAAATTCGTTGGAACTTGGAGTTGAATTTTAGAATACAAAGTTCTGAAATCTTTTGTTTTAAGCAGAACTCCGATAATCGAACATTTACAATCAATTTTCCTTAATCTGGAACACGTTTCATGAATATGTATCGCAAGTTCATTTTTTAAAAATTGAATATCAGAAGTGAATTCTAAAAAAGATTTTGTATCGCTAATTGATTTAGGTAGTTCAATTTCATTACTTATAGGAGATACAATAATTCCCATTAGCTCTGCTTTTACACTTAAACCGTTTTTTCCAAATTTATTTTTAATCCAATTATCATCTTTATTTATGTAATCAAAACCGCTTCTCACCCCAAGCCCACGTAATTTTGTGCCAAGTTTTCTACCTATCCCCCAAACTTCTTGAATATCAGTATATTTAAGCAATGTTTGAATACTACTTTTTCCTACCAGTGCAATGCGTGACGATGTATTTTTAGCTTTATCAGATGCTAATTTAGCAAGAGTTTTGGTTTTGCTAACTCCGATTGTTACAGGAATATCAACTTCGTTCAGAATTTTTTGTTGTAAATCGTACGCAATTTTATAATAATTTTTTTTATACAATTTTGTTAATCCTGTAAAATCAACAAATGCTTCATCAATAGAATAAACTTCAACATTAGGACTGGAATTTTTCAGAATTTCCATTACTTTTTGTGAGATTTTTGTATAAGCATAATGATTTGCACTAATATAAATACATTCCGGATATTTTTCAACAGCCTGAAACAAAGGTATTCCCATTGGAATTCCCAAAGCTTTTGCTTCTCTAGAACGAGAAATTACACAACCACGTTCACCTGAAACAACAGAAACCGGCAATCCTTTAAGTTCAGGATTAAGTTTTCTTTCGCAAGAAACAAAAAAACTATCACAATCTATTAATGCTATATATTTTTGATTTGTCATAATTCTTCAAAAGTATAATTTACCGTTTTTTCTTTCCAGTTATAAATCTTTTTTTCCGGAATAATTTCCATTAAAAGCCCTTGCTTATATTGTTTTATGTACCATTTTTGAAATCTCAACGCACGTTTAATGTCAGTGGTTTTAAATTTTTCGATTCTCTTTCCACCTTTGATTTCAATCATTTTATATAAAGTATTTATATCTTCACCGGTATCAATATTAAGCATAACAATAGTTTAACATATTACTTGTAAATAGAAAAATGTATTATGTTATTTTTTGCTCCAACAAATTCTTAGTGTTATAATTTTGGCATGACAGATAAGATTGTTATAAAGGGTGCGAGAGAACATAATTTAAAAAATGTTTCTTTGGAAATTCCAAAGAACGAACTTGTTGTATTTACCGGAGTTTCAGGTTCAGGTAAAAGCTCGCTTGCCTTTGATACAATTTTTGCAGAAGGTCAAAGACGTTATATAGAAAGTCTTTCAACCTATGCCAGACAATTTTTGGGACAGATGGATAAGCCTGATGTGGATTATATAGATGGACTTACTCCTGCGATTTCTATTGACCAAAAATCAACAAGTAATAATCCTCGCTCTACTGTCGGAACAGTTACAGAAATTTATGATTACTTAAGGCTCTTGTATGCAAGAATTGGAACACCATATTGTCCAAAGTGTGGAAAACCAATAAAGCCGCAAACGATTGATGAAATTGTTTCTAGTATTCTTAAGCTTGAAGTTGGTACAAAAATTCAAATTCTAGCTCCGATTGTAAAAGGTAAAAAAGGTGAATTTCAATCTTTGTTTGAAGAGTTGCGCCAAGAAGGGTTTGTGAGAGTTAAAGTTGATGGCGAAGTTTATAATCTTGATGAAGATGAAATTAAATTAGCAAAAACAAAAGTCCATAATATTTCTGTCGTAGTTGACCGTGTGGTTGTAAAACCGGAAGCTCGTTCCAGAATTGCCGACAGTGTTCAGATAGCTTTGCAAAAGGCTGATGGACTGACACTTATTGATGTAGTCGGTAAAGAAGAAATAATTTATAGTGAAAAACTCGCTTGTCCGGATTGTAACTTGAGTTTTGAAGAACTAACACCACGAATTTT
Organism: uncultured Candidatus Melainabacteria bacterium; assembly: GCA_934754425.1. Lineage (GTDB taxonomy): Bacteria > Cyanobacteriota > Vampirovibrionia > Gastranaerophilales > Gastranaerophilaceae > CAG-196. Next base: position 57,782 of record CAKVIN010000006.1, on the reverse strand, counting down.
TTCTTTTAATGCTCCTTATGGCGCTTGTGATAAGTGCGGCGGGCTTGGTGTTGATTTTAAAATTGATCCGGATTTAGTTATTCCCGATAAAACAAAGTCAATAAATGAAGGCGCAATTTATCCTTGGAGTAAATCATCAACTTCTTTTTACGACGATGTAATTAAAGCTGTAAGTTCGGCTTACAATATTGATTTAAATACTCCATTTAAAGATTTATCGGAAGAAATTCAAAACATAATTCTATATGGTTCAGAAGAGCGTATTCCAATGAGAATACGAGAATTTGGAAGTCATAGATACAGAAATTCACTTCAAAAATTTATTGGCGTAATTCCATTTTTGATGAAACATTATAATGTTGAAAGTGAATATTGGAAAGCTGAAATTGAAAAATACATGGTTACAACTCCTTGCGAAAAATGTGGCGGTGCAAGACTTAAGCCGTTTCCACTTGCGGTTAAAATCAATGGAGTAAATATTTACGAACTTTGTTTGATGCCTGTAGATAAGGCTTATGAGTTTGTGAGTGAGCTTTATTTGACTTTAACCGATTTTCAGATGAAAATTGCAAAACAGGTTTTAGAAGAAGTGCGTTCCAGATTGAAATTCCTTTGTGATGTTGGTTTAAATTATTTGAACTTAGCAAGAACATCAGGTACTTTATCAGGTGGAGAAGCTCAAAGAATTCGATTAGCTACTCAAATCGGAAGTGGACTGTCAGGAGTTTTATACGTACTTGATGAACCGTCAATAGGTTTGCACCAAAGAGATAATGACAGACTAATTAAAACTTTAGTAAAACTTAGAAATATGGGTAATTCTTTGATTGTAGTTGAACACGATGAAGATACAATCAGAAATGCAGACTATGTTGTTGATATTGGTCCAAAAGCCGGAATTAATGGCGGTAATATTATTGCACAAGGAACAGTAGAAGATATTATTGCTGCTCCAGAGTCTATTACCGGCAAGTATTTGAGTGGAGAATATAACATTCCGATTCCGGATACAATTAGGGAAGGCAATGGCAATTATTTACAAATAAGAAATGCATATCTAAATAACTTGAAAAATATAGATATAGATATTCCATTAGGTAAAATTGTTGTCTTAACAGGTGTTTCAGGTTCCGGTAAATCAACACTTATGCAAGATTTAATTTATGAATACGCTGTACATAAATTACGTGGAAATAAACCAAAGCCACAAGGAGTGGATGAAATTCTTGGGTTTGAAAATTTAGACAAGATTATTGATATAGACCAATCACCGATTGGTAGAACTCCACGTTCTAATCCTGCAACTTATACAGATGTATTTACACCAATTAGGGAGCTTTTTGCCAAAACAAATGAAGCAAAAATGCGAGGTTATAAACCTGGGCGGTTTAGTTTTAACGTAAAAGGCGGAAGATGTGAAGCTTGTTCCGGCGATGGTGTTTTGAAAATTGAAATGAACTTCTTATCAGACGTTTATGTAAAATGTGATGTTTGCAAAGGTAAACGATATAATAACGAAACATTGGAAGTAAAATATAAAGGTAAAACCATTGCTGATGTTTTGGAAATGAGTGTAAAAGAAGCTTATGAATTCTTTGAAAACATTCCACAAATTGCAAATAAGTTAAAAACACTTAATGATGTCGGTTTGGATTACATTAAGCTCGGACAAAGTGCTACAACTTTATCAGGTGGTGAAGCACAAAGAATAAAACTAGCTTCAGAACTCAATAAACGTGCAACCGGCAAAACACTTTACTTGTTGGATGAACCATCTGTTGGTTTGCATTGGCACGATTTGGATAAACTTATTAAAATTATTCAAAAACTGGCTGATAATGGAAATACAATTTTAATAATTGAACATAATTTGGATTTAATCAAAATTGCTGATTACATAATTGATTTAGGGCCGGAAGGTGGAAATTTGGGCGGTGAAGTTGTGGCTTGCGGAACACCAAGAGAAGTTGCTAAAAATCCAAATTCTTTTACGGGACAATATTTGAAACCATTTTTTGAATAACGAAATAAATTATTAATCTATAATATAATTTGCAAAATTTTACATTCTAACATCCTTCTTTTCCCTTGACACTACCGTTAATTCTGTAGTAATCTTAAATAAGACATGTCGTTATTGGGAAGGGATTTATGTACATAAAACAGTTGGAGATAGACAACTTTAAGTCGTTTGCGAACAAAGTTGATATACCGATGCTTAAAGGATTTACGACTATTTCCGGTCCAAACGGTTCCGGTAAGAGCAATATTATTGATAGTATTCTGTTTGCATTGGGTTTATCTACAAGTCGTACCCTTCGTGCTGAAAAACTTTTCCACTTAATATCAACCTACAACAAAAGAAACGAAGCATTCGTAAAAGTTACGTTCGGAGAAACGGAAGATGGAGATTTTTCGGTCGCAAGACGTATTAGAAAGTCGTCACAAGGATTTAACAGTATTTATTATCTTGATGATAAAATTGCAACTTTGTCCGATATTCACGCAAAACTGGAAAAATTTAACATTACTCCAAATAGTTATAACGTAATGATGCAGGGTGACGTTATGAGTATTACAAATTGTACTCCTAACGAGCGCCGCAAGATTATTGACGAAATTGCCGGCATTGCTGATTTCGATAGAAGAATAGAACAAGCAACAAACGAACTTGATACAGTAGAAAAACGTGTTGTTAATTCTACTTTGATTCTGAATGAAGTAAATACACGTTTAGAGCAGCTTAATGAAGAAAGAGAAGTCGCTCTAAAATATCAGAAGCTCAAGGAAGAAAAAACCGGTCTCGAGAGCCAAATTAACACTGTTAAATTCTTCGATTTACGCAGAAATTTAGAAAAAGCGCATGAAAATATTCTGGAATTTACCAAACGTAAAAAAGAAGAAGAACTAAAATCAAAAGATTTAGAAGAACGCTTGAAATTAATCAAAGAAAAGTATGATGAAATTTCCAAGACTATTACTGAAAAAGGTGAAGGTCATCAACTGGAATTGAAACAAAAAGCAGAAGAAATCAAGGGTGCTATTTCCAGAAAAAATTCTTCTATTGTTTATGCTGATAAACAAATTCAAGATAATTTAAAAACAGTTGAAAATACTAAAAACGGTATTGAGGTTCAGGAAGGCAAGATTAAAGATTCTGAACTTAAGATTTCTTTGAAACAAGATGAAATCAAAGGTATTGAAAAAAATATTGAAGAACAAAAAGCGATTTTACATAAAATTCTTGAAGATATGTCCGGCTTAAATGAAACTGCTGAAAAACATTTGGAAAAGAGAAACGCTTTAAGAAAAGAATTAGAAGCTTTGCAAGATAAAGAAACAAAGCTTATTCAGAAGCAAGCGCCTATGGAAGCTGATTTATCTTCTAAAAAGAAAGCAATTGAAGATGCTAAGACAAAATTGACAGAATTAGAAAGTTTTAAAGCAAATTTTTCTGAAACAAAAGCTTCTAAGGAATTATTGATTGAACAACTCGGCAAAGAACTTGACGATTTCAAAATTATCCTTAAGAACACTTTGTATGAATATGATAAAACTAAAAATGAAATTAATGACTTTGAATATGATGTTCAAGCAGCACGCAACAAAATATTCAAGCTACAAGCAGCTAAAGAAGCAAACGAAGAAGCTAACCTCGGACGTGCAGTTGACACTGTTGTAAGAGCTAATATCCATGGGGTTCACGCTCCATTGATGAAACTCGGGCAAGTTGATGAAGAGTATTCTACAGCTATGGAAATCGCAGTTGGTGGTAGAATGGCACATATCGTTGTTGATGACGAGCATGTAGCCTCAACCTGTATCGAACTTCTAAAATCTTCTAATGCCGGCAGAGCAACTTTTGTTCCGCTTAACAAAATTGTTAAGTGTCCAAGAAGTTTGAATTTGCCAAAAGAAAAAGGTGTAATCGATTTTGCGATTAACCTGATTGATTTTGATGATGAGTATTTGAACGCTTTTTATTATGCAGTAGGTGAAACGCTTGTAGTGGAAGATAGGAGTGTTGCGAACAAACTTATCGGCAAATATAGAATGGTAACTTTATCCGGTGATTTGTTTGAAAAATCAGGTTCAATCACAGGTGGTGCCATTCGTAAAACAGGTTTGAAGTTCTCACAGAATTCTGATAATGAATTGGATACATATAAGGCTCGTTTAAAGGAAATGGAATCAAAATATGCAGGCTTGGTTTCTAAGCGTTCATCCTTGGAAGGCAAAATTGAGGATATTCGTAACAAATATTCTGTTTCTACAACGGAGTTTAGTAAAGCAAAATTAGAATTATCCAATTTGGAAACGAGCTTTGCTAATACTCAGAAAAATATTGATGAGAAGCAGGAATTCATTAATACAACAGAGCCGGAAATTGCGTCAATTGAAAAGTCTTTAGACAAAATGGAAGAAGAACATATTGATATTTCTGAAAAAATGACAGATGTTCAGACTTCGATTTCTGAAGTAGAAAAATTGATGAATGACTCTGATTTGAAAGATTTGAAAGAGAAAACTGCAGGTGTAGAAGCAGAAATCAAGCGTTACGAAAAGAATATGGCAAATGCTCAAAACGATATTGATGGCTTGCACCAGCAAATAGATTTCTTTACTACAACAATTAACACTCACAACGATACTATTGCTCGTTCGCTTGCTACAAACAGAGAATTAGAACTTGATAAAGCAAAATTTGTCGAAGAAATTAAAGGTTTGAATGAACAGTTGGAAGTATTGGAAGTTCAGATTAAAGAAATTACGGAAAAATTGGCAGAACTTCTTAAGCAAAGAGATGATATTAACAAAGATTTGGTTGATATTGAAACTCAAAAGAATTTGAAAGCTTCTGATATAGAAAAAATTGCAGAACAAATTGAATCTTTTAAAGCTCGCAGACGTGAACTTGAACCGCAATTAGAAGAAACAAAAAATATTTTGGCAGAATCCGGAGTGAATATTAATGATTTGGCTCCTGTTGAGATGTCCATAGAAGAAATTACATCAAGAATTCAGCGTTTGCAAAAAAGAATGGATGATTTAGGTGCAGTTAATATGAAGGCGCTTGAAGATTTTGAAAAAGTTTCTGCTCGTCAACAAGAATTGCAGAGCCAAATTGAAACTTTGAGCCACGAAAGAGAACAAATTCTTGAGAGAATGAAAGGGTATGAGGATTTGAAAAAAGAAACATTCCTCAAAACTTATAATGTGATTAACGAAAACTTCAAGGATATTTTCCATAGACTTTCAGATGGTGAAGGTACGTTGATTTTAGAAAACGAAGAACGACCATTTGATGGCGGACTTGATATTGAGGCTCAACCTAGAGATAAAAAGAAACAACGACTTGCAGGTATGTCAGGTGGAGAAAAAGCTTTGACAGCTTTGTCTTTCGTGTTTGCTATCCAAAAATACATGCCGGCACCTTTCTATGCGTTTGACGAAGTTGATGCTAGCCTTGATGGTATTAACGTAGAAAAACTTGCACATATTGTACAATCTCAATCTGAGTCAACGCAATTTATTGTAGTAAGTCACAGAAAACCTATGATTGAGTCTGCAAATAGAACAATCGGTGTAACTCAAAAAGAAAAAGGTATCTCAAAAGTTACAGGGGTTAAATTGAGAGATTAGAGAATAAAATTGAAAATTGTAGGTCAGGCATTGCCTGACAATAAAATTTCTGTCAGGCAATGCCTGACCTACTAATTAAGAATTACTTATGAGCGATTTAATACAAATACAAAATTTAATATATGAGATTCGTGGATGTAAGGTTATGCTGGATAGCGACCTTGCGAAGCTCTATGGAGTAGAAACATTTAACTTGAATAAGGCTGTAAAAAGGAATTTGTCACGATTTCCAAAAGATTTTATGTTTCAATTAACAAAGGATGAATATGATTCTTTGATATTCCAAATTGGAATATCAAATTCTAAAAGAGGTGGACGTCGTTTTATGCCTTATGTTTTTACTGAGCAGGGAGTTGCAATGTTATCAAGTGTTTTACAGTCCGAACAAGCAATTTCTATAAATATTCAAATAATGAGAACATTCGTTCAGATGAAACAGTTTGTGTTAGAAAATAAAGAATTGACCAAAAGATTTCAAGAGTTGGAACAATATTTTATCAATTATTGTAAAGATAATGAAAAAGATAAACAACAAATATATGAAGCAATTGACCTACTTATGGATAGAACAAAACCAAGCAAAGTTGGTTTCATAAAAACAGAAAATTAAGAATTATTTATGGACGATTTAATACAAATACAAAATTTAATATATGAGATTAGAGGATGTAAGGTTATGCTGGATAGCGACCTTGCAAAGCTCTATGGAGTAGAAACAAGAGTTTTAAATCAAGCTGTAAAACGTAACATTGAAAGATTCCCATCTAATTTTATGTTTCAGTTATCAATTGATGAATTTCAACTTTTGATATCACAAAATGTGATATCAAAAAATGAAACAGAAAAAAGAGGTGGAAGGCAAAAATTGCCAAATGTATTCACAGAACAAGGTGTTGCTATGTTATCTTCTGTGCTACGTTCAAAACAGGCTATTCAAACAAATATTCAAATTATGAATACCTTTGTAAAAGTAAGACACTTTGCGTTAGAGAATAAAGAACTGACAAAAAGATTTCAAGAGTTGGAACAATATTTTATCAATTATTGCAAAGATAATGAGAAAGATAAACAACAGATATATGAAGCAATAGACCTACTTATGGATAGAACAAAACCGAGTAAAGTTGGTTTCATAAAAACAGAGGATTAAAAGATTAGGGAAAAATTATAAAATATAAATGATGAGTGGTTCTCGTCATAACTTTTCTTAAAAAAGAAAAGGTGGAGTAAAAAAGAATGGCAGTGAATAATATAGACAATTTGAATAATTTACATCATCAAGGTTTGACCGCCAAACAGGAAGAATACGTTCAAGAAGCGGAAGTTGACGGTATTGAGATTCTTGTAAATATGGCAAGACAAGGCAAAATTGACCCTTGGAATGTTGATATTGTAGAAGTTACAGATAAGTATTTGATGCACTTGTTTCAATCAAAAGCGCAAAACTTGCGTTTAACCGGAAGAACACTTTTATTCGCTGCAATTTTGCTTAAATTGAAATCTAATATTCTTGAAGGTTTGGATGTTATGGATTTTGAACCTCAAAGAGAAGATGATTTCAATTATGATGATGAAATGCCTTTAGATTATCAGGATGAAGAATATATTCCGACTAATAATGTTATTTCTATTGATGAAGTTTTACAGAGAAGAACCAGCGTAAGACTTAACCACAACAGAGTTGTAACATTGCGTGACTTGATTCGTCAATTAGAATTCTATGAAATGCTTGATAAAAAACAGTCTTTAAAAAATGCACATGAACGTGCAAAAAGACGTGTTCAAAATTATGCGAAACTTTCTCCTGACGATATTATTAATCTTGCTCACGATGAATATATTGAAAATGGAGTTCAGAGATTGAAAGCCAATTTGTCAGAAATTCTCAGCAGACAGGATAAGATTGAACTTAACGAACTTACACTTTTGGGAATGGATAAAATAAGTGCGTACATTTCATTACTATTTTTAACAGTAGAAAGTGATTATGACTTGGAACAGGATGAATTTTATTCAGATTTGTATGTTGTTAAGCGTCCGCATATAGAAAATGTGGATACTGAAGAAAATATTGAACACTCTGAATTTAATTCAAATTTTGAAAATGCAAAAAATGTAATAGTAGAAAATAGTGAGATTAGTGCGTAATGGAACAGTTAAAATCAAGAATTGAAGCCGTTCTGTTTGTTACGGCAAAAGTACTTCAAATAAAAGATATCGCAGAAATTTTAGAAGAAGAGCCTGATAAGGTAGAAGAAGCATTGTTAGAATTAATTATGGACTATGCTTCTCGTGACGGAGCTTTAGAAATTGATGATGAGAATGGCTATATTTTACAGGTTAAACAAGAACATTTGGATATTGTAGAGAAACTTTGTCCTGTCGAATTGAAGCCACCTGTTCTTAAAACACTTACTGTCATTGCTCTAAAAGAACCAATTAGACAATCTTTATTGAAAGATTTGCGAGGTTCGAATGCTTATGAACATGTGCAGGAACTTTTGGAAAAAGGGTTGATATCAAGACATAAAGATAAAAATGGCAGATCTTTTAATATCAAAACAACTCCAAAATTTGCTGAATACTTCAAATTGAAGGGAGATGTTAGGGCTCTAGTCAAAACATTGAATATTGACAAAGGCATTAAAGATAGTCCAGAAGATTCAAAGCTAGCTAGTGAGAATGGTTAAAAAAGGAATCAAAGATAGTCCGGAAGATTCAAAGCTAGCTAGTGAGAATGGTTAAAAAAGAATCAAAGATAGTCCGGAAGATTCAAAGCTAGCTAGTGAGAATGGTTAAAAAAGGAATCAAAGATAGTTCGGAAGATTCAAAGCTAGCTAGTGAGAATGGTTAAATTATATTCAAAAACAAAAATCATGAACAAATCTAAAATAATACTTTATTCAATATTAACAATACTACTACTTGGTGCGATATATTTTCGTACAAACACTGCTACAATATATGCCAATATGGCAAATTTTCATTACAAACACAATAATATTAGCAAATCTCAAATATATTACGAAAAATCATTTGCGCACGGAAACATTGATACTGATACAAGATTATTTTATGTTAATTCAATTATTAATTCACCGTTAACACTTTCTTCTCAAGAAAAATTAGTAAGAATTGCGGAAGATAAGCTACAAGACAGAGCTTCTTATAAAGCAAAAGAATTTTTGTATAATTTAAAACGTGAGATACACAATCAATATCCACTTAATTATGTAAAACAAGCAACTTATAACCAACAAATTGTTCACTGGGGCAAATTTCCGGTAACGTATACATTTTTAAACCCAGAAGTTGCACCTGCTGAATATGTAGAGGAAATAAATCAAGCATTTAGTATGTGGGAACGAGTTGGCATTCCTTTCACACGTACGAGTGGAAAAGCTGATATTACGGTTGATTTTCTGAATACAAAAACTGATGATATAGAAAACGGAAAAAAATATGTTGTTGCTTATACAGTGCCAAATATTTCAACGACAAAATTATTAGGAATGAATATTCATTTTTATATCCAATCACCTGATGGAAATTTTTTCTCAAATAATCAAATATACAATACTGCATTACATGAAATATTTCATGCTTTAGGATTTATGGGACATAGCTTCGAACCTGATAACATAATGTATTTAGCCAAAGACCGTGAAAATATTATTAATGATACTAGAGTGAATTTAACAGAAGCAGATATTTCTACCTTAAAACTTTTATACAAAATAAAACCTGATATAACAAATGACAATAAGCTCAAAAGTGAATATGTTCCGTATTTAGTATTAGGTGACGAAGAAGAAATAAATATTTCTAAAGTAAGAGAAGCAAAAAATTATATTTATAATGCACCGGCGCTACCAAGCGGATACATTGATATGGCAGAAAGTCTGGTTGCGCAAAAAAAATATTCAGAAGCTATAAAAAATTTGGAAAAAGCTTTACGTCTTGCTGACAATGATGAAATACGTTATATAGTTTATTACGACCTTGCAGTTGCGTATAATTATATTAATCATCCGGAAATGGCATATGATTATATTACACGAGCAGAAAATATAAAAAGTGATGAGGAGTTACATTTTTTAAAAGCAGAAGTTTTGTTAAAAATAAATAAAGCTGAAGCTATTAAAGAGTACGAATATTTAACCGGAGTTTCACCTCAAAATATAGAATATGCCGTTAGATACGCAAATATTTATATCAAAAATAAAAATTATTTAAAGGCACGCAAAATATTAAAACATTTGATAAAAAATAATCCTAATGCTAAAAAAGATGAAAGATTAAGTCCTTATAAAATATTGTTGTTTCTATAATTTTATGCTAGATTTTTTGTATGAAAGTTGAAAAAATCACATCAAACCAAATTATCACACCAAAGAATACCGGCTACGCAGCAACAGTTGCACTTACATCTTCAATTCTAAGCGGTATAAGTAAAAATAAAACATTCAGAAAACAACATAAAACTCTAGCCTATTTATCTGCCGGATTAACAGCTTTGCATGTTGGTCTGATTGAATATTATCACTACAAATTTAAAAATAATAAAAAATAATTTTACGCTTTTTCAAGAATGCTTAACATATATCTTGTGCTATTTTTAGAATTATGAGATTGTACTGCAATTTTATAACACTCTTCTGTAACTTTGTTATAAGCATAATCATCCTCTAAATAATTTTCGATTTTGAATATCAAATCAGAAAAATCCTCATAGAAAGGCAAATTCCCATCAAATAAGAGAAGCTCATCTCTATAATCACTTATAAGAAGCCTCTTGCAAGCAACAGTTTGAAAAGTTCTATAATTTAATGATGAAATACCTTGCGAATTCATGTTAAAAACAATTTTTGTTTTATTAATTGCATCGGCCATATCTTTTTCGTTATCAATAAATCCACGATAACAAAGATCTATTAGTTCGGGATATTTTGAACGATTTCGTGCATCATTATAATGTCTATCAATTGCATACCAAGCAATATTTAATTGAGGCAACTTTGTAATAAGTTCTTCAAAAAAGCTTAATCTATAATCCGTATCAAGACGTCCTGCAAACATAACATCATATTCAGGCTTTTCGCCGTAATCTTTATAAACATCAAAATTAATAAAATGCGGTAAATAATTTATATTCTTAAAAGTTTCAGATTCTGTTAAAACCTTATCCCAATAAAACGTATAGTTATCTTCTTTCTCTAAATACTGCAAATATTCTTTCCAATATGGACCAGAAGTTTTACTGCGCAAATCATCAGAAAAATAATTTATTGAAGGCATAGAAAGATTATTATCGATTTTTATTTTTAATCCGGAATAATCATAACCGGCTATGATATCATAAGGCTCGTGTAAAACATCAGATAAATTTTTATCAAAAAGCTCATCAAAAACTGTTACATCACATTCGTTTTGCCTAAAACCATCAATCATACTTGCGGTAGTAAGACGTCCACCTATACTTTCCGGTAAAATTGCCAAAATCTTTTTCTTCATCTTAATAATATTTTAACATTTTTACTATAGGTTTACAAGAATTATTAATATTATTTACTATTTTAATGTTAGAATATAAACATGGGAATTTACGCAGAAAAAGCTTGTAATAATTTTAGAAATGGTTATAATTGTGCTCAATCAGTGCTTTTAGCGTTCGCCGACAGAGTTAGTTTACCGGAAGAAACAGCCTTAAAACTTGCATCTTCATTTGGTGGCGGAATGGGTAGGTTAAGAGAAGTTTGTGGAGCTGTGAGTTCAATGTTTATGATAGCAGGACTTTTGCAAGGATACACCACGCCTAATGATGACAAAATAAAAGGTGAGCATTATGCACGTATTCAAAAATTAGGAAATCTTTTTAAAGAAAAATGTGACTCAATAATTTGTCGTGATATTCTTGGACTTTCAGAAGGAGCGGATGAACCAACCCCTTCTAAAAGAACCGATGAATATTATCAATCAAGACCTTGTGAAAATTGTATCAAAATTGCTGCCGAAATAATTGAATCAGAAATCCTAAATTTAAATTAGTGACACAAAAGTCTTGTAATATAAATATAAAGCAACAAGTATCAAAAGAATGCCGCTAATTTTTAATAATAATTCTGAAAAATTAGCAAATTTTCTAAGATTTTTAATACCGGAAGTAAACAAGCCAGCAATTATTAATATCACTCCTTGACCTATTGCAAAAAGAAATAACATTAAAATTGCAGCCAAAAGATTTTTACCTATTGCAGCAAAAGTCATTATGCCTGCTAATATTGGAGTTGAACACGGAGTTCCCGCAAGAGCAAATGCAACTCCTAATAAAATCGGATATACAAACAGCGAGTTAGTATTATTTGTTGGCATCGTTTTAATAATTATCGGCATATCAAAATCCAATAGATTTGTTAATTTTAACCCCATTACTAAAAGCAATGAAGCCATTACAAGAGTGAAATATGCACCTAAAGCGGAAGCAAAAACGCTACCTGTAACTGCACAAATTATACCAATTATTGTAAAAACTATAGCCGTGCCTAAAATAAAAAAGCAAAGTTGGACAAATGTTCTTAACGGAGTTTCTTTAGAATACCCACCAACATACCCTATTATTAGCGGTAACATAGCAAGTGAACAAGGTGAAATAGAAGCAAGAATTCCACCTAGAAACGATGCTAAAAACATTAAAGCCCAAACTCCGACACTATTTGTACCGGAAGAAAAAATTTGTACTAAATTATCCATTAATTAACTCTTTCAAATAATTTTCTAAAATCTGTGGTTGCATAGAACCTTCGATTCGTCTTAGTGTATTACCGTTTTTATCTTTAAAAACTGTTGTCGGAACAAGTTTTACATCATAATTTTTAATAAGCATTTTTGTTGTGTTATCTTTTTGCGTGACATTAATATGTTTTAGAGTAATGTCACGATTATATGCCGGAAAAACTTCTTCAAAAACTTTTTCTAACTGCTGACATTCATAACACATCGGCGAAGTAAATTTTATTACCTCTGCTCCACCTGCTGCAATTGAAGGCGGAGTTGTTAACTTATCTTTTGTTAATCCATAGTACGCAACTAAGGGAACAAGAAAAATTAATGCAATGATAATAATATTTTTATTCATAAAATATCTCCTCTTATAGAAAGATTAAAATACCTTAATCCTGCTGACTTATTAATCATAACTTATACAAAATTAAAACAAAATCCCTTTTAAGGATAATTCTAATTATTTTTAAGATAATAAATTTTAATCAAAACCTCTTAACAAAATACACAAATGTACAATAAAGTGTGCAAAATAATAATGTTTGTGTTAGCATTTATTGTAAATCATAATGTGCAATTTCCTATTATGGTATGAATAAAAAGAGGATATATGATATTTATAAAAAGTTACACAGTGCTAAATTTTCCGTTGTTGAACATATATCACGATGGTTTGGAAGATATTTATCAATTATTTGATAAATATACGATTTTAAAAATAGAACACAATCGAGATTTTTGGAATGAATGGGAATGATTAAAGTATCAATTATAGTAGCAATATATAATCAAGAAAAATATCTTAATCGCTGTGTAGATTCTCTTGTTAATCAAACATTGCAAGATATAGAAATAATACTTGTAAATGATGGTTCAACGGACTCTAGTTTGCAAATAGCTCTAGAATATGCAAAAAAAGATTCTAGAGTAATTGTTTTATCACAAGAAAATGCAAAACAAGGCGCAGCAAGAAACAGAGGACTTGAAATTGCACAAGGGGAATTTGTTACTTTTGTTGATTCTGATGACTGGATTGAATTAGATTACTGTGAACTATTATACAGTGCTGCTATTAAATATAATGTAAATATAGCAGCGGCGACAACAATTAGGAATTACAAAAATAAATCAAAATACCATTTAAAACTGGAAAATGAGCTGGTATTCAATGGTGTTAATTCGATTATAGAAGCTCTTCAAGATAATTTTATTACACATGGTAAGTTATATAGATTTGAACCGATAAAGCAATTAAGATTTCAAGAAAATGTTTTTTATGAAGATGGACCGTATACGTTAAAAGCGTTTAATTTAGAACAGTCGTTAGTAACTATTCCGGATGCAATTTATCATTATTATTCAAATCCATCATCAACAATTAAACAAAAATTAGATATCAGGAATGAAAATGATAAGATAGAAACTTCTTTGGATTTTATAAATTATGCTAAAGAAAACAATATCAAAACAAAAGATTGGTGTATTTTTAAGGAAAAGCATTTGTCATATGCTATAAAACATTATATTGATAGAAAAGATTTATATTTATTGGGCATAAAAGTTTTTTCAAAAAAAGAACTTTTCAATGATAAAAAAGTATTCTTAGTTTTTAATACAGCTTGTTTTGGTGATGTTTTACTCTGTAATAGTCTTTGTCAAAACATAAAACTTGCTTTTCCAAACTCAAAAATTATTTTTATAACGGATAAAAAATGGATGGAAGTGGCAAAATATCAACAAGATGTTGATGAAGTTGTTGTATTTGATAAAAAAGGTGTTCATAAAGGTTTTGTTGGAATGTTGAAATTCATTAAGGAATTTAAGTATAAAAAACCTTTTGCATCATTCATTACTTATAAAAATGAACGAAATACTTTAATTGCAAAATTATTGCATAATAGATTTACATTGATACCAAATGATAATAACAAAGATGTTTATGTTCCATATAAACATTCAAAAATGCTAGAAAAATTAACGCATAAAAAAATAAAAAATTTGCCGATAAGATTTAATTTACCTGAAACAATAGAAAACCCTATTGCTGGAGAAAGATATGTAGTATTATGTTGTATTTCTAAAAATCCGGTTAAGAATATGCCGGTTGAAATGGCGGTTGAATTGATAAAAAGAATTAATCAAGAATTTAATTGTAAAGTTGTAATCACCGGAATAGGAGAACAGAGTGTTAAATTTGTAGAAAGTTTAACAAAAGCCGGAGTGAATTTTATTAACCTAGTAAACAAAACTTCATTAATGGAATTGGGTGCAGTTTTAAGAGATAGCATTGGCTTAATCACTGTAGATACCGGAACTATGCATTTTGCTTATTCAATGGGAGTAAAAACTCTTTGCTTGTTTTTTGAAAAAGGTACAACTCACTTGTGGGCGCCACAAAAAGATGTTTATAAAAATACCGTAGTATTAAGTGAAGATATAAGTGTAGCCAAAATTATTAATAATTTTGAAAATCTAAGGAATGTAAATGAATAAAGTAGACTTAAATAGAATTAATATATGTTTATCTTGTGATGAGAATTATGCTCAATATGCAGGAGTTGTAATTGCATCCATTTTAGCAAATTCAAAGGCTGACGAAGATGTTTTTATCTATATTCTAGATGGAAATATTTCCGAATCATCAAAGAATAAAATCCTTTCGTTAAAATCTATCAAAGATTGTTCTATAGAGTTCGTTGAGGTTAATGAAAAAGATTTTGAGGATTATAAAAAAATACCTAATCATGATTATATTTCAATTTCTACTTATTATAGGCTAAAACTATCAACATTATTGCCGAAAGTCGATAAAATAATATATTTAGATTGCGATGTTATAGCTTGTGAAAGTTTGAGAGATTTATATAATATAGACCTAGGCGAAAATATCTTTGGTGGCGTTTTAGATATTGATTTAGCATTAAGAAATAATCCCAAATATGTTAATGCTGGTGTTCTATTAATGGATTTAGACAAGGTTCGCCAACAAAATATTGAAAATCAATTTTTAGAATATACTCAAAATAATTGGCAAAATATTCAACTTGGAGACCAAGGTGTTATAAACGATGTTTTAAAAGGTAAGATTTTAAATATTGCGGACAAATACAATGTTCAGAGCGAATGTTATCTAAGACGTTCGACTTTTACAAAAGCTCCGGTTATCGTCCATTTTATAGGAGGCAGAAAACCTTGGCACTACGCATCTTGGTCCGTTCATAAATATTTGTATTTCAAATATTTACAAATGACTCCTTGGAAATTAAGCGATAAAGAACTCTTCAAATGGACTACACTGAACAAATTTTCATCATTTATATCTTGGTTTAAACATAGACCACTTTTTTATTTACAATCCAAATTTTGGAATGCAGTAAAAAAAGACCACACTGCAAAAGACGAACCTAAAACATTTGTCATAATTTTAATGGCTTGTTTTGGCGATATTCTTATTTGCAATTCTTTATTTCAAAATATAAAAAGATTATATCCTAATTCAAGAACAGTATTTGTTATTGATAAACCTTGGTTAGAAGCTGCAAAATATCAAAAAGATGTTGATGAAGTTATTTTGTTCGATAAAAGAGGTAAAAATAAAGGATTATTTGGGCTATTGTCTTTTATAATCAATTTTCCGTACAAAAAAATTGATTACATATTTAAAATTTATGATAATGAAAGAACAAACATTCTAGCACAATTACTACATCCAAAGAAAATAGTCGGAAAACCTTACGATACCAGTGTGACTATTCAAGAACGACATAATAATTTGTTAAAAAAGATTACAAAATCTGAAATTATAAACTATCCAATAACATATATTGCTAAAAATAATATTCCTGAAAAATTTAGAAATATTATAACTGAAGATAAAAAATATGTTGCGCTATGCCCTTGTTCAAGTCGTATAGAAAAAGATATGCCAGAACAAACAGCTGTAGAATTAATAAATAAACTGTATAATTATGGACTTGAAGTAATCGTTGTTGGCGCAGGCAAAGAAGCCCAAAAATATACTCAAGATTTATTAAATAAAGGTTGTAAATTTATTAACCTTGTAAATAAAACAAGTATTTATGAATTAGCACAAGTTTTAAGAAACTGTGAAGCTTTGGTTAGCGTTGATACAGGAACAATGCATTTTGGTTATGCAAATAACATTCCGACAGTTTGCATGTTTTATGAAAAAGAAAACATAAAATATTGGGCTCCGGATAAGAAATTGTATCCGAATACTATAACATTAGCATCTAATGTATTTGCCTTAAATATAGCTGATTCACTTATTAAATTATTGGAGATAGACAATGAATACAGAAAATAAAATACCCAAAATCATACATTATTGTTGGTTTGGTCCAAACGAAAAATCTAAACTTGTAAAAGATTGTATTAAAAGTTGGAAAAAATATTTGCCTGATTACGAAATTAGGGAATGGAATGACAATGATTTAATAAAATGTGATAACCAATATGTAAAAGAAGCTTATAAACATAAAAAATGGGCTTTTATATCTGATTGGTTTAGATTATATGCTTTATATACATATGGCGGTATTTATTTTGATTCAGATAATGAAGTTTTTAAACCTTTTGATGAATTTTTAACATTAGATTTCTTTAGCGGATATGAAAATATTTGCGATATTGTATCACCATTTACAGCTGTAGTTGGCGCAAAAAAACATAATCATATAATCAAAGATTTGTTAGATGAATATGAAAACCTTCATTTTGAAAATACCGATGGAAGTGCTAATTTATATACAAATACAGAACGAGTTACAAATTATTTCAAAGAAAAATATAAGGTAACAGCTCCATATAACCCATTGAAGAAAATCTATTTAGAAGAAAATTCTATCATATTTCCAGATAACATATTCTGCAGATATGACAAGAAAACATCCTATGCGGTTCATCATTTTACAGGTAGTTGGAAACCCAAAGAAAAATATTGTCTTAAAAAAAGAATTATTGAAACTATTTTTTCAATAAAAAATTCAACAAACAAAAATCACAAAATTTTAACAATACTAGGACTGAAACTCAAATTCAGATACGCAAAATTAAAACCAAGTTATGCAATCAGAGATGTAATTAATTTATATAAATTTAAAAATATATTAATTAGACCAAACACAGTATTAATTGTTGAGCCAAATCCTTATCATGCCGAAATTTTGCCAGGATTTGTAAAATATTTTCAAGACTTAAATTATAATGTAGATATTTTAGTTCGACACGAAAATATAGAAGATTCACCGTTTAAAGGTTTGGAAAATTTTAATATCTTTGGATTCTCTGCCAATATGCTAAAAAAAGTTTTAAAATTAGATAAAATCAAAAATTATAAATACTTGTTTCTTTCTAGTAGTGCTTACTGGGAAAAAAATGTATATTGGGATTCTTTTTTGAATTTTTTAGAATATACTCCAAAAACACAAAAAGGTATTTTATTAGTTGAACATAATATTAAAAGTTGTTTAAACAAATACAATGAGGAAAATTATTTGAAAGAATCTCGTTTATTTACTTTATCCGGCTTTCATAATTCACCAATGCTAAACCCTCATTATTTTATCAAAAACAATACACATCAGAAAAATAGAAAAACTCAATTTATTATTGTAGGACATTGGGCAAAAAGCAAAGAATTATTGTATGAGACATTAACAAAGTTATATGCTAATGGATATAAAGAATTTGAAATTTTAATCGTCGGTGCCAAATACAAACTGCCAAAAATTTATCAACAAAATGTAAAAATGCTTGGTCGAATTAAATTCACAAAACTATATAATATCTTAAAAAATACAGACTTTATTCTTGCTATGTTAGATTATTCTGACAAGAGCCATCAGCGTTATTTAGAAGATGCTACAAGCGGTTCTCGTCAATTAAGTCTAGGATTTAATAAACCAATTTTAATAAATGAAGCATTTGCCAAAGTTTATGATTTCGATGATACAAATGCGATAGCTTATAAGGAGAATGATTTGTATGAAGCAATGAAACAAGCAATAGAGATGACACAAGAAGATTATTCAAAGAAACAAATGTTTTTAAAAAATTTGGCAAATGAAGTTTATAATAAGTCTTTAGAGAATTTGAGAAAGGTGGTAGAAAAGAAATAATGTTTTCAATTGCAAAAGAAAATAAACATATTATTTTAAAATTTTTAGGTCTAAGAATTAAATTTAGGAGAAAGAACCAGAATTTAAACACTTCTTACAAAATTGGCGAATATTCTTATAGTGGAGCAAAATTTATTTCTCCGAGTGCAAAAATTGGGAAATATTGTTCAATTGGAACAGGAGTAATGATAGGAGCAGATGTTCATCCAACAACTTTTGTCACAACTAGTCCTTATTTATACAAAGAAGTTGCGGAGGAAAGATTTCCTAAAATATCAATTGGAAATGATGTATGGATCGGCGCTAATGCAATTTGTTTTCCAAATGGGGGTGGGGGAGTACTAAGTGATGGCGTAATCGTTGCAGCTGGTGCTGTAGTAACGCATTCTGTACCACCTTATGCAATTGTTGCAGGCGTACCTGCAAGGATAATTAAATATAGATTTAATGAAGAAACAAGAGAAAGACTTCTAAAATCAAAATGGTGGGATATACCATACAAGATTCTCGAAAAATTTGAGATTAAGGATGTAAATAAATTTTTAGAACAAGTAAAGGATTATAATGAAAAATAATTTTGTAATGTTTTGTAAGACATATTCAGGAGATATTGAAAGATTTGAATGTTTGGCAAAAAGCTTTATTGAATACAATAAAGATAATATAAAATTGTACGTTTCTTGTCCAGATAAAGAATTGGATTTATTTGTAAAATTCAAAAATGAAAACATTGAAATTATTACAGATGAAAGTATTCCTGTTGAATATTTTACAGAAGAAAAACCTTGCGGATTTAGTCAAGGATATATGAATCAACAAATAGTAAAATTAGGTTTTTATAAATTAAATTTGTGTAACCATTATTTTTGTGTGGATTCTGATATAATTTTTATAAAAGATTTTTATATTAAAGATTTTATGTATGATGAAAATATACCTTTTGTGGATATTAATCATTTTAGATATTGTTTATCTGATATTGAGTTATCTAAAGAACAATATTTTGTTCATCATGATAGATTAAAAAAAATAAGAAAAACGTATGGAATGGAATATAAAGAAAACGAGAAATTCTTATTATCTGATATAGGTTTTCCTATACTTTCGTGTGAAGTTTTAAAAGATTTGGATGATAATTTTCTAAAATCAAAAAATTGGATTTATAAGGATTTGCTAAAAATTGCACCTGTCGAGTTCCATTGGTATAGTCAGTGGCTTTTAAATTATATAGATAAAAATGATTTTAAAGTTAAATATACATCACCATTTATTTGTTCTTTTCGAAATAAAGCTGAATATTTGAGTTATCAAAAATATGGATGGACAAAAGACGATTTAAGTCTATTTTATGTTGGTGTTATGTTAAATTCTAATTGGGATGCACCATTTGATTATAAAAAGTATAAACCCAAATTTATTGAACGTCTCTTGAGGAGGATATTTATATGAGTTTTATAAGAAATATATGTATATTCTTAGCAAAAAAAGAATTTGCAAGAATAAAAGAAAATTATGAAAAAAAATTAAAACAAGAATTTTTAGAAGCGTTAGATTATGAATTAATATCTAAAGCTTATATTAAGTATGTATGTAATATTAAGAACGAATGTTCGAATGCAATAGATTTTGCGAATGAAGATTGTCCTGAAGTAAGTATAATTATCCCAGTATACAATCAATTTAATTTAACAATGCAGTGTTTAGAAAGTATTAGATTGAATACTAAAAATCTTAAATACGAAATTATATTAATAGATGATTGTTCAACTGACGAAACTATAAATTTAAGTGATTATGTTAAAAATATAAAAATAATTAGAAATGAACAAAATCTAGGCTTTTTAAAAAATTGCAATAAAGCAATAAAATATGCAAAAGGAAAATATATTTATTTACTAAATAATGATACTTATGTTTTGCCAAATTCAATAGAAGCACTAGTTAAAACTTTTAAAGATGACACTAAGGTTGGTGCAGTTGGTTCTAAATTAATTAGACCAAATGGTAAGTTACAGGAAGCAGGAAGTTTAGTTAATGAATATGGTGCTACTGTAGCTATTGGAAATTTAGATAATCCATTATCGCCACAGTATGATATTGAAAAAGAGGTGGATTATTGTTCGGGTGCTAGTTTGATGACCTTAAAATCTTTATGGGATAGTTTAGGCGGATTTGATGAGCAATTTAGCCCTGGATATTACGAAGAAACTGATTATTGCAAAAGACTTAAAACATTAGGTTATAAAATTATGTATCAACCTAAGTCTGAGATAATACATTTTATTGGACAAAGTTTTAATGAAAAGGCTTCAAAGTTAATGGAAATAAATCATCAAAAATTTTATGATAAATGGAGTAATAAATAAAACTATGCGTATTGCTTTAGTACAAAAAATTATAGATTTAATAAGAAGAAAAAGAAAAGTTGAAAAAACTGAAAACATTGAAAAATATGCAAATCAACTAGGTCGCCATTCTTATGTTGCTGGGGATGTATTAATATCTTCAGAAAAAACTACGATTGGAAATTTTTGTTCAATTGCAGGTCGTGTGGTTGTTGGGTTGGTAAATCATCCTACTAACTTTTTATCTACTCATCCATTCCAATATTTAAAAAACAATATATTTGGAGATGTTGGTGTTCAAGCTGATAGATTGATAGATTTTATTGATTGGAATAATCATTGTACCATTGGAAATGATGTATGGATTGGTTTTGGTGCGTTAATTATGGAAGGCATAACAATAGGTGATGGTGCCATTGTTGCGGCTGGATCTGTTGTTACTGGTAATGTTCCTCCATATTCTGTTGTAGGGGGGATACCTGCAAAAGTGATTAAATATCGTTTTGAACCAAATATAATTGATAAACTTTTAGAATTAAAGTGGTGGTACTTACCGGATGAAGAAATTGCAAAATTACCGTTTGATAATATAGAACTTTGTATAAAAAACTTAGAAGAATTAAAAGGAAAATTTAAAAATAATGGAAGATAACAGAGCTGAAATTTATAAATCTGATATAAAAAATGACAATGATCCTAGAAGATTTTGTATTGATTGGATAGAATCAGGAGCAAAAGTTTTAGATGTTGGCTGCGCATGTGGGGATTTTGGTAGACAATTAAAAACGGAAAAAAATGATGTCGAAATATATGGACTTGAATATAATGAAGACAGTATTAATATTGCCAATAAAACAAATTCTTATAAAGAGATAATTAGAATGAATTTAAATGATTTAAATTCATTACTAAATATATTTTTAATAAAGTTTGATTATATAGTATTTGGTGATATATTAGAACATTTAAATAATCCTATTGAGGTATTAAAAGTATTTAAAGGATATTTAAAAGAAAATGGATATTTTTTAATATCTTTACCTAATACTGCACACGCTAGTATTAAAGCTGGTTTATTGAATAACTCTTTTGAATATACTGAAGCTGGATTATTGGATAAAACTCACATTCATTTATTTACTTATAAATCTTTATTGCAATTATTAATGTCTTTAAAATTAGTGATTGAGGATTTAAAATTTACAAATTGGACAAATGAATTTGGCACTCAAAATACAAATCCTTATGAAGGATTACCAAAGTCTGTTATAAAATATATTTTTAAGGATAAACATTCAACTATTGTTCAATACGTTTTTAAATGTGCTTTAAGTAATGATAGTTCAGATATAATTAATCAAAAAAATATAAAAACTTTTGATAAATTTTTACAATTGTATAAAAAGCCAAAGTTTAAATTAAAAAATGTTGTTAATAAGGATGGATTTATAAAGAAAATATTTTTTAGTAAAAAATGAATTACAAAGATTATAATTTAAAAACATTTGGTGATGCACGAAGGTTTTTAGCCTGTTTGTCGTGTTCAACATTTTTCATTGAACACGACAAATATATAAAGTATAAAAACAGTGCGCTCTTTTAGAAGCACTTAAAAATTTATCAAAAATTTTGAAAAAAAAATTATTATTACATAATATATTTTCAATAACAAATCAAAATAATAATCGTAAAATTATAACTATTTTAGGATTAAGAATTAAACTTTTATACAAAAATTAAAATGTTATTATTAAATACAAAATAAAAAGTAATTTATTATTCGTGCAAACTTGAAAAAACAACAGTAAATCAAATTTTCCGCAAATTCTTTTTTCGTTAATCATTGAGATATTGCTTTCGATGTGATAATATATGAGAAAAGTACAGAACCCTTCGGAGTCCCTATATGAACATAAACAAAATTAACAGTATTTCCGGTGTTTTTTATAAGTCTTTTGGTCAAAAGCCGGAAAATAATGTAAATACCCAGACTCCGGATAAGTCCGATAATTTAATAAAGGAGCTTGATAAAATGAGTATGATTAATAATATTAACATTGGAAAGAACGATTACAAACTTAATCTTTCTACAGAAGAATTACAAAAAAGAACACATAAAGATTATTTGACCACTAAAAAAATGCTTGCTGTTGATGCGCCGGAATACCTTGAACTTGCAGATGGCGACAAAGAAGCTTTGAAACATTTAGTAAAAGCCGCAATTGTTCTCGATAAAGTAAATATGCAGCTTGATAATCCAAACAACTTGCCTTTCAAAGAATATTTAGACAAAGAAATTGAAAATGGTAACGAAGATGCAAAATTAACTAAAATTCTTTTCGACGCACAAAAAGGTGTTTGCTCACTGGATAGAGAAAGCAATATGATTGAACTTGCAAAAGGTGTTTCTATGCGTGCAGGCAAAGGAGTTTATCCGCAAGATTTAGAAAAAGAAGAATTTCATTCAATCTTAATCAACATGCTAAAAGGCGGTAAAGTTGACGAAGTTGCAAAAATTCTTAATCAACGCAGTGTGGTTGAAAGAGTTGGTAACGAACTTGTGGCAACAGATTATGTTGACAAATTCAAAGACGACTTTGCAACAATGGCAACAGAACTTGAAAAAGCTGCAGAAACATCTACAAACGCTGATTTTAATGAATTTTTATTACTTCAAGCAAAAGCTTTAAGAACAGCAGACCCTATGCTTGATGCTTATGCAGACAAAAAATGGGCAACACTTCAAGACACTCCACTTGAATTCACTATTACAAGAGAAAATTATTCCGATGAATTAACAGAAACAGTGGTAGAAAATCCAGAATTAAAAGCTCTTTTAGACGAAAACGGAATCACTCCGGTTGCTAAAGATTTTTTAGGTGGAAGAGTCGGTATTATTAATAAAAAAGGTACAGAAGCAATTCTGAACGTAAAAAAATTCTTACCTTTAATGGCTCAAAATATGCCGTTCAAAGATGATTATATTCAAAATATTTCTCCTGATAAAGAATCAAAACAAACTATGGTTGATGCAGATTTAGTTGCAGTTACAGGTGATGTTGGAGAATTTCGTGCCGGAATAACTTTAGCAGAAAACCTTCCAAATGACGACAAATTATCTATAAAAGAACTTGATGGCGGAAGAAGAAATGTTTACCACAGACAAATTCGTCTTATTACATCAGATGATGCCAAAGAAAAAATGAAAAAAAGATTGAATGCAACTTTAAATCCGGAATTGCACCAATTCTACAACGATGAAGCAGACCATTGGTTCACCGTTGGGCACGAAAACGGACACTCTCTTGGACCAAAATCCGGTACAGAAGGTTTGGGTAAATATAAATCAATCATAGAAGAAAATAAAGCTGATATGGTTTCTCTTGCAATGCTTGATGTTCTAACAGAAGCCGGCATGTACACACCTGAACAGAGAAAACAAATCATAGTAACTTATGCAGCTGATAATATGATGACTTCAAAACCAACATTAAGTCAAGCTCACAGAGTTCGCTCCGTTATGCAAAATTATTATTTCATCAAAGAAGGCGCTATGACAATTTCTCCGGACGGCGTTCTTGATGTTAATATAGAAAAAATGGTTCCAACAGCAAGAAAAATGCTTGAAGAAATTATTCAAGTGCAAATGAAAGGCGATTTTTCTAAAGGTGAAAAATATGTTATGGATAACTTTGTTTGGACAGAAGAAATGCAAAAGATGTCTGAAAATATTAAGAAGGTTTCTAAAACATTGAACGGCAAAGTTGAATCACCTTTAGCTGATAAACTTTTGAATGAATAAAAATAAATTATTTTATAAACTTAAAAAGTCTGCTTGATAAAATCGGCAGGCTTTTTGTTATTATCAATAAATTTTAAGAGTTTGCACCCCATAAAATGTTTGTGATATAATTAATTTATAGAAAAAGATTTTTATTGAGGGGGATAAATGACACAAGGGTATGACGCTAGTAATATACGTGTATTAGAAGGTTTGGAAGCTGTAAGAATGCGTCCCGGCATGTATATCGGTTCAACTTCACAAAGAGGTTTGCACCACTGTATTTACGAAATCGTGGATAACTCAATCGACGAATCACTTGCAGGATATTGTACAGAAATTCACGTAACTGTTCACAAAGATAATAGCGTTACTGTAGAAGACAATGGTCGTGGTATCCCTGTTAATATTAAGCCTGAAACAGGAAAATCCGCTCTTGAAATTGTTCACACTGTACTTCACGCAGGCGGAAAATTTGGAGATGGCGGCTACAAAGTATCCGGCGGTCTTCACGGTGTTGGCGCATCAGTTGTTAATGCTCTTTCTGAAAAAATGGTTGTAGAAGTTTCTCGTGACGGTTTTGTATGGCGTCAACAATACCTTAGAGGAGAACCTACAGGACCTGTTGAAAAAACTGTTCCTACAACAAAAACAGGTACTAAATCAACTTTTTGGCTTGACCCAGAAATCTTTACTGAAACAACTGAAATCGACGTAGACGTTATCGCTACTCGTTTTAGAGAAATGGCTTTCTTAAACAAAGGTCTTAAAATCATTCTTCACGATGAAAAAGACACAGGAAAAGACGAAACTTACCACTATGAAGGCGGTATTGGAAGTTACGTAGCATTCCTTAACCACAACAGAACCGTAATGTTTGACGAACCTATTTACATGGAAAAAGTCGTCGACAAAATCAAAGTTGAAGTTGCAATGCAGTATACAGACTCTTACAATGAATCTATCTTATCATTCGCTAACAACATCAACACTCACCAAGGTGGTACTCACTTAACAGGTTTCCGTAACGCAATCACTCGTGTATTGAATGATTACGCAAGAACTAACAAAATCCTTAAAGATTCTGAACAAAATCTTTCCGGTGATGACGTTAGAGAAGGTTTGACCGCAATCGTTTCCGTAAAAATCGAAAATCCTGAATTTGAAGGACAGACAAAAGAAAAATTAGGTAACTCTGAAGTTATGCCTGCCGTTCAAGATGTTGTTAAAGAAAAATTACAAGAATGGTTAGAATTCAATCCGAAACTTGCAAGAACAATTATTGAAAAAACACTTCAAGCTCAAAGAGCACGTGAAGCTGCACGTAAAGCAAGAGAACTTACAAGAAGAAAATCCGTTCTTGAAAACTCTACACTTCCTGGAAAACTTGCCGATTGTTCAAACAGAGAGCCTGAAAAATGTGAAATTTACATTGTTGAGGGTGATTCCGCTGGTGGTTCTGCTAAACAAGGCAGAAATAGAATGTTCCAAGCAATTTTGCCATTAAGAGGTAAAATTTTAAACGTAGAAAAAGCAAGACTTGATAAAATTTACGCTAATAACGAAATTCAATCAATGGTTCAAGCTTTTGGTATTACAATTAGCAAAAACGAAGAAGAATTTAACCTAGAAAAATTACGTTATCACAAAATAATCATCATGACCGATGCTGATGTCGACGGTGCACACATTAGAACACTACTTCTAACATTCTTCTTCCGTTATGCAAAACCGCTTATTGAAAACGGTTATGTATACATCGCTCAACCACCGCTATTCAAAGTTACTCAAGGTAAAACTTCTGAATACTTATACGATGAACACGCATTAGATAAAATGTTAAAAGAACGTGGTATTAAGTCTTTGAGCTTGTCAGACAAAACAAAATCAAAGGTTAAGACCGGAGATGAATTATTGACATTGTTATCCAACATGTCAACATTCTACAAGTCTTATAACAACCCTATTTTGAACATCATTCCGTCTGTTGTACTAAGAGGACTTATTCGTTCTGAAATACAACCGGAAGATTTTGCTGATCAAGAAAAAATGAACAAAGTTATTGAATACCTTTCTCATTACTTGAAAGACCACGCAGAAAACTACAATGTTGCAGAAGCTAAGAATTACGAGGTTTCTCTAAAATATAATCCTGATAGTGCAAAATACTCTATCCAACTTGATTTATTTGAAAACGAACACGAATTCATCACTTCTAACATAATCAAGAGTAATGAGTTCAAGAGATTAAAGAATTCTTATCCGCTTATCCGTGATTTCTTGATTGAAGAAGAAGATACGCTTATTCTTGAAACAGAAAATGGTGAAATTGAAATCAAATCATTTGAACAGCTTCAAAAAATTGTTGATGACAGAGGTCAAAAGGGTTTAACAATCCAAAGATTTAAAGGTCTTGGTGAAATGATGCCACAACAACTTTGGGAAACAACTATGGACCCAGAAACAAGAACATTGCTGAAGGTTAACATCGAAGATGCTATGATGTGCGACCAATTGTTCGACATCTTGATGGGTGATAAAGTTGAACCTCGTCGTGATTTCATCGAATCAAATGCAGTTTATGCTACTAATATTGATACGTAGGTGCTACGCACTTAGACAAGTTATAATTTTTTAATATTGACTCCATCTCATTGGTGGAGCCAATATTTTTATATATATTTAAGCCAACACATAAACATATATAAATTTTCAATTTTTATAGTCCAAAAATATGAATTTTTAAAAATTTTGTCCAACGAAAAGATGATTTATATCAAATATGTATTGTAATTTATATAAAAATTGTTAACATGTTCATATAGGATAGTTGATTTTCTGTATTTGTGCACATTTAGGGTTGCAGAAAGAAATTAAACATAGAGCTTTATGAAAAAATTATTGTTAACAATGCTTTTAATAGGAGCGCTTAGCTTACCGAGTTCGGCTTCGATGGTTATTATAGACTATCAAGGCGATACGGTTGTGCACCAACAAACTGTTGAACGTAATTTGATTATTAATAGCGACGATGATGCTGTGTATAATATTGCGATAAGGCCGCTTGACGATGCTTTGAGACGAGTAGATGGCGAGGTTGCAATTCCACTATCTAATTTGTATATTAACAATACTAGAGAGGATGTGTATTTAAGATATAATGAGTATTCATATATCTTTGAGGGACTTTCTATGGGCGGAGTTGCTAAAAATATGACGGCAAAAATCCGTGATTTTGGTATGGTTCCTGCCGGTACATATCAAATTAATTTTGAAGTTCAGGCAACAGATGTAGAAACAGGTGAAATTGCAGCTACATCAACATTTTGTTTACAATTTCTAATTCCAACAATACAAGAAATAAGTTTACACGGAGAAGTCCCAAGAATCAAAATTGGTACAGAAAATGCATTTAATAAAACTCAAAAAGTTGTGAATGAAACATCTCCAATGATATATATAAATTCAAATAGCAACTGGGAATTAGTATTGAAATCTGACAATTATAACAATTCTATTGCAAATTATTATATAAGAACAATCGCAGCTTCATCAAAAGTTACAGAAAGATTGCAAGAACGTGTTTTAATAATTCCGGAACAAGAACTTATTATAGCTCGTGGTAAAGCCCCTTCTAATAATGAATATGTGACGGTTGAATATTCAATAGAAAATAAAAATGGAAAAATTATTAAAGCAGGACAATATGAAAATAAAATAAAATACATATTAAGAGAATCACGATAAAAATAAACAAAACAAAGTATTGAATTTGAAAAGGAAACAGAATGAACTTAAAAAAAGATTTAAAAAAATTTAATAAAAGGGTATTAGGTATTGTATTATCAATGTTTTTAATTACACCAGTATTTGCATCTGTTGCGGTTTCTCCTACCAGAATTGAACTTGATGCAAACAAGGTTAAAGGTAATTATTTAACAACTGCAATTGAAGTTAAAGGTGATTCCAAAGTTCCAATGCGTTTTAAAGTTTATCCTACATATTTTAAAATAAATGAAAATGGTGATGTAAATTTTATTGAAAAAACTACTGATACATACGATTTATCTAAAAAAATCAGATTTGTACCATCGGAATTTACTGTTGCGCAAGGTAAAGTACAAAAAGTAAGAATTAATATTCCTAATATTAAACAATTACCGGATGGTGAAAACAGAACTATGCTTTTTATTGAAGATATAAATCCTAAAGAAATGAATATACCAATGCCAGTTCAAGGAATTGGTGCGCAATTAGTTGTTAAAACTCGTATAGGAGTTCCGCTTTACGTAGATAAAGGTAAATTTGTAAAAGAAGCTGACGTTGAATATATGAATATTATTAAAGGAAAAGATGGGCTATATACAGAAACAAAAATTGTAACAAAAGGTAATAGTAGAATTCGTTACTCCGGCAAAGTTCAAATAATTCAAGGAAAAAAACTAATAGATGAATATGAATTAGATTCTGTAGCAGTAGCACATAACAGTCATTATGTAGATAGGACTAAAATCAAAACTGATAAACTTCAACAAGGACAATATACTTTACGTATGATAATTTCATATTTTGACGAAAATTCTAAACGAAAAAATATTAAAAAAGAAACAATATTAAATATGACAACAAATAAAATGTAAAACCCAAAAAAGAAAGAAAGGAAGGTTTACCCTATGAAAAAAATCGTAAAATTACTCCCATTAGTTTTAGCATTAACAGTTGCTATCCCAACATATGCTGGAACTATGCAAAGCACAGCTGATACTCAATCATCAGAACAACAAATTACATTACCGGCTTATTTTGATATTCAGAAAACAGATGGAACTATTGAAACAAATGCAACATTCCAATCTGATTATTCTGCAATTACTCTTGATAATCCATTAAGCACAGCATTTAAAGTTATCACAAACGATGCAAAAGCAAAAGTAGCTTTAAGTGCTCAAGCAGGGACAATTAGTACAACTCCAGGCTTATATTTCACTGGTTCTGACTTAAATGTTGTATTTGCAAACGTAACAAATAGCGGTGGTAGTGTTGCAGCAACAGAAGCTGATATCAAAAAAATTACAACAGGCAGTAACAAAAAACAAAGCCCTAATTGTTTTGCTTTAAAATTAATTCCAGATTGTCATGCTGATACATCATTCGCAAATAACGCTGCTACAACAGATCCTACTGTTGCTGGAGAATTAAATGAACAAGGACAACTTGTTTATGAATTGAAAAATGGTGCATACAGTATGAATTATTCAACAGGTACAACTGCAGCTGATGATACATTCAATACATTTGATACTTATGGTACTTATAAAGCAACAATAACATTATCAAAATATTCATCATAAACAATAAAAAGGTTACAATGAAAATTAAAAATTTATCAAAATTATTAATATTATTGTTAACTGTTTTAACATGCAATATACAAATTGTATATAGTGAAACAGAAGCTGAATCGTCCACTTTGTTGGACGTTCAGCAATCTGTTGCAATTTCAAAAGAAGGAAATTCAAAAGAAAGTGCAGAAATTATAGATGTTGTAACCGGCACTCATTCCGGATTACAATCCGTATTTAAGCTACAAACAAATCTTACTGATGAAGAATATGATTTTATAATTACAGCAAAAGCTCAAACTGTAGATGGTGAAATTTCTGCATATACCAATAATGGTGAATTAATATTCACAAGAATAACTACCGAAACATCTGCAGTTAGTCCTTATCCAAGTAATAGTGACGTAAATAATATTAAAAACGGAGGCAATCAAAATCGAAACATAATTGCATATCCTGTAAACATTTTATTTACGTCAGAAAATCAAATGAATTCAGTTTTTCATACTGATTATAAGAATTATGGAAGTTGTTATTCTATTTTAATTAATGATAACAACGAAGCAATAATAACTCATTTTGTGAGTACAAAACCAGTGCCAGGTTCTTACAATATAACACAAGATGAAGCTGGCACATATCAAACTGTTGTTACATTATCAGCAGTGAGTAAATAGAGGGCTAGATTATCATTATGAGTCAGCCCCCACCCGAATTTCTAAGTTTCGAGTAATAATACTCTCAACTTGAAA
This sequence comes from uncultured Candidatus Melainabacteria bacterium, assembly GCA_934754425.1. Classification (GTDB taxonomy): domain Bacteria; phylum Cyanobacteriota; class Vampirovibrionia; order Gastranaerophilales; family Gastranaerophilaceae; genus CAG-196. The sequence goes on along the minus strand of CAKVIN010000006.1, from coordinate 26,999 downwards.
TTCTACCCTCCCCCTATAAAGGGAGGGAACGCACGGAATTGGTAGATTCACCAATGAGGCGGAACTGGTAGGTAAGAATACAGTCTGATAATTACCACCAAGGAGCCGACCAAATGTTTACGTGCGTAGCACATGTTAAATAGAAATTCTCGGGTATGGATACCTGAATAGTGGAAGAAATTGTACATTGAAGGTTTAAGAGATAAAAGAGATTGTGGATTGTCACGAAAATTCTCGAAAATTTATATATGGCTACAAAATTAAAGTCTAAATTTTCTCGCAATGACGGCACTCTGGTAGGTAGAACTACAGATTGTTTTAAAACAACTTTCCACTTTCAATTTTCAACTCTCTTGTAGTTCTACTTCGAGGCGGAGCCAGTAGTATCTATACAATCTAGTAGTACTTACTATGCAGCCGAACCAATGTCTACGTGCGTAGCACCCGACCAAATGTTAACCGAAGTGCAAAACAATCTTGTAGTTCCACCAATGAGGGCGTCTGGTAGTTCTTATATAAGCTAGTAATTCCAATCAATGACACCCGACCAAATGATAAATATGTTAAATAGAATAAAGAAAAACTTAATAATTGCTTTTACCGGCATGCTGTGTGCATTACCGGTATTTGCGATTGATTCAACAGTTTCTTTTATTAACATAAATAACAGAGCATATCAGGATGTCGAAATCGTAATTACCGATAAATCAGAGATTCTTGTTCCATTCAAACAACTTGCGGATTTATTTAATATCCAATACAACGCAAACAGAGTTGATAAACAAATCGGATTCAAGACTTTTGACGGCAAAGAAGGTGTGATTAATCAGAACGGAATTTTTATTCAAGACTACAAAATCTCTGACGAAAAGCCTGTATTTATGGGTCAAGGGATTATGGATGGTGTGTTTAATGAGGCTTATATTAAAACAAGTACTGCTTCAAAACTTTTTAATGTAAAGTTGGATGCGAATTTTGAAGACTTAACTATCAACGCAGAAGTAAAACGTGATATTCCAATTTTACATACCAATAATATCGTAGAAAATGATAAAACTCCTAAAGCTTATCAGGATATTGTTTTACCTAAAAAACCAGGTAAAATAACATTAAACACAATAGGCTTAGGTTCTTATTTACTTAACGATACTATGCGTATAAAAAGTAATAATTATTCTTCCACAAATGATACCTTTGCTGGTAGTACGCAAGCAAGTATTAATGGTAAATTTTATGATGGTAAATATCGTATAGAAGCAACAGAATATCATTATCGCTCTGACGCATTTATGTTTGGTGGTGTTACCGGAACTTATAAAAACAGTATAAAAGACAAAGAAACAGGTAAAGAAAAAGTTTGGTACGAGTTGGGTAAGGTTAAAGGTGTATCTGATATAGATGCTTCAATAGGTACAAATATTTTTGGCGGACAAATATGGAGCTATGATTATGAAAAAGAAAATCCACAGAATATTAATGGATATGTAAAACCAACAAGTTTGGTAAGATTAACTGTTAACGATTTAGAACCTACAACATTAAGTACGTATGCAGGATATTATACTCTTCGTAATGTTCAGTTGCCAAATCCTGTTAAAAATATTAAATTAGAAGAAATCAACGAAGATGGAACAATTGAATTAATAAAGGAAGAAAGATATTCAATTTACGGTAATAATAAACCTTTTGAAAAAGAACAAAGAGGTTCAGCTTATGCCGGTGTTTGGGGATATCAAAATAGATTTTTCCGTGAAGGCGCTAATATTTACCGTGGAAACAACAAGAAGGTTACAGCCGGAATTGATTACCAATACGGCATTAAGGATAATATTACTTTTGAATCACGTTTAACCGGTGATAGGTTATATGAAAAAAATGCTTCTAGTATAATTTACAGAGTACCAACAAATGATACGCTTTTAGTAAGTGGTACTCAAAAAAGTGTTAACTATTTAGAAGGTGCAACAACTTTAAATAGTGTTGAATGGATTAACCCTAAAAATAAATATATAAAAGGACGCTTAACAGCAGGCGCCAGTATTGCACATGATACAAGAGAAGAACATACCCATGCCGGTTATATAGTAAAAGCAACAGGAGATTATCAAAAGGATTTAGAAAAATATAAAAAAGGTTGTTTTAAACCTAAAAAGTTTAACAGTCGCTTAGAATTATTTCAAACATCACCAGATTTTTATATTGCAGGTAGTGATTCTACATCGAAAAACGATAGAACAGGTGGTAAAGTTAGTGGTAATGTTAGCTTTAATTCTACTACAGCCGGCGGAAGCTACAGCAGATATTATTCAAACATGAATCATCGCTATAATGGAGGTACAATAAAGTTTGATGAAGCTTCCATAAATGCTACAACAAAAATCCCTAAAATTGCAGATTTGAATTTTAACAGTAATTATAGACGTGGTGAAAATTCACTTGGAAGAAATAAAAATTATTTTTATGATGCAAATGCGAGCCGCAACTTAGGACGATGGGCTAAAATTCAAATTGGACGAAGAGAAAGTTTATATGATACAAAATATGATGTAGCAAATAATTTACATAGAAATTATCATTCAAAATATGCTGATAATTATGCAAAACTTGATATCCCAATCCCTGGGAATCACGGTAAGTTTACACTAGGACATAATATGATTAGCTATAATACTGCATCTTATAAAAATGGTTACAACATGTTTCGTTTTGGTTACACATTCCCAACTTGGAAACGCCTAACATTTGGGGTAGGCTACGGTTTTAGATACTATGGACAAGGAGGCAATGACTTTAATGCAAGACTTTCTTATAGGGCAAAATCTGGACAAACAATGTCTGTTGGATATCAATATTCTGAAAATGGAGGATATTTTATTGATAACATGTTTACTCCAAGTACTACAAGGCATTCTATTAACTTTATGTTTAATGATGCATTTCAAGTATTTAATCACGGTTTGAAATCAGTAGGTAGTGAAGATTTAAACAAAGGCATTTTTGAAGCTATTGCATTTGTTGATGTAAACAAAAACGGCAAATTTGATAAAAAAATTGATATACCGATAAAAAATGTACCTTTAAATTTAAGCTGGAGCGGACAACAAAATATTACTAATAAAAAGGGTCGAGTTTATTCTTCAAGCCTTGAAGAAGGTGTTTACAAAGTTTCTATTGATATGAATGAGCTGCCAATCACTGTTGCTCCTCTTTCTAATGATTTAATCACTAAAACGATTAAAATCGATGGCGGACAAACCACACGTTTAGAAATACCTTTAATCAGCACAGTCGGTTCTGTTTCAGGTAAGCTACAAATATTTGATGATTTCGCAAGAGATTTGAAAATAACCGATTTTGTCGTAGTACTTCTTGACGAAAACGGAGAAGAAGTTAATTATTCAACTGTAGATTCCACCGGTGAATACTACATTTCAGGGCTTGCCCCGGGGAAATACACACTTAAATTGGATGAAAAATTTATTGACGCTTACGGATTAGAAGAACTTCCACAAAAAAGTGAAATTAGTGTATTTGTTCCGTATGACTACAACACACCAATTGATTTTACAGAGCAGAATTTGGAGTATAAAACACTTTCGCTCTAATAACAAGTTCTATTTAACATGAAAAACATATATATGTTCTAAGCTGCCTCTCTAATGGCAGCTTTTCTTTGTGTGCTACGGTGCTACGCACGTAGACATTGGGTCGGCTTCTTGGTGATAATTACCAGATTGTCTTTTTACCTACCAGCTCCGCCTCGAAGTGGGACTACAAGTTTAATGTAATTGTTAGGGTACGCACGTAGTCATTGGGTCGGCTGCATAGTAAGTACTACAAGATTATATAATAACTACCAACTCCGCCTCAAAGTGGGACTACAAGATTAATGTAATTATTAGGGTACGTACGTAGATATTGGGTCGGCTTCTAGATGAAACTACAAGATTATATAATAACTACCAACTCCGCCTCGAAGTGGAACTACAAGTTCAATGCTTATTTACCCCCGCACGTAGACATTGGGTCGGCTTTCTTAAGTTGAAAATTGAAAGTGGAAAATTGAAAGTTGTTTTAAAACGGTCTGTAGTTCTACTTGTCAGTTTGCCGTCATTGCGAGAAAATCTATGATTTTCGTGGCAATCCAGAAATTACATCTAACTGGATTACTTCGTTTTACACTAAACTTACTAGCTTGTAGGTTATACACTACACATTTGGAAGTGAAGTGAAATACGTTCCTCGTAATGACATAGCACAAGACGATGTATAATAACTAACTAAACAAATATATTCCTTGATGATTTTTTTACAAATTTCAGGTAAAATGTTATTATTGGAATAAAGAAGAGAGAATATATGTCCGTGACAAATGAAGATATAAATAAACTTATTGATATTGGTTTTGCTTTTCATCAAGATGGCAAGCTTGAAGCTGCAGAAGAAGCTTACCAAAATGTTTTAGAACAAGATAGCAAAAATGCGGAAGTCTATAATTTGCTTGGCGTTTTAAAATTACAACAAAATGATGTTATTTCTGCAATCAATTGGATTGAAAAAGCGGTTGAATTAAAACCGGAAGTTTATTTTTATGAAACGCTAATCCAAGCGTACGTTAGAGCCGGTCTATTCCGTCAAATTATTGCCAGAGAAAAAGAAATTTTACAAAAATTTCCTGATAATTTTTCGTTGCTTTTTAACATTGCTTTAGCTAATAAAAAAATGAAAAATATCAAAACCGCTATTCAATTTTATGATAAAGCATTAAAAATCAATCCGGCTTCATATATAGCTTGGTTTAATTTATCTCATCTTTACAGTATTGAAGGTGAAACAGAAAATGCAGTTTCAGCTCTTAAGATTTGTAAAAAAATTAAACCTAATGATATTGATACAGACTATTTTTTGAGTCTTGCATTAATGAGAACAAAAAATTATGATAAGGGTTTAAAACTTTTTGAAACGCGTCTTTGTCGGGAAACAGCAATTGCTCTTCAAAATAAAACTTATCCGAATAAAGCTACAAAAGAAAATTTGTGGAAGGGTGAAAATATTAAAGACAAAACGATTTATGTTTATTACGAAGCAGGTTTTGGTGATGTAATTATGTTTGCAAGATATTTACCATTACTTGCAGAAAAATGTAAAAAAATATTGTTTTTACCGCAAAAACAACTGGTGCCTCTATTTAGAGATAATCCGCTCGGCATAGATGAAATTATTGATAAATATATTCCGGAATGTGATATGAATTTCGATGTTCACGCTCCGCTTTTGAGCCTGCCATATTTACTTAAACTCAAAGGTGATAAAGTTTTTGCTTATCCAGAAGGTTATATTAGACCAAACAAAGAGCTCGCAGCTGAATATAAAAAGAAATTCTTTGAAAATGATAAAATTAAGGTCGGCATAAAGTGGCAAGGAAATACGTATTATGACCAAGATAGAGTTATTCCGACACATTTCTTTAAACCGTTGATAGGAGTTGAAAATACACAATATTATTCGTTCCAGACTTTTGAAGGTTCAGAAGATGTAAAAGAACTTGATGAAATTATTGATATAGGCAAGGATTTAATCGACTTTGGACAAACTGCTGCAGCTTTAAGTAATTTGGATTTGGTGATTTGTAATGATACTTCTCTTGCCCATCTTGCAGGTGCTATGGGAATACCTTGTTGGGTAATTCTGCCATATGAAGTTAATTGGAGATGGCACACAGATTTAAGCGTTTGTGATTGGTACGATAGCGTAAAACTTTTCCGCCAACATTCAATTGGTGATTGGCAAAGTGTTTTTAACGATATTTTGAAAGAGATGAAACCGGAATAATTTTCCACATCCCATAATAAGCGAGGAAGCACAATTTTTTGTCAGGCAATGCCTGACCTACTTGTAGTGACACTTTGAGGCGGAGCTGGTAGTTTTTATATAATCTTGTAATTTTCACCATGAAGCCGACCATTTGTCTACGTGCGGGGGTAAACAAAAAACTTGTAGCCCAACTTTGAGGCGAAGCTGGTAGTTTTTATACAATCTTGTAATTTTCACCATGAAGCCGACCATTTGTCTACGTGCGTAGCACCTATGGGCTTGATGCCGCAAGACAAACAATATCTGTAATTCCATTATTTTTAAGTGTTTTAATCATTTCTTCAAAAGTAGAGCCTGTTGTACAAATATCATCTAAAATCAAAACCGGCATGTTTGAGTTTTTTGTAATATCGACTTCAAACGCTTCTGAAAGATTTTTTAATCTCTCTTGTCTGGATAATTTGTATTGCGGTTTTGTATCCTTAACCCGTTTTATTAAATCATTGTTTAAACTAAAACCACTCAATACACAAAATTCTTCCGCAACCAATTCCATGTGATTATATTTTCGTTTTTTAATCCTATTTTCGTGTAATGGAGTTGGAATAACCTGAAATTTACGTTTATCATCAAGCTGAATCCAATATTCATACATGAATTTAGCAAGATAATAAGCAAGTTCTTTTTGATTATGATATTTTAATCCTCTAATCAATTTCTGGAGTGTTTTTTCATAAATGCCACAAGAATATACGTTAATTCCATCAATAATTCTTTGTGCAAAGAAGTTGCCATAAATCATCTCATCATAACATTTGGGGCACATCTTGAGTGACGATTTTGAAGATGAGCAGAAATAACACTTCTTTTTGTATATTAAATCTAAAAGTGACAAGAAAAATTTTTTCATAATTGAATTATAACATACATAAATAACTGCATAATGCGTTATTATTCAATCTCAACTCTTTACTTTTCTCGGGCTTTGTGTTCTAATAGTCATGATTGGGTAATTTCCCGTGATAAAATTATAATGGTTTTACTTGATATTAGTATATAAATAGGAGAGGTTATGAAAACAGAAGAAAGAACATTTGTTGCTATTAAACCGGATGGTGTTAAAAGAGGTTTAATCGGAAAAATCCTTGAAAGATTCGAAAACAAAGGGTTTAAGATAGTTGCAATGAAGTTGCTTCAAGTATCACCTGAATTAGCAGCGAAACATTATGAAGAACATCACGGTAAGCCATTCTACCCAAGACTTGTACATTATATTACAAGTGGGCCGGTTGTAGCTATGGTAATTGAAGGCTACGAAGCAATCGAAAGCGTTCGTCATATCGTAGGTGCAACAAGCCCTATGAAAGCCGATGTTGGTACAATTAGAGCTGACTTTGCTCAAGTTATGGAATACAACGTAATCCACGCTTCTGATTCACCAGAAAGTGCCACTAGAGAAATTGGTTTATACTTCAAGCCGGAAGAAATCTTCGATAATTGGCAATCAATGCTTGAAATGATTACTTATGACGAAGAAAGATTCCAAAGCTAGGTGCTACGCACGTAAACATTAGGTCGGCTACTTGGTGAAACAACCAGTTTGTTTAACAACTACAAGCTTCGCCTCGAAGTGGGACTACTAGCAAAATGTGATTCTAGGGAACACACGTAGACATTTGGTCGGCTGCTTGGTGAAAACTACAAATTTGCATTAAAACTACAAGCTCCGCCTCAAAGTGAGACTACAAGAAAAAATGTAATTCTAGGGAATGCACGTAGACAATGGGTCGGTTTTTATAAAGTTTTTGGTGGGTACGCATTTCATAATTGATGCGACTTTGCTAAATTGATTTCAGCTTTACCCACCCTACATTGAAAAAATAAAAATGTTTAATAAACGTATTTTATATATAAATCGTAGGGTGGGTAAAGCATAAACAAGTAATCAAATATTGAAACAATCTCGGAATTGCGTACCCACCAAATACCAAAAATTTGTTTGATAAACGTATTTTATATAATAATCGTAGGGTGGGTAAAGCGTAAACAAGTAATCAAATATTGAAACAATCTTGGAATTGCGTACCCACCAAATACTTAAAACACATAAGAGAAAGAAAAATATGACAGAAGGATTTAGTTACGAATTAATTCATATAGATAAAAAAACAGGCGCACGTGCAGGAATTCTCCATACTCCTCACGGTGATATCGAAACACCTATTTTTATGCCAGTAGGAACAAATTCTACCGTAAAACTTGTTACAAATAACAATTTGTATGATACAGGTGCACAAATTATCCTGTCAAATTCTTATCACTTGTATTTAAGAGCCGGACATAAACTAATCGAAAAATTTGGCGGAATTCACAAATGGATGAACTGGGAAAAACCTGTTTTAACTGATTCTGGTGGTTTTCAGGTATTTTCACTAGCTCACTTGCGCAAAATTACCGAAGAAGGGGTAGAATTCCGTGACCCAATCGATGGTAAAAAGCACTTTATAAGTCCGGAAGTCTCCATGGAAATTCAACAAGCAATCGGCGCTGATATAATAATGGCATTCGATTGGTGCGCTCCATTCCCTTGCGATTACAAGACTGCAAAAGCAGCAATGGAGAGAACACACAGATGGTTAGAAAGATGCGTTAAAGCTAAAACTTCTACTAATCAAGCACTATTCCCAATTTGTCAAGGAGCGTTCTATGATGATTTAAGACGTGAAAGTGCAGCGTTTGTTTCATCAATTCCGGCTGTTGGTTACGCAATCGGCGGTTTAAGTGTTGGTGAAGATAAAGAAACAATGAATCACTTTGTTGAACTAACTGCGCCATTGCTTCCGCACGATAAACCTAGATACCTTATGGGAGTTGGAACTCCGGAAGATTTGTTAGACGGAATCAAACGTGGCGTAGATATGTTTGATTGTGTTCTGCCAACACGTAATGCAAGACACGGTTCTTTCTTTACTTATGAAGGCAAAAAACAGATTAAGAACGCTAAATTCCGTGAAGACCCAACTCCTTTGGATGAAAATTGTGATTGTTATTGTTGCAAAAATCATTCTAAAGCTTATTTAAGACATTTATACAAATGTAATGAAGGCACGGGGCAAGCATTGATGTCTATTCATAACATCAAATTCTTAATTGATTTTGCAAAAAAATCCAGACAAGCAATTTTGGAAGATAGATTTGAAGAATTTTTCAACGAACATTATTCAAAAGTTAGTAAATAATTTTTTATTTTTTGAAAATAAAAAATACAGCCAGAATGATGAATATAAATCCTATCAAATAATTCCATTTGAATTGTTCTTTAAGATATAATACGGAAAAAAATGAGAATACAGTTAGCGTAATTACTTCTTGTATTGTCTTAAGTTGTACTGCATTATAACAATCATATCCAATTCTATTTGCAGGGACTTGAAAACAGTATTCAAAAAATGCTATACCCCAACTTGCTAGAATGACAATTAAAATTGGCAGGCTTCTAAAACGCAAGTGCCCATACCAAGCAAATGTCATAAAAATATTTGAAATTAATAATAAAATAATCGGTGCAATGTGTCTAAACATAAGATGATTTTATCACAAATAATGCTTTTTGTTTTGAAATTACTGTATTTGTGTTAAAATTTAGACAATTATTAGTTATAGGAAGGAGATTTATAAATGGCACAAAGAATTGGTATTGACGTAGGTGGAACCAATGTTAAAATCGCACTTGTAAGCGATAAAGGTAAAATTATTTATTCAAATTCTATCCCAACTAGAGCAGAAATGGGTTATGAATACACAATTAATAGTATGAAAGATGCAATCAGAGATTTGCTTAAAGAAACAAAAATGAAAGCTGAAGACATCGAAGGTATGGGTTTTGGTTTCCCTGGACAAATTGATTGCAAAAAAGGTATTGTAAGACTTGCTCCTAATATCCCTGGATGGGTAAATGTTCCGATTGCAAGTATTATGGAAAAAGAATTCGGTATTCCAACTCGTGTTGATAACGATGTTAGAACAGCTGCTTTAGGTGAATTAAATTATGGTGCAGGTGTTGGATGTGAAAACTTGATTTGTATTACAGTTGGAACAGGTATTGGTTCAGGACTTGTAATCAATGGTAAATTAGTTCGTGGTGCTGATAATGCTGCCGGTGAAATCGGTCATATTAAATTAAATATGCAAGGTGGCCCTCTTTGTGGTTGTGGCGACAGAGGTTGTTTAGAAGCTTATGCTTCAGGCCCAAGCATTGTAGCTATGGCAGAAGAATATATCAGAGGTGGCAAATCAACAAAATACAGAGAGCTTGCTAATCCTGACATCACTCCTTATATTGTTGCTGTTGCCGCAAAAGAAGGTGATCCTGTTGCAAAACAAATCTTCAGAATTATGGGTGAATACATTGGTATGGGATTAACAAGTGTTGTTAATCTTCTTAACCCTGAAAAAATTATTATTGGTGGTGGTGTTGCCGATGCCGGCGATATCTTGCTTGAACCTATCAGAGAAACAATTGCAAAACGTGCAATGACTATTCAAAAGAATGTTCAAGTTGTTCCTGCTCAATTAGGTAATACAGCAGGGGTAATCGGCGCTAGTTTATTGATTAAATCATAAAACAAGTATTTTGAGTATTAAAAAGGCGAAGTTTCTATTGAAACTTCGCCTTTTTTAATTTTAAAAATTTTAATTTTCTAAGACATTAAAAAATATACAAGAACTGATGCAATAGAAAATAAGAAAGATGCTATTGCGAATTCTAAAACAATTCTTTTTTCAGAATGTCCACATAATTCAAAATGATGGTGAATTGGTGACATTTTGAAAATTCTCTTACCTGTTAGCTTAAAACTTGTAACTTGCATTATTACAGACAAGGTTTCTACAACAAAAATACCGCCAAAAAGAGCAAGAAGTAATTCACATCTTCCAATCACTGCAAGAGTACCAAGTAAACCACCAAGAGCTAAAGAGCCAGTGTCACCCATAAATACTTGTGCTTTTGGTCTATTGAATTTCAAAAAGCCAATCAATGCACCAATAACGGTTGCAGCAATTATGGCAGCTGCATCATGCCCATCTAATAATGCCAAATATCCGCACGCTGCAAAAGCTGGAATTCCTGTAGCTGCAGCAAGTCCATCCAATCCATCGGTTAAGTTATATGCATTTGAAGCACCTGTTATAACAAAAACAGTAAATAATGGATACAAAATACCCAATTCAAAAGTGTGGCTTCCAAGTGTTATGACTGTGCCATATGTATTCATGGCATAAATAGTAGGAATAAGAGCAATGAGAATTTGTCGGATTAATTTCCCTCTAGGGCTTAATCCTTTGTTTTCATGTCCTTTGATTTTCAAATAATCATCTTGAAATCCTGCTAATGCCATGAACATAAGTGTGATTAAAATAATCCAAGCCGACTTATCCATATGTTGCGCCATAAATAAAGTCACTATTGAAGCCAAAATAATTGCCAAAATTATAAAAACTCCGCCAGTTGTGGGAGTGCCTGCTTTCTTAGCGTGTGATTCCGGTGCAACATCAAGAATATACTGTCCTATAGTTTTTTTTCGTAAAAAATCTATATAAGGAACACCAAATAATAAGCATAATACCATGCTCATTAAAAGTGCAACTGCGAACATTATTAACATAAAATTTTCTCCTAAAATAAAAATTAGTACTATATGCGTGTCTTTAATTTACCTAGTTTTGCACGTTTTTTACGGCGCATCAAGTCAACAAAAGCTTCTAATCTGGTTATATATCCGGCTTTTCCTGTTTGTTCATCCATAATTAATGTTAAAATCGGAATTTCGTGGTTTTCTCTCATTGTAGGAAAAATGTTTTGTGACATAATTTCCGGCATACAAGTAAATGGAGAAATGTGGATAATACCATCTTTACCTTTTTCATCAGCAAAAACTACATCAGAAACACATTCCAATGCATCACCACCAATATCTCTCATCAAATAAGGACGAGCCATTCTTTCTGCTCTCTGTAAATGAGTTTCCGGTGGTCTAAAAGCTTTTGGTATGATTGCATCTTTTAAGAAACTTCCAACAGTTAGGCTTCTTCTGGTTTGAACTCCCATTTTTCCAAGTTCACGTTCAATATTTTGGTTAGAAAATTCATCGTTAACAAGGAAAATTTCTCCTGTAATATCAACATTCAAAACTTCTCTATTTGGATCAATTTCTGTTTTTTCAATCTCTTTAAGAGCTCTTTCGTAAGCGATTTTTAAATCGTGTGTAGAGTTTGCTTTATCAATCATTTTTAAAGCTTTTTTGTAATTTCTTTCTGCATCACCAAACTTGATTTCACGAGCTCTATAATAAGAAAGAGCTGTATCCAAATCATCAATAGCAAAAATCTTACGCATTGTTATATTGATTGCTCTCAAAATTAAAATCGGGTCATTCTTACCTGAAACATCTCTCAAAAAGTTATAAAGCCCTTTTATACCATCATATAGTGATAATTCAATATAGTTAGCGTTGTAACCGAGTTCTTTAAGAGTTGTGTGAATATTTGTTCCGTATTCACCTAAACGACAAATTCCCGGAGATGTAATCATTGCAACATAGTCGGCTCCGCCTTCTATAGCTTCTATAAAATTACCAAGTATTAATTTATAAGGTAAACAAATTGCTTCAGGCGAATTTTTTGTTCCGTATGATAAAGTTTTTTTGCTTGTATATGGCGGAACATAAGGTTCTACTCCAATTTTTCTAAGTCCTGCCGCCCAAGCTATAGAAATTGTTCCCATATGAGGAAACGCTACTTTGATTTTTTTACCCTTTGCCATTTGTTTTACTCCTGTATTTATTAATTTTATTATATCTCAAAAATAAAAATGGAGTAAAAGGAGATTAGATGCGTAGAGGCGAAAATGATTGACAAACAGAATAGAAAAAGTATTAATTTTTGGTAAAAGTTTTTGGTGGGAACGCTGGCGCTTTTCCCACCCTACGATTTTTATTTTTAAATTTTATCTAAAATGGAATTTTAGGTAATAATATTGAAAATGCAGGAAAAACATTTTTTGCGTTAAACATGGTTTTTTGGTGGGAACGCTGACGCTTTTCCCACCCTACGATTTTTATTTTCAAACTTTATTTAAAATGGAATTTTGGGTAATAATATTGAAAATGCAGGAAAAACATTTTTTGCGTTAAACACGGTAGGGTGGGAAAAGCGCCAGTGTTCCCACCTTTTTACTATTAATAATCAAACTTGAGCTATGCGCACCTTGAGTTTTTGTGATACTCTTTCGAAACATACTTTGAAAATTCAATAATGTAAATAAGGGAGCCGTTCTGACAACCTACCGCTCGAACAACAGTATTACGGTTATACAGTCGAGGAAAGGAGGTTGAACTTGTACAGATTGCTAATAAAAATAGCTATCGCCTTTGTTGTGATGATAGCTACTTTACAATCCGTATTGTAAAGGAAACGGTTAAGTCCTAGTTCCAGCTAGGGCTTTTCCCTTACATTATTATTATATAATATCATCGTGTCATTTTCAAGCTAAAAATAAGTTTTTCGGTGGGAACGCTAACGCTTTTCCCACCCTACGATTTTTATTTTCAAACTTTATCTAAAATGGAATTTTAGGTAATAATATTAAAATGTAGGAAAAATATTTTTTGCGTTATACACGGTAGGGTGGGAAAAGCGTCAGCGTTCCCACCGTTTCTAATATTTCCCCCCTTTCTCACCTATATTTCCCCCTTTTACACATTAATATTTTTCGGTTTTGTAATTTAACAAGGCGCGAAAAACAAAATTTTTATCAAAACATGTACAATTATTAAGAATTATTAAGGAATTTATTAATATATTTTCATATGTTAAGCAAATTGAAAAATCGTTACAATTGGCGCAAACGTAGTAGTAGTAGTAGTAGTAGTATAGCGCTCTACTTTTTCAATTTGCCCTAAAGTTTTTGAAAAATATGCCGTAATAAGAAACATAAGCAAAACAAAATAAAAAGGAATTAAAATGAAAATTAAAAAGAAACATCCAAAAGGTAGACCAAAATAAAATAAAAAATAAAATATAAATTTGATGTAACAGATATTAAGAAAGTAAAAAGAAAGGAATTTATTATGGTATTAATTAATAGAAAATTTCAAACTAAATTTACAAATTTACAACCAAAAGTAAACACAGAAAAAACAAAAAAAACAGAAGAAACAAGCTATAAAAAACCAACATTAAAACCTTCTGGTAACACAGAAACAGAAAGCATTAAGCCTGGCGAAGTTTGTTATAGCAGTATGGGAAATATTGATTGGGGAAGATTTTTTCACCCAGATAGAGAAAAACCTAAAGAACATACTCAACCTAGAGCAGCAACTCAAGAAGAAGAATTTAATGAAATGTTAGAACTCGTAGCTTATAGAGTAGTTGCCGAATTAGATGCTAAACGTAATGGTGCGCACTAAAAGATTTTAAATTATTCAATTATTAATTGGGGATATAAAAATATCCCCAATTAACTAAAAGTATTACATAACAACGATGAAAGGTTTAAAATGGAATTTAATCAATATAACTTATATAGCTTAAACACTCAAGATAAAGTTGACAATACAAAAAGTAAAATTTTTGATGACATAAAAAGAATGAATAAAATAACAGAATATTATGACATTTTAGATTTTATAGAAGGTAATTATGGTAATGTACAAGACCATTTACAAAAAGATTTTCCGGATGACGTCAAATTGTTGGTAGAGCTTGAACCAAATATTGCACAAATTGTAGTCATACAAAAAGATAAAATATTATTCGGTAAAAGGTGGATATTTACACCAGATGAAGTTCAAGCGAAATAATTCAATTAAATAATAAAAGTTTTTTGGTGGGAAAAGCGTTAGCGTTCCCACCGTTTCTAATATTTCCCACCTTTCTCACCTATATTTCCCCCTTTTGCACATTAATATTTTTACGTTATAATAAACGGGGGAGTTCGGTTTTGGGAAGAATTGTTCAACTATCAAAAAATGTTATAAATCAAATTGCAGCAGGCGAAGTTATTGAACGTCCTTATTCTGTTGTAAAAGAGCTTGTTGAGAATTCTGTTGATGCGGGAGCAAAAAAGGTTAGTATAGAAATTTCTAACGAATGTCGCAATATTCGTGTAGCAGATAATGGCTCAGGCATTCATCCTGACGATATTGTGTTGGCTTTTTCTAAACACGCAACAAGCAAAATTAAAACCGGCGAGGATTTGTATGCCGTAAAAACAATGGGCTTTAGAGGAGAAGCTTTAGCGAGTATTATTTCTATTTCAAAACTAACTTGTACAACAAGGACTGCGGATTTTGATTACGGAACAAAAGTTGAGTGTGAAAATTCTGAAGTAAAAAAATCTCAAACCGGTTGTGCAATCGGAACAATAATGGAAATTAGAGATTTATTTTATAATCTTCCTGCAAGATTAAAATTTTTAAAATCTCAAAAAACAGAATTCGCTTACATTAGTGAACTCATTCAATCATTAGCGTTAGCTCATCCGGAAGTTGCGTTTGAACTGAAAAATAATGGAAAAACTACATTAAAAACAACCGGTCAAGGTGATTTGCTGCAAGTCACAAAAGAACTATTTTCAGAAGAAGTTGCAAAAAATTTAAGAAAAGTTTATAAGACTGACAAGATTTCAGGGTTAGAAATTTCAGGTTACGTAAGTACTCCGGATTATACAAGAGCGAGCAAAAAAGATTATTATATGTACGTAAATTCTCGTACAGTAAAATGTCCGGTATTCCAAAAAGCGATTGATACAGCTTACAAAAGTCTTATTGGTTCAAGATATCCGTTTATCATTTTGAATATAAATATTCCGCCTGAGGATGTTGATGTGAATGTTCATCCGACAAAAAAGGAAGTTCGATACAAAAATCCGAACCAGATTTTTAATTTTATTTATTCATCAATTGATATGGCTTTATCCGGAATCATTGAAAAACCGACTCCACAAATTGTTGTTCAGCCAAAAATTGAACCCGTAGAAACAAAACAAAATGATGATATTTATGTCGAATCAAATTTTAATATAGGAGAAGTTTTTAATAAACCAATAGCTACAACTGATTTGGAAGAAAAGAAATCAGAAATTATCTCTTTTCCTAAACCGGCGCAAGTTTCTAAAAAACAAGAAACAGATTTGATGCCTAAGCAATCTGCGTTTATACAACCTGAACAAGCAAAAATCGTTGCAGAAAAACACGTAGAACAAGAAGATGTGATAATTGGGCAATATAAAAAAACTTATATCTTGATTGAACATGAAGATGGCTTGGAAATAGTGGATCAGCATATTGCAGAAGAAAGATATATTTATGAAAAACTAAAAAAATCAAAAAATGTTGATTGTCAGCTACTTTTTATTTCTGATGTATTAGAAATTTCACCGAGCGATAAAAATATTCTTGAATCAAATAAAGACAAATTGGAAAAATTTGGGTATCAAATAGATTTCTTATCCGAAAAGGAAGCTATTTTTAGAAAAGTTCCGCAACTGATATCAAAAATTTCACCAAAAGAAATTCTTGCAGACATTTTAGAACATATTTCAGGCGATATTGATAATATAGAAGAGCAAATTTTGATTACAACTTCGTGCAAAGCTGCAGTAAAAGCGAATACTTATTTGAATAGTTTCCAGATGCAAGAAATTATTAAAAATTGGAGAACTTGCGAAAAGCCTTTTACTTGTCCTCACGGTAGACCGATTTCACATATTATTGAACATAAAGATATTGCAAAATTTTTCCAACGAAATAAATAAATTGGTTTCATAAAAAAATTTATATAAAAAAACGCTCTTGATTGAATCAAGAGCGTTTCTAAGTTCTATTTATCACTAACTAACTATTCATAAATATAACCGTTAGTTAAATCAATTTTTAATGGTCCAAGAAGTCTGATGTTAACAATTTGTCCAGGCATTGTTAAAACTTTTGCACCCTTGAATATTCTTCTCCAGAAGCCGATTTTTGATGGGTCAAGAGTTGCAACACCATATAACATAACCGCTTGGTCGTTTGGAGTTACAAGAAGTTCATTTTTAACGATAACTTGACCATTTTGTTTGAATGTTTTACCACGTTGTACAAATTTTACTTGACCTTTCAAGTCACTACCTTCTGAAATCAAAAGGTATTTATCTTTTGTAACAATGTTTTTTGGAGCTTTTGCTGTATAAATATCAGCTACGTTAGAAATTTGAGAACCAACAACTGTTTCCATTTTGATAGGAATAATTGCACCGGCAGGAATAATACCAATAGAACCTTGAACTCTTACGTTATCTACGATATAACCTTCTGCGGTTCTTTTTTGCATATTTTCAGCAAGCTTAGCATTTGGATTAAGTTTAGCTTCTTGCATCATTTTGTATAAAATAGCTGCAACTTCGGCTCTGTTTGCAGGTCTATCTGATTCTAATTTACCTTCGTTACCTGGCATTACAATGATTAAGTCAAGCAATTGTGCTTTTCCTGCTGCAATCAAAAACCATGCTGGCATTTGTGCATAATCTTCATAGCTTTTAGAAATAATATCTTTTGCTCTTTGTTCGCTAATTTGTGAAGTTGTTAAAGCGTTTACAGCAATTGTTATAGCTTCTGCTCTGGTAACAGATTCATATGGTCTGAATCTTTGTCCGTCTGCATCAGGAATTAAATCAAAATAAACTGCTTTTTTAATAATATTGTAAGCCCAAAAATTTGGTTCTATATCAGAAAAGTGAATGTCTTGTGTTACATTTGCATCTTCTTGTCCCAAAGCTTTAATCGCCATAGACGCAAATTCAGCTCTTGTTACAGGAATATCAGGTTTGTAAGTTCCATCAGGATATCCTACTAAAACCCCAATTTCTGTTAAAAATTTAATTGACTGATATGCCCAATGACTTTCGCTCATATCGGTATAAAAAGCTTGCGCAGGATTATTAAGCATTAACAAAATACCTAACGCTACCACCCCTTTTAATAATTTTTTGAACATTAAGAGTCCTCCTTATTCACACTCATATCTCAAATGTTACAGTAAATAAAGAGTTATTGCAATTTTTAGAATGTATATTTAACAAATCTACATAAAACCGCAAATTTAATATTTATTAGGTTTTAATATAAATAGGTGTGTAGTTATGAAAATTTGCGCAATAAATAATATAACATTCCAAAGAAAACTCAAAAATAATGAAATTTCTGATTATCAAAATACTTTGCAGCAAGCAAAATATAAAGTCGGTAATCGAGGCAAATCATTATTAATAGTTCCTTCTACATCTTTGCCAAATAAAACCGGAGTTGGAAATTTAGGCACAAAAGAGAGTTTAGATTTTTTTGAATTTGCAAAAACATATTGGGGAATAAACGAAATTCAACTGCTTCCCATTGGTCAATATCACAATCACAATGGAGAATATCCGATTTATTCCGGCACATCTATGGATTTGGGAGAACAAAATATTGATATAAAAAAATATGCAAACCCAGAAGACTATTCCAAATTAATCATTGACAGAAATAATTCAAATGTTCGTTTTGAAAATGTTATCGGCAAAGATTCACCACAAGAAAAACTTTTGCATAAAATCTTTGAAGAAGGGAAATACAAAAAAGAATTTGAACTTTTCAAGAAAGAGAATGAAAGTCGATTAGAAGCAAAAGCTTTATATAGAATGCTAAGAGAGATTAATAATTCTCATGATTATAAAACTTGGAACAATTTAGATAAAAATCTTTTTAATTCTGATATTGTGAATCCTGATGAGCGACAAAAAAGAATTCAAGAAATTAAAAAAATAAAAAATAAAGAAATGGATTTTTATTATTTTAAACAATTTTTAGCAGAAGATAGTTTGAAAAATGCAAAAAATGAATTAAACAAAAAAGGTTTAAAACTTGATGGTGATATGTTGTGCGGTTTTTCTTTTGATGAAATATGGGCAAACCCGAAAGCATTTCATAAAGATACAACAATCGGTTGGGGATTACCTGCGCTCAATTTCGAATCTGCAGAGGGAGAAAAACTATTAAGAGAAAAAGTGAAATTTTATGCAGAACATTTTGACGGAATAAGAATTGATGCAGCTTGGACTTACATTTCGCAACCTTTGTACAAGGGTAATGAAATAAAAAGACAAAATTATGACAACAAAATTTTAAACATAATTGAAAATGAAATAAAAAAATGCAAGGGCGAAAATTTTAACAATATTATGTACGAATTTGCAACTTCGCCGGATAATTTTAATATTTATGACGGATACAATCTTAAACCTTGCGTAAAAGATAGGATAAAAATTTATACTTCTGATTATCTTTCAAACGACTGGGGTAGTAATCACGCATTTTTGGAACGCAATTGGCAACCACAAAGTTTTATTATTGGAGCAACAAATCATGATTCTGCTCAAATCCATTATAATCAAGAACAAGCTAATGTTTTATCCGGTATCCTAAAGATACCAAAATCAAAATTAGCAAAAGAACAAGAATTTGTAAAAGCAAAATTGGCAGAACCGGCTGCGGCTTATAATAATATGTTGTTTTTCAGTAATGCGCTTGGACAAAAAGAAAATTTTTTGAATAATATCGACAAAACAAAAAATTATACATCACAAATTGCGCAGGATTATGAGAATAAATATTTTAAAGCTTTATCTAATGGTGAAGGGTATAATCCAATGGATGCTTTGATTAAGAATTTTGAAGCAAAAGGTTTAGATAAAACTGAAACAAAATTATATAAAAAAATGGTAAAATATAAAAAAATTTTAGAGCAAAAAGAAAACAACCAGCAATCAAAAATATTGAAAATAGGTGTAGCAATAAGTTGTGCATTATCAATAATTTTTGTTGGCGCTAAATATTTGAAAAACAAAACTAAAAAAGCAGAAAATTAATTTTAAACTAACTTTCTGCTTCGTATAATACTTGTTGTCAAAACTATTGAACTTTAAAATCTTGTGCGTATTCCGGACGTTGATTAGCAAAACTTGCTTGTTGTTCATCTGCTTCAATTCTTCTTCTTTCTAATTGAAGTTGTCCATTTTTTACCACTTCTTGAAGTTGACCAAGATTTTGTTCTAAATTAGTAAGCACTTGTTCTGCATAAACAGTTGCGCCGTCTTTAATTCTAGTCGCTTCATCATTAGCTTGAATTCTTACGCTTTCAGCTTCATCCATTGCCTTGCGCTTAATTTCTTCGCAATCCGCAATAACTTGTTCTTTAATTTTTTCTGCTTCTCTTTGAACTGCTCTTAATAAATCAGATTCGCTAAGAAGACGATTTGCTTCAGTTTGGGCATCAGCAACAACTTTTTCTGCTCTTTGTTGTGCTTCATATTGCAATTCATCTTTACGTCTTAACAAAGCTCTTGCTTCCTTGATTTCATCAGGAAGTGCTGCATATAATTTATCAAGAATATTTGTTACAGTATCTTTTCTCACAACAGAAAAACCTAACAGCGGCATCCCTTTATTATCAAGAGCTTCTTCCAGCTCATTCATCAAACCGTATATAACATCTTGTTGTGAATTCATTTTCTACTCCGTATTTTTTTATGATAGTCACCAAAATTGTATAACAAACATCTAATAAAAGTCAACGCTTTTGGCATGCTTATCAAGAAGGTTATTCGGATATCCCTTCGATTGACCTAATGTCACGTACTATTGAAGAACTTATTCCGTCTATGAGCTTGTTTACTGACACAAAATCAATTATGCATAAGCTGTTATCCAAAAAGAATTTTTTACTAAAAGCTTTAGTTAAAAGTCCGAACATCATTACTGAATCATATCGTTTAATTTCAGATCTGATTTTTAAAGTCTTCTTATAAGATTCCGGCAACTTTGCTAAAATACAGCACATAATATCTTGCAATCTAGCAGCTTTAATAAAACGCTTATTACCTAAAACGAAATCAGATTGGTCACGAATTATTCGTTTTAGTTTTTGCAAATAATCTTTTATTTCATCAGTATCAACCATTTTACAATCCTCACTTTAAGTATTATAGACGAAAATGAGGAAAATAACAACATTAATTTGAATTAGAATATAACTCGTTAATTTTTCTCCAATTCCTCGTAAATTTATGTGTGTGATACAATAAAATATATGAAAAATATTATTATCTCACCATCAATTTTATCAGCAGATTTTGCGAATTTAGGAAACGATGTGAATGCAATCAAATCCGCAGGTGCAAAATGGGTTCACGTTGACGTCATGGATGGTCATTTTGTTCCAAATATTTCTATTGGTATTCCGGTAGTTAAGTCATTAAGAAAAGCTACTGACTTAATATTGGATACCCATTTGATGATTGAAAATCCGGAAAAATATATTGAAGCTTTTGCAAAAGCCGGTTCCGATATATTAACTTTCCATGTAGAAGCTTGTAAAGATATTGAACACGCAGCGGATATTGTTGCGCAAATAAAATCTTGTGGGAAAAAAGCCGGAATATCTATTAAGCCAAAAACAGAACCTAAAGAAATTTTGCCTTTACTTAATGATTTGGATTTAGTTTTGGTTATGACAGTAGAACCTGGGTTTGGCGGTCAAGAATTTATGCATGATTGTGCAATGAAAATTCCACAAATAAAAGAAAACGCATCTGAAGATTTGATTATACAAGTGGATGGTGGCATTAATAATTTGACTTCAAAAATTTGTACATCACTTGGTGCAAATTCACTTGTTGCCGGAAGTTATATTTTTGGATGTGATGATTATAAAAAAGCAATAGATAGCTTATTGTAATTTTAAATTTTTTCTTTAAAAATGCTCTCTTCTTTTCTTTTTGCTTGTTTTTATGTATAATCAAGGCAGAAATGGAGAAAAAAGATGAGTAAATATTTATTGGAAATAGGTGTTGAAGAATTACCATATAAGTTTATACCGATGGCAATTTCTCAATTAAAAAGCGGATTTGAAACATTTTTAAATAATAGTAATGTAAAATTTGATAAAGTTAATGTTATGGCAACTCCAAGAAGACTTGCCGTAATCGTTGAAGGACTTGCAGCTTCTCAACCGGATGTTGAAAAAGTTGTTAAAGGTCCAATTGCAAAAGTTGCATTTGATGAAAATAACAATCTAACTAAAGCCGGTGAAGGTTTTGCAAAGAAAAACGGTGTAACCCCTGATGAGCTTTATGTTGAAGACAACTACCTTCATGCAAAAATTTCTATCAAAGGCAAAAATACAAAAGATTTGTTGCAAGAAAATGTTCCTGTAATCTTCTCTAAACTTCAAGGTCCACATTTTATGAGATGGGGAAACAATGACGTTAAATTTTCTCGTCCAATTAGATGGGTGCTTTCAATTTTGGATAACGAAGAAATTAAGATTACTATTATTGATAAAGAATCATCTAACAAAACTAATGGTCATAGATTCTCTAAACAAAATATTGTAATTAATAACCCTGATGAATATGTTGAAAAATTAAGAGATGCGAAGGTTATTGTTAACCAAGATGAAAGAAAAGAACGTATTTTAGAATTAACTAAAGCTGAAGCTGATAAATTAAATGCTATAACAAAAATTTCTGATGATTTGTTAGAAGAAGTTACATTTATTTGCGAATATCCAGTTGCAGTTACTTGTAATTTCGACGAAGCATTTCTTACAATTCCGCAAGAAGTTGCAGTTACAGTTATGGAAACTCACCAGAGATATTTCGCTTTGTATAAAAAAGATAGCGGAAAATTAATCAACAAATTCGTCACAATTACAAACTACATCGGTAATGAATTTGAAAATATTAAAGCCGGCAATTTGAGAGTAATTAAAGCAAGACTTGATGATGCAGTATTCTTCTTTAATGAAGATACTAAAAAACCTCTTGAAGCTTATGTTGAAAGCTTGAAAGGTATGACTTTCCAAAAAGGTATGGGCTCAGTTTATGATAAAACTCAACGTATTGTAAAACTTTCAGAAAAAATTGCAAGTGATTTAGGTGTAAATCGTCCTTCTATAATAAGAACTGCTGAGCTTTGTAAAGCTGATTTAGCAACAAATCTTGTGTTTGAATTTACAGAACTACAAGGATTTATTGGTGCTGATTATGCAAGAGTATCAAAGGAAGCTCCGGAAGTTGCAGAAGGTATTAAAGAACACTATTTCCCACTAAATGCTGATAGTGAAACAGCAAAATCTATTGAAGGTCAAGTTGTTGGTATTGCCGATAAAATGGATACAATTTGTGCAGTATTTGTTTCCGGCAAAAAACCAACCGGTTCTTCTGACCCGTTAGGTGTAAGACGTGCAGCTTTAGGTATTATCAAAACTGTTTTGGAACACAATTTAAAATTGGATTTATCAAAACTTATTGATGAAACCTTGGAATTACTTCCTGTTAAAGCTGATGTGAAAAAAGATGTGGAAGAATTCTTTGTTCAAAGATTGATTATTTTCTTGAATAGCGATTATTCTAAAAATATTTTAGAAGCCTGCTCAAGTGTAAATCCTTGTTTCGATTTATCAGATTATTTAGAAAGAGTTAAAGCTATTTCTGGTGGTGTTGATGAAAAACTTATAGAAAACGCAAACAGAGTTTTGAGAATTTTGAAAGAAGAAGCTGGCGAAGTTAAACAAGAATTATTTGTAGAAGATGCGGAAAAAGCGTTGTATCAAGCTGTTCAGAGTGTAAACTTTGATGGAGACTATGCTAAATACTTAAAAGATTTAACACAAATTAATCCTGTAGTTACAAAATTCTTTGATGATGTACTTGTCATGGATAAGGACGAAAAGATTAAAAATAATAGATTAGCACTATTGAAGAGTTTGAAAAATAAGTATATAATACTAACAGATTTCTCTAAAATGTAAAAAATTGTAACAACTTTTTTCTAAAGGGTCAATTTTTACCTTTAGGGGACTTTATAAAAATACAAGTGAAGGTAGTAATAAAACTAAAAGAGGTCGTTATGTTCAACCTAAAATTTTTAAAGTCACTTAAACAGGCAATAGATACAAAAGCGAATTTATTGACATTTGCAAGTTCACAAAGACAAGCAAATGCAGATTATATAGAGTCGTTGTCAAGCAACGAACTAAAAATAAGAGCTGACGAACAAAGGCTGGAAGCAATGGTCAGACAACAATTGAAAGAGGAATTTCCTAATATAGAGAAAAGCTCTTCCTACGACTTATTGGTTGACGCAGTCATCCACAATTACAAGTCAAAACAGCTTCAAGCCACCGATGATGCAGAAATTAAATAGCAAAAAGAAATAGCATTATCAAAAAAATAAAAAATATAAAAACGCTCTTTGCAATTGGCATTGAGCGTTTTTTATTGTGAACAAATGTGAAAATTTATTGTAAAATTAATCTGCAGGGTACAAGTGGAAAATCGCTACTAACTTCTTAGCCACAATCAACAATTGGAATAATGACTAAGAAAAGAGGTAGCTATTATGTTGTACAAAATAATAATGCTACTACTAACGATAGTGAATATAGCAATAGCACTAAAATTATTTCTCACATAGCAGGGATTATACGGTACCTTAAGCAAGTGCCACCCAGCTCTTTTATTATTTACTATTTCACCTACTATTTCACCCAACTTGTCAACTTTTACAATAATACTTTGTAAATTTAAAAAAGTTATTCTTCACTGATTGACAAACTAAGAAATATAATAAATAATATAAGTGTAGGGCGAAGCTCCTAAGACCTAAGCAAACCTTAAGAGCTTTCTTCACACCCTATAGTTTACAGTTTTAATGCTATTACTGCGATTGCAAATGCCAGTAATAGCATTATTATTTTGCTCACCATAGCTTAGCCTCCTTTCGTCCAATTTCTTCAACAATTGTGTGTGACGAAGTTTAGCATTCGTACTAAGCCCTACAAGAGCCATTTTATAATATCTTCAGCAATTTGTCTATATTTTACAAATTAATGTAAGAGCAAGATAGAAATTTCTTCTTTTTAGCAAAGTTAAAATTTCCTTTTGTTAAAAAATAAAGAGTTAGTTTTTCTCCACGGATGAAGTGATTTAACATTAGAGATTTCTTTTCAACTCCGACAAATCTACGACAAATTGATAAAAGTAGTAGGGAAATTGAATGATATTTGTAAATTTTAAGCATTTAAAAAGCCGGTCTATGACCGGCTTATATAAAATTTGGGCCCGGAGGGATTCGAACCCACGACCAAAGGATTATGAGAATTATTCACTAATGGTTTAATATATTACAAGTATTGGATTGTAGCCATTGCATAAATTAACTGTGTGCGAAGAAAATAAACTATCATTTTGCACAAAATGATTAAATTTTGCAACAAATTAAAAATACTAACAAATAGAATTGACAAACATTAAAATAATGTCAATATTTGTTACAAATTCATGAAAAAATCTTTACAAAAGTACACACATGTGTCATAATTATGGTGTAACTATGCATCAAATGCAGGGTAACCGGATGTATGTCCGAATGGTTATCTGTTACCAAATTTGGCGGTTAAAACCGGATGTATGTCCGAATGGTTTTAACCGCTTTTATAGTATAGATAATAATTTTATGCTACTATTGAATTATGGATAGATACAGTGTTTTAGAATTTAGTAAAGTTTATAAACGTGTTTTGGATATTGAAACAACATTAAAGCAAAAAATGTATTTTGCATTAACTGAAACATATCCAACTTCTGCGTTTTCTCGTTTGATACCTTATTTGCAAAACAAAATAAATCATAAAAAATATATCCAAAACGGTAGAAACCTAATTAAAGATTTAATTGAATCAAAGAAAACTCAGAATGAAAAATTAACCAAATTTTTAAATAATGCATATTTAATAGATGTTTTAAATATATTAACTGAACACGCAAAAATTCGTAAAGATAAAAATTATAGAAAAATCTTTTATAAGATGGTTCCTGATTTAAATATTTTAAAGCAACAAGTATCATCTCTAAACACATTACGTAATGCAATAATGCATTTTGATGTAAATACTTATAATGAAAATAAACTTGTTTGGTTAAACACTTTGACTTATTGGGAAAAATTGCTAGATACTCCTAATATGCAACCAATTCACCAAATATCACCAATCACAAAATTAAATATTGAAATGATTTTAAGACTTTTTGCTGAAAAATATTCTGACTTATATTCACTAAGCGACCGTTTGGTATGTGATATGTTTGATGATGCTGCATTAATAAATGGTTGGGATATTCGTAATCTTCCAGAATATTGGACAATTATTAGAAGATTATATGATTTAAAATCCAAAGATAAAAGGTAAATTCAATAATATGGCAGATATTCTAAATTTATATACGAAAAAATCAATTTATCTTATGCACGTGATTGAATTCATTATTTGTACTGTTTTAGGGCTCGCAACTTGGTATTTCAAAGAAACAATAAGTAATTTCTTTGAGAACTCTCTATTTTCAAATATGACTATATATGTATTAAGCTTGCTTCTTTTTATGTTCGGCATTTGTGGAATTATATGTTGTCTGATTGGCATATCAAAACCGAAAAAATTAGTTATGAGAATTGATAATAATGGTTTTGAAACACCAGAATATGGTTTTGTTAAATGGTCAGATGTAACAAAACTCAATTTAGATAATATATCTGGTTCTAATTATATTACTTTTAATACTAAGAAGCCTATCGAAAATAAAATGAATAATATAACAAATAAAATGTTTTCTAATCCTTATGTGATATCACTTTTTTATACTGGTATAAATGCGAAAAAATTATATAAATTAATGCAACAACATTTAATATAAAAATAATTTTGTGTGCGGTCTGTGTGCGGATCATAAATGTGTGTGTATTTCATGCAAATTATGATATTTAGGTACAAATACTTTGTTTATCATGCTTTTGGGCACTATTTTTGTTGCAAAATTTTGCAGCAAGTCACTAGCCTTAATAGATATTTGGACTATATAAAACAAAAAAGCAACGGCTAAAACCGTTGCTATTATTGAATTTTAAATTTGGGCCCGGAGGGATTCGAACCCACGACCAAAGGATTATGAGTCCTCTGCGCTACCGCTGCGCCACAGGCCCGTGACGACTTTCGTTATTAAATTTTCAATATCACCTGCCTGTGTCTTGCGTTAGCGACGCTACCTACCT
>CAKVIN010000005.1 GCA_934754425.1 uncultured Candidatus Melainabacteria bacterium | reverse complement strand
TTAAGGCTTTCTTACGTTGGCGGAGATGGTAGCGAAGGACATTCGGCATTGCTTAGAGTAAGTGAAATTTCACCGGAGCTTTTGGAAATAAATTCTTTTGTGGAAGATAAAAAAGAACCGCAAATTTATAAGTGGGCAAAAGCATTTACTGTAGAGGATTACGATTACAAGCGTGATTTCAAATCCAGAATTGATGCAGAATTAAACAAAATCAATTATTATTCACCATCACTGATTAATCCTTATATCAAATGTCCAAGAATGTTTTTCTTTGACAAAATTCTTCAATTAAGTTCACCTAAAACTTCGATCCCGGATTCTTTGAATTTCGGTTCTGCCGTTCATAAAGCTTGCGAAAATGCGGTTAAATCGGCACAAGATGAAGGTAAATTCTGGGAAAGTGAAATTTTTGTTGAAGAAGTTAAAAAACAGATAGATAAGTTTGCGTTTTCATCTTTTACACAAAGAGAACAATATAAGACAATTGCAGAAACAACTATTAAAGAGTTTTACGAAAAAGATTTGAGTTTAACGGATATCAGTACTATTTATAACGTGGAAAATGATATTATTACCGAGTTTGAGGGTGTTATGTTTAAAGGTCTGCCTGATAGAATAAACCTTGTTGACGGCAAATTTAGGATTTTTGACTACAAAACAGGACGTGCTAAAGATGAAAAAGAAATTTGTCTGACAACGCCTGACGATGACAGTTTGGGCGGGCATGAGGATTATTATATCCAAATGGGTTTGTACAAATACTTTTTGGAAAAAACTACAGGCAAAAAAGTTGAAACTACGACATTTGTATTTCCACAAGAGTTCAGAAAACCTTGTGTTGTAGAATATACGGATGAAGATATTGAAAAAATTCTTGATAAATACCGCAATGCAATAAAAGGTATTCAAGAGCAGAATTTTGATCCAACGCCAAGCAAGAATTCTTGTGCATTTTGTCCTTATCAAAATGACTTGTGTGTTTGTAATCAGTAGGTTTACACTTATGTTATAATTTAATAATGATAAAAAACTTTAAATGCAAAGAAACTGAAAAGATTTTTAATGGCAAATTTTCTAAAAAGTTGCCACAAGAAATTCAACGCAGAGCTTTAATAAAATTGCACAGCATTGATGTAGCTGAAGATGTCAAAGATTTGCTTATTCCTCCATCTAATAAATTAGAACAATTATCCGGTAATAGAAAAGGGCAGTATTCAATAAGAATTAATGACCAATATAGAATATGTTTTATTTGGCATGATAATAATGCTCTAGATGTAGAAATTGTAGATTATCACGATTAGTTTTATAATTTAAAGTAACAAAATTTTTCTCTAGCTCTTGATATTACGTTGTACGTAATATATAATATAAGTAAGGAGGTCAATTATGACTAGCAATAATAAATTTATACCTGTTCCACATATCGGAGAAGTATTAAATGAAGAATTCTTAGAGCCATTAGGAATTTCTCAGAATGCTATTGCGACCGCAATTGGCGTTCCCACTAATAGAATCAATGCTA
Organism: uncultured Candidatus Melainabacteria bacterium; assembly: GCA_934754425.1. Classification (GTDB taxonomy): domain Bacteria; phylum Cyanobacteriota; class Vampirovibrionia; order Gastranaerophilales; family Gastranaerophilaceae; genus CAG-196. Next base: position 123,408 of record CAKVIN010000005.1, on the reverse strand, counting down.
TTGTAAGAGGACAACGTGGTATAACCGCTGATACCGATTTAAGACTTACCAAATATTTTGGTTTAAGCAAAGGGTATTTTTTGAGATTACAGGCGAATTTAGATTTACTAGCTCAAGAACACAAAATAGAAAAAGAATTGTCTAATATAATTCCGTTTGAGCAAAAACAGAATAAAAAGCTTGCTCTATAATTATGTTTACAATCAACCATTATATTTAGATAAAATATCAATCATATCTTTTCTGCTTTTATGATTGATATTAGCTAAAAAAGTAATCACATCGCCATTTGCACCACAAGCAAAGCATTTGAATTGCTTACGTTCGGGATTAACAGACATAGAAGGCCTTAAATCTTCATGAAAAGGACAACAGCCCCAACAGTGACTACCTTTTTGTTCTAATGTTGTATATTGAGATATTGTTTCAATAATATCAAGCTGTTGTTTTAATTTTTCTTCTATGTCTGACATTTTTTAGTTCCTTATTCTTTAGTTTAGTGTAATCTTTCTATAACCTTGTTTTTATATTTATCCTTGTCTATTTCAAATAATCCGGCATTATCTATACTACCAAGTCTTGTCCAAGCTCTATTATCAGGATGTCGAATTTGGTTTAATTTGTTTTTATTATAGTTATCCACAAAGTCTTTATTTATCTTGTTTGGCTCCATTGCCCCTAAAATATATATATGTTCAGCTCCCAGAATCATTTCTTTTAGTTCTTTATTTAATTCCACTTTTTTATTCCCCCAAGCGAGTACAACATTTTTGCATTTAGCCTGATAAACTATATCATTCGGATTCCCTTTACCATTTTTTATATAATTAACTATTTTTGAATAATTAGGATGTCTAAGAGAATAGACATTTAAAACTTCAATTCCATTGTAATTTCCACATTTTTTTGCAATTTTTATACAATTGTTAACAGAAGGATCATTAGAATATTGGTCAGCTGTACTTGGATTAAGCATAATAAATGTAAGTAAATTCTCTTTGGATTCATCCCAAACAGTTTTATAGTAAGTTCTGTATTTATAAGCTATTCCATCTACTTTTAATTTTTCTTTATAAACAGAGTCTATTTCATTTCCCCAAGCACCTTGAAAGGTTACTGTTGTACTGTTCTTTTTTATTGTTTTGCTTTGCATAATAACTCCTACTTCAATTTGTCAATATTCATTGTAATCTTTTACTACGTCAAATTAGGACGTTTAGTTCACTTCTTCACAGCAAATTATATAATAGTCTCATCTATATAAAAACATGTCCTAATTTGACATATCAATAGACTATTATATTTGTATAGATAAAAAGGAAACAATCATGAAACAAGATTTATTATTTATCGGCATTGGCTTTGCCGGCTGTAAAATTTTATCAAAAGTAAATAATGATATTGCTAAACTTTTTATTGATACGGATTTAAAAGTTATAGAAAAATATGCCGGATTAAGAATTGGTGCTATTTGTTGCGGAACGTATTCTGCGGGTGGTGATATTGAATTAGGGCAAGCTGCCCTAAAAGAAAATAAAGACGAAATATTAAAAGCCGTTCAAGATTTCAATAATATTGTAGTTATAGCACCTTTAGGCGGAGGAACAACTTTAGGCGCTACACCAAAATTGATTGAATTATTGATTAACTATAATAAAAATGTTCAATTGATAACGAATTTGCCATTCGATATTGAAGGAGAACATAAAGTGAATCTATCAAAACTCACTTTGAAAACTATTCAACAACTTTGTCCGGTAAAAGTTGTTGCTAATATAGATTACAAACAATTAATCAACGTAACTTATGACAACGTATTAAATCTTCAAGATGAGATTTATATCAAGACAATAGAAACATTAATCAACTAAATGCTTAATTTTATTGGCATAAACAACAATTTGTGATATATCTAAGTAGTATCAAATTTAAGGATTTTATATGAAAGAACAAAAATTAAACTTTCCGGATTTTTCTGGGGTAAAAATGGATGAAAATAACCCCAAATGGGAACAAGCAATAGCGAGAAAAGTGAAAATCTACAAAAAAGATTATGATTTAAGAACTCCATTTGAAAGAGATGCGCATAGAATCTTGCACTCTAACGGTTATCGTCGCTTGAAAAACAAAACACAAGTATTTTTTGCACCGCACAATGACCATATTTGTACCAGAATTGAACACGTTACACACGTTGCGTCCGTTGCTGAAACTATTGCCAAATTTCTAAACCTAAACTTGGATTTAGTTAAAGCAATTGCTTTAGGACATGATATCGGACACGCACCTTTCGGGCATCAGGGTGAATATATTTTAAGAGATTTAGCAAAAGAATACGAATTGAATGATTTTTGGCACGAAAGAAACAGCCTGCATTTTATTGACGAAATCGAAACACTACCTGATTACGAAGGTTTTCAACAGAATTTGGATTTGACTTATGCCGTAAGAGATGGAATTGTTTGTCACTGTGGAGAAGTTGATGAAAAATCTTTAAAACCAAGAAATGAAGCAATTGATTTGAATGATATTAAAAAAGGTGGGAAACAGGGTGCTTACACTTATGAAGGTTGCGTTGTAAAAATTGCAGATAAAATCGGATACATTGGGCGTGATATTGAAGATGCTATGTCATACGGAATTTTGACACACGAACAAACAAAAGATTTAGAAACAATTATTCAGCAAACTTATCCAGACGTTAAGGTTTCAGAAATAAATACAACGGTTTTAATGCATAAGTTTATTATAGACCTTTGTCAAAATTCATCTCCTGAAACAGGATTTTGTTTTTCAGACGAATGTTATAATATGATGAAAACAATCAAGGACTTTAATTATAAAAATATTTATAGACACCCTCGACTTGAACCATTTAAGGCATACTCAAAATTGGTATTAACCACTATTTTTAATAAACTTGATGAATATTTTGAAAAAGGAATAAAAGACTCGCTTGAAGATGAGCAAAAATTGTATCCGCTTTTGATAAAGAATTTTGAGGAATGGTTAGTTAAATATTCTAATTATAATCTTGAAGCACGAGAAGAACTTAAATTGAAAAACACTTGTATATATGATATTTCAGACAACAAATCTTATCAAAACGCAATCATAGATTTTATTTCCGGCATGAGTGATAATTTTGCAATAAATTTATTCAATGAAATAATAAGTTTCTAATGAGTTTATATTTAGACAAAAGCTTGCAAAGTTTTATCAAAATAAATAAATACAAAATCGCGCCAAACATAATTGTCAGACTTTTCTTAAAAAAATGATAAATTTATTTCTTGTTAGATATACTTTTAAAACTTCAATATTAGAATTTCAACAGTTTCTTCTCAACTTTTGATAATAAAAAATTACCGGAGGGAAAACTAGGCTAACGAAGTTTAAACCTAACTTTGTGGCAAGATTGTGGCAAAATACCAGCATTAATGTGAACATTACAAAAAGCTCTGAATCTTTACCTAATAAAAACTTCATCCAGTAACTATAACAAAATATTCCCAGAGAGGCCGGTGACGTGTATTTGCAGGAGTGTTTAAGCATAATTGCATAGTTTCTGCAATTAGAACTCTAATTTTCTAGAAACTCGCGTGAGTAGTGACAAAATAAAGCTAATATATTTTATCTAAAAAAAATTTCAACCTAACATTTTTTGTTGATGGTTTTCAAGGTTCGGAATTATTATATTATCATGTAATATCGTCTAAAATAGTATCAATGACAGTTTTTACGACTATTTTGATTATTAACATTTTGTAGTGGCAAGATTGTTAATGTTGCCACTGCGTTGCCACTTCGGACTTTTATTTACAATAGTCCGAAATTAGACTACGAGAGGGTTATAGGGTTCTGTGCAAATGTTAGAATTTTTCTGAGTAACTTTTTTTATTACCACTTTTGTTGCCGCTAAGCAAAATTTTTAGAAATTTTCAAAAAATAAACAGCTCTAAAAGGTAGATATAATAGGGCTTTCTTGCCTAATACTAACTAGAACGTAGTCATAATGTATATTTTAAAAAATAAACACTAAAAAAGCCACGTTATTCGTGGCTTATTAAATGGTACCCCCAAGCGAATTCGAATCGCTGTCTACACCGTGAAAGGTATTTAACGCTGCATTTGAGCTATTTGATAAGGTTAATAGTCTTGATAAATGTAGTATTTTCGGCTTTACTTAATTTGAAGAATTTGACAATTTGAATCAATATAATAGCTTTCGTTACCAAGCCGTTACCAAAAGTTGAAATTGAATAGTTATTTATTCTAACTAACCAATCGCTAGTCCAATTGATAAGCCGATTACTAGTTGTTTCATTTGTATTTCTCCTTTGGGCATTACAATACGTAAACTTAATGAGAATTTCGTTTTTCAGTATGGGAGTTCTATGGAACATTGAAATAATGCCGTCCATGTATCTCTATCTTGATGTTTCAGTATTTTTCATGTCTTGTCAAGTGTTAGAGCGGTTTTGTAACGTTTTGCTGCAGGAATTTTACATATTGCAGCATTTGTTAAATTGGGGCTGCAATGTTCAAGAAAATGGCCTATTATGTGAGCATAAGGAACGGCCGTTACTTCTTTAGTAGATACAAATTAAACAAAGGAGCAACAACATGAACAAAGTAATTACAACTAATTTGAACCTTGAAAACGAAATCAAACTTATCAAAGGCATTGAATCTAAACTTGAAGAGTTGAAAGAACTTAAAGAAGAAAAGGAAGCCGAAATTAAGAAGTTACTTGATGAGGCAGGTATAGAAGAATTACAAGTTGGGGCATATACAGTTAGATTCTCGAATATTGTAAGAAACAACTTTAATACATCAGCTTTCAAGAAAAAGTATTTGGAATTATATAATGCGTTTATCAAACAGACTAATTATCGTAAGTTTACAATTTCTTAGGGGAGTAATCCCCTACCCCTCTTGGGGTTCTAATGGTAACAGTTAAGGAATTACACAATGGAAGAAACAGAAAAGATTAGAATAGACACGTTTAACGAGTTCGTTGAGCAGTTGGAAAAGGTTAAGAAGGAATGTTCAGAGATTGTTTTGTCTTTCTATAAATATTGCCATAAACACGAACCTAACAGTTTCAAATTGTACAAAGATTTGATGATAGATGAACTCAAGCAATATGGACTTAAACCATACAAGGTAACAAAAGACATGAACCTAATATTTAAGTTTAAGAAGAAAGCCGAGGCAATAATGTATATCAAACCTTATGGGGTAGATTTGTTAGTGTATAAATTATGATTGTGTCGCAGGGGGTAAAGTTTCATGAAAGATTGAAATTTCACCAACCAATTTAACACAATGTATATTTTGTTAAACTTACGTCATTTGGCTGAATTATAAGCCACGCTGACGATATAGCCAATTAAACAAACAAGAAAACACTTTCAATTAAACACATTGGTTCTAAACAGTAAATTGAATTTAACACAAAGTAAGAAATGAGGTACAAATGAAATACGTTCAACCGATAAGAGATAAGAATAAGATTGAAGAAATCAAATCGTATTTGAAAGAATCTGGAACAAGAGATATACTCTTGTTCACAATGGGAATTAATACTGGATTACGAATATCAGATTTGCTCAAACTAAAGATTAGTGATGTTAAGGGCAAATCACATGTTGAAGTAAAAGAGCAGAAAACAGGCAAGATTAAACGTTTTCCTTTGCTTGGTAATTTACAATCTATGATTGATGAGTACATAAGAGGAAAAGCCGATAGTGATTATCTGTTCAAAAGTAGGAACGGTGAAAATAAACCTATTTCAAGAGTAATGGCTTATATGATTATTAATCAAGCCTGTAAGAAGGCACAAATTACGGATAATGTCGGCACACATACTTTACGCAAGACTTTTGGATATCATCATTATCAAACTTTTCATGATGTTGCAATTCTACAATACCTACTCAACCATTCAAGCCCTTCAATCACCCTAAGATATATTGGTATTACACAAGATAACGTTGAAGACACGTTGAAACAATTTGAATTATAAAATTGTGTTGCTCCTTCAAGACACAAGAAAGCCTCTAATTGTTATAATTAGGGGTTTTTCTCTATTTTGATAGCCACACACTTTGCACATGCCTGCCGTTAACGGCAATAATAGTGCTAATTTTGACATTTGTTCTCTCGTTATATATAAGGGTTCTAGTGGTTATTAGGTTTCTTATTTGCTTCAAAATTCAACTCAACATCAATAATTTCTTTCTTAATTACGCTTGGGAATGGTGGGAACGGTGCAGAGTCTTTAATAGCGTCTATTGCTGCTTTATCGGCACTTACATAGCCAGAAGTTTCTTTAATTCTAGGCTCACCAGTCAAGTATCCTTCCCTTGATATTTTAAAGACTGCTACCGTTTTAAAATGGTCTAATTGTAATCTTCTTATATCGGTAGGAATCACCCAATTATTATAGACTTTCCTATGCAAATTTTCTAGATAAGCTTGTACCTCTGGGTTGTTATCAAAGTTTTCTTCCATTGAGGTTTCTTCTTTAGGTGTAGAATCAGTTTCACTTGTAGTTGTAGCTTGCGATTCTGCAACCTGTTCTTGCGTTGTTTCATTTTGTTGAGCAACATTATTAGCTTTGATTAGATGAGAATCTATGCCGTAGAAAATCAAGGCAATAATACAACCACCTATTAAGTATGAGAGTATCTTTGTTTCTTTCAGTAGCTTATATAAAGCTTTCGGATTGAGCATTAATGCAATCATCTCAATAATTGCTTCTGATACGTTTAAGTCAGCAAATTTTTCCTTTAGCTTAGATAATTCGTCTTCCATTTCTTCTACATCTTCATCAATAGTTTCCTCTTGGTATTCCTCTTGCGTTTCTTCTGATGAATTATCATTATAGGAAGTATCCTCAGCACTACTAAAGTTATCATTATAACTTGCTTTGGTATATTTACCGCCATGATTTTCCAGATACTCTTTAAGTTCTGCATTCGCCTCATTCAATTTCTTCATCAAAGCTTCAAACCCAACTCTTTCAGCTTCGTTACCTGCTTTATCTGGGTGATATTTCTTGACGTGTTCTCTGTAAGCACGTTTCAAATCATCTAAATCAAACTCGTCTGGCAAATCTAATAGCTTAATATATTCTTCCATTATTCTTTGTTCTTTCGTTTATTCTTTGGTAACATCAAATTCTTCTTGTGTTCCAGTTGTTTCTTTTCCTGCTTAATCCTTATTTGCTTAGGTTTCTTTGTTGCTTTAATCTGCTTTACCTTCTTTGTTTCAATGCTTTCAACTTTGGTAGCCTTTATCTGTTCTTGCTTTGGTGTTTGTGTTGCTTGCGTTGTAAAGCTAAATGCTTCAAACGGATAATTTCCAGACCTTTCCTCATTAATCTGCGTAATAGCTTCATTAAAGACTTTGCCCCAATCAATCTTTGCTAACTTATTGCCAATTCTGAATAAAGTATTTCTGCCAACTTGAATTACATTCTTAACAACTTTAACAAGATATTGTTTTGCTTTATTAACAGGCACTATGCCACTCCTAGGCACTCTTGCAACTTCGTGCTTTTGCCCTGCCTTATCTGGTAAGTTATTATTGCTTTTGGCTAAATCGTGTCCAGTCATAATTTAATACCATTCTGGATAATAATGGTGCTTAGCTTCCTTCAAGCTACGAAAACAAGGGAGTTCACTACCTTCGCCCCCTTCTGGGACAGGCTCAAGTCCTAAATTACCATTGGATTGCATAACCTTATGGTGTCCTACATATTTCCCAATTGGAGTGTAAAGAATGTACTTGTAACCGTACGCAGGACTTCTTTTGTCGTAAATTGCAACCACCTTTTCTGTTACGTTCTCATTTCTTTCGGCATAATTCCGATAATGAGGAGTTACAAGAATTGTGTTCCCCTTACTATCGGTAGAACGTTGTTGTTGCTTGCCGTATGCGTTGCGTAGCTCTGGTGATAAACGTGTGTCGTAGGCATTGGCACAATTTAGAAATGAAGTAAATATGAACAAGAGTACAACTAAGAACCTAAACATATTCCACCTCTAAAGTATTATCGCTAAAAGGATTATTAGGATAAGCAAACCAAAAGCTACTTTAGGGTTGTTTTGCAGGAATCGTCTTATCCATTGTTTTAGCAAACCGATAATATCCATTACTTTACTTCCTCTAAATCTTTTTTGTGCAAATCATTGTAGGCTCTTTGTTTCACCTTTGCTTGCCTGCATAGAACATCAGATTTCTTCAAGTAACCATTTTCAAGCATTCCCATGCCAGCACAGTATGTGCAAAACGCACAATAATCTTCTTTGTAGCATTCTTGCAGGTCTTTGAAGGATACTTGTTGCCATTGGTATAATTTACTATTAGGGTCTTTATCCAATGCACCTTGCCATATATCTTTTAAGGTTACTTCATTCAAATTTCCTAAATTTATTGGTAAAGATACACAAGGGTGGACTTCTAGGGGCGGTGATACACAAAGGTCATAGCTACCACCTGCACATAAGCCTTCGTTCTGAATCTTGTTTATATCCCTTTTAACAGTATTCCTTACGTTCAGCGGTGAATCTGGGTTAGTGTATAATTCGTACAAATCTTCTTCACCGACTACATATTGAAAGTTCTTTGTATCACCTTCAATTGTTGGTGTTAATGAGGTATCACCTGCCGTATTTGCTTTTATCTCATTCGCAAATTTCTTTACTGCAATACAATCTTTGCAATTGATATTGAGTAAGAAGTTCTTTATCTGTATATTAATATTCTTTGCTCTTAACTCTTTAATAATACTTAAAGTCTTGTTATGAGAACCTTTTACAGAAGTAACCTTCTCATGAGTATCTTCATTTAAGCTATACATACTTAAACCTACTCTATAAGGATAAGAGTTAATAATTCTTTCAAATAGTTCTGGATTATCATACAAAGTTTGTCCGTTAGTAAATATTTCAACAGACATTCGCTTACTTCTTGCATATTCTAATATTTCAATGAAATCTTTGTGCAACGTACATTCACCGCCAGAAAATACAACTTTAAATACTCCAATTTCTCTTGCTTGGTCAATAATCTCTTTCATTTTATCAATGTCTATCTGAACATTGTTTATATCTTTAGGGTTATAGCAATGTACACATTTAAGGTTGCACCCATAAGTTAATTCTACCAACAAGGAATAAAGAAAACCATTCTTGAAACACCATTTTCTCATGTCTTCTTCAAGTTTCAATGTTTCTTCTTCGTTTTCACAACCAACAGGCATTATATCAATTTCAGCACTAGACTTGTCAGCGTTATCATTTGAGATGAGGTCTTGAGCTTTTAGTTCTTCAATAAAACCGTCCAACTCATCACCTAAACCTTTAGAAATCGCCCATTCCTTAACTCTGTCATAGTCTTCTGTGTCAGCAATAACTTTCCACAAATCAGAGGCTAAACCTTCCAACAAAACGTATTCATGTATTCGTTCATTAGATATAAAGGTTCTGCTATCTTCTGTTCCAAATTTATATGTCTGAAATGAAAGCCATTTCGGCAGTGTTAGTTGTGTCATTAGTTCCTCTTAATTATTGTGCTAAAATATCTGTTCTTAAATTATGCTCTATTCCAACACCCTTCAAGAATTGTAAGTAATTCCAATAATTGAAGAATAATACAGCATGTCGTCTTGTTCTAAAATCAGTATGTTCTTTAGGGATAAAGAAAATTTCTTCAACTTCCATATCTAATATATCTTTCAATATAGATATATCGGTTATGTTCTCAATACCATCTAATTCACCATCGTCATTGTCATCTATTTTATTCATAGCTGATATTAATTCATCAATATAATTACGATATATTCTTAGTCTATCTTGTGATGTACACATTTTGTTATGCCTTTCTGAATTGAAAGCCCCTTTAATTAGGGGCTTTATTTATTTACAAACCTCTATACATAATTCCACAAAAAGCTTCACTTGTTTTTGGACAACCACATGTAATCAAAGTTGTGTGTCTTGCAATTCTTGAAATTTTCAACATAATTTATTTCCTTTCTATTAATCAAAGCCCCTAATTAAAGGGGCTTATAGTTTGATAAAGTCTAAAGAGTTGACCTGTACATAATGCCACAAGTTCCTTCAGTATCTCTAGGGCAACCACAAGTAATCAAAGTTGTGTGTCTTGCAACTCTTGAAATTTTCAACATAGCCTATTTCCTTTCTGTTTTTCTTATGCACCATTTTATGTAAATTGGTGCATAACTCTTAAAAGACTTATATAGTCTATGTTTCAATGGATTAAGAATTGTATCTAATAAAGTGTTATGCAACTTGACACGTTATGCCGATATCGGCTATAATTATCTTGTAGTACGCATGCACCAATTTACATATTTTGTTCCATTACATTTCGGTGCATAAATCTTTATCTGTGTCTGGGGGGGGGAACAAAGCAACAAAAAACCTAAGGCACTATGTAATAGTTACAGGAAGTGTTCCTTAGGTTATCCAATCTATTATTGATATTATTCCAAAGCTTGTCAAGTGTTAAAACAATATTTGCTAGAATCTTTACATATCTTAAGCTTGTTTCAAGTTTGCTAACGTCAAACCATGTTCTTTTATGTATTGCAACAACTTAACATCTTCTAAGTTTATCGCAATTCCAACGGAATAGGCATAATTAACTGCTTCTTTTGTATCATCAGAAACTTTAATTACTCTATTTCGTGAATTTCCCTCAATTGCAGGTTTCCTGCCTGCATTATCACGTTTTCCACCATGCAATATCATCATGGCTTCTTCATCAGAATGCTTACGCACTTGCTCTGCTTGTTCTTCTGTAAAGAACTTTCTATCATCTAATATTTCTTCTAATGTTCTAAGTTTCTTCATATCTTTAATTCCTGTTGGTTAAGGTATCTTTCAATGTTTTTGCGAGCCTGCTTTATATATCGTGATGGTGCTTTCTGCGTTTCCTTTAAAACAATCAGACCGACTATTATAATTCGTCTTCTGTTTGGGTCATACATAAAGTACGCTCTAACCTTGTTGGGCTTTATTTCAAACAAACCATTTCCTAAATCGTTGATATTCTTGTATTGTGTACCAACTTTTTCAAATGTTCTGATAGCTTCGGCTATCTTGACTCTGTTATCAACAGATAGAGCGAACAATTGTTCTTCTGCCTCGTCTGTTAATTCTGCTATAAACTGTTTGTTATCCATATCTGTTATTAGTATAACATGAATAAGTTACCTTTTCAAGGGCGATATCACAAATATTTATAACTCAAAGTTGTTATAAGATATATCAATCGTTTCTTGGTCTATACCAATATATCTCAACGTAATAGAAGGACTTGAATGGTTAAGTATCTTCTGTAATAAAGCAAGGTCGTTGTTCTGTTTGTAGTGGTGATATCCAAATGCTTTCCGCAATGAATGACAACCTACATTAATCTTCAACCCCACCTTTTCGCATGCTTCGTTTAGAAAACGATAAACTTGCGAACGGTTAAGCCGACAATGTTTCTTACCTATAAACAACGGATTGCCTTCACTTACAGAATACAGTTGTTCTCGTTCTTTCAAGTATTCTCGAATAAGTCCTCTAAGTTTGTTGTTTAATGGGAAACGTTTGTACTTATCGGTTTTCTTTTCATGAATTTCAACGTACATTTTATTCTTAACGTCTTCAATATTAAGACCTAGAATATCAGATATTCTTAAACCCGTATTTACTCCAAAAGCAAATATCAACTGATTTCTCTTGCTATAACTAGCCAAATAACTTTCAACAGCTTTTATCTGTTCCTTATCCTTTATCGGTTCTACTAAATGTTTCATCTTTCTTACACTCCATAATGTTTTCTACGTTACATTACAGAATGTAATATATTGAAAGCTATTTATCTAAGGCGATTATTGAGTAACAGACATTTCCATTATCTTGTCGTTACAAGCTTCAATCTTGCTTGCAATTTTTTTGTCTTTAAAGCCTGCTTCAATTGCTTTGGTAAAGTCTTCTATTGCATTTGTGTAAGCCTTATTAGCCATATAAGTCAAACCTCTAAGGTAATACGCATTTGCAACTTCTTCTAAATGTTCTTTTTGTGGACTTGCCTTTTCAATAAATGTAGTAAAGTATTCTGTACCTTTTGTATTGTCCTGTTTATAAGTAACGTACCCCAAATTGTAATAAGTAATAGAATCATCAGCATTCAATGTGAGTGCAACTTTGTAATCTTCAATAGCCCCGTTATAATCCTCTAAAATACCTCTGCAATAAGCTCTTTGAACGTAAGCACGTTCATGGTTGTTATCTAATTCAAGCACTCGGTTAAAGTATTCAAGAGCTTTTGTATATTGCTTTTCGTGTAACAACTTATCCCCAATATGGAAGGCACAATAACAAATATCTTTTTTACTTTCATCTTTATAGCTTGAATCAAGCTCATTTGCTCTTTCATAATGTACTAGAGCCTTGTCAAACTCTTCTTTAGATTGATATAAGCTTGCTAACAAAAAATGATAAACGGCACATTCTGGGCTCAACTCAATAGCTTTATTCAGGTCGTTTAAAGCTTGTGTGTGGTTTTCAAGAGAGGAATAACAACAACCACGAAAATAATATACATCAGGTAAGTCTTCAAAATCGTTTCTTTGAGCAAGGAAATTGTAATCTTCAATAGCACCTTTATAGTCTTCAAGTTCTGACTTGCAAAATGCTCTGTCAAAGTATGCTTGTTCATATTCATTGTCTAATTCAATCGCTTTGTTATAATCTTCAATAGCACCTGCATAATCCTTATTACTACTCTTTGCGTATGCTCGTTCACAATATTCTTTAGCTTCCATGTTCCACTCCTTTATCATGTGATGATAAGTTTACACTTACTTTCCGACCTTGTCAACTTTAACAGAATTAACAATCGCCACGAGAGGCCACCCACGCCGTTTTTAGCGAGTTTAATAAAATCAGTGCAGAATTTATCCAACAAAACACTTGATAAGAGTTATAAGTCAACAGAGAGGCTGCATTTGAAGTGCTTAGAGGAATTTGTTTCTGATTTCTTCAATCAACAAGTCATTTGCTTTAACGACTTTGTTCATATACTCTTTATAAATCGGATACTTATTCAAAGCAAGGAATAAACTATCAAATCTAGTCAATCCGTCAGACATAATGAATTTATCTAATTCAGACTCTTTAGTTCTCTCTTTCTTACTTGGAAATATTGACCTTTCAGCAATATCTTGGAATGTATTATTTAATACTCCTGTTAACGTATTAGTTTCAATCCATTTTAAAATATCAAGAATGGTAAGTCTTGTTGATGAAGGAGAAAGCTTTAATAAGCCATTCCTCTTTAGTTCAACTTCACATCTCATTAGATTGGTTTTGGTTAAGTTTACCATGCCAGTACATTTGCTATATCCTTTTCCCAATATCCTAATCTCATCTTTTGTTAAAGGTTCAAATGGTTCTATATATTTAACGTCCAAATGACTTTGCAATTGAGCAGATTTATCATAAATCTTGAACAACCATTCGCCACGGTTCATACCCTTACTTTCGTTAGCAATATGAACACTTGGCGTAGTTCCATTATTTACTTCTACCGCTTTTACTCTCCCTTTATATTGAGTTTGGTCTTTAAGTAATGGTGTGTAATAAGAAGTTACTGGATTATTCATTACTCTATCTTTAGCAATATGAAGATTAGTAATATTCAGTTTATAAATTGGAACAGTCAATGCTGTTAATTCATTAATAAACTCTTTTAGTAACTCTACATTCATCTGTAAATTGTGCTTTTGACTATCTGGATTAATATTGGGACGTATTAACCTAGTTGGGTTTAAGTGTACCGTAAAATAAAAAGGGGAGTTATGAAAAGTTATTTTCTTGCTTTCTAGGAACTTTGTTATACTTTCAAGCTTTTCTTCTACGATAATGTCCCTTTTCTTGATATTAAAGCTTAACTTATCAATCTTAGGTTCTGTAATCATAATCTAAACCCTTCTAACAATAAGTAGCGGTATAATTCATTTAATATATCCTTGGGAAGCTCTAGAGTTAGTACGAATTGCACCCTTTCTCTTATACTAGCTTGCTTATGACGTTCTATTAGTTTCAATTGTTCTTCAAATTCTTCGTTTGGTAATTCTGCAAACTTTAGTATCGTTATAACTTCCTTTGCTAAATTCCTTCTGATATTAAATCTATTTATTAATTGCTCTGCTATATATAAATCATTGTTTGGTTTAAGGTCTTGGAATGCAGTATCTCTTAGTTCTTGTTCTGCAATACAAAGCATAGTAGAAGTAAAGCCAGTTGAAAAATTGTTTACTCTCACAACTTTTAATTTTCTTGTCATAATATCTGTGCGGATTCTCATCATAAGGTGTTCTAGTAAGTTATTATGTTCCTCTGTTCCTGTTAAGAACGTGAAAAGACATGCCAGTTCAAAGTGCTTTAGTTGGTCGATATCACAAAGCAGACCATAAATAGTCGTAGCATAGTAACCCGTAATATCTCTAAGAATATTCTGCCCTACGGCTGTTATCTTAGTAATAAGAGAAGACTTGTCAATTCGGCAATCATATATACATGCACGTTTTCCACTATTATCACCTCTTAAATCAATAGTAGGTTCTGTATCAGAATCTATAATGTTATGTTCCGCAAAGTCTTTAATATAGTCTTGGAATCTGCCAGAACGAGGCGACCACCTAAAGTTTACATGATTACCTGTTGTTTTAATCGTAAGGTGTTTATTAGCTGATGATAACTGTTTCAACTCTTGCAAGAAGCCATATCCTTCTGGAGTCAATGCTCTATGAGAGCAAATCACCATTTTGGTTAAGATTGCATTGAATCTAAAAAATACTTCTTGTAATGTTTCAACAACATCATCTTCTGTTGCAACACGAGCAACAATACTTATAATCGCTGCCCACATTATACTGATACAGTAAGATAGGGCTTCATGATAAGGTACTCCTTTGTGTTTCATAACTTTATATGGGTACAAATGAATAATCAAGTTATGCTTTTGGTAATTAAGCTTGATGAATCTGTGCAACAAGTTGCATTCTACATCATCTTTGATATAACTTGCATGATACTGTTGTAGGTGCTTTAATACATACTCATCAAACCCTATTGTGTTACTCCATGGTGATTCTACCCTAATGGTGAAATCACCAACTTTGGTTATATCACCATTACTTAACACTCTAAGTTTATTAACAACACTTAAATCTATTACACTATAAATGTTGTTATTTCTTTCAACACTATTGTTGCTATCAACACCTAGACGTTGTAACACTCTTTCAAACTCTATCATTCCAAGCATGTAATCAAGTGTTTCTACATACACATCTTCAACCAATCCTATTAATGGTGCTTCATAAGGTTGTGGAAAATAAGGTGTTGCATTGGCAGATATTATATCTGAATTTTCAACTTTATTATCGTTTGTATTGTTTGTTGTTACAGTATTACTACTGTTTGGGTTAATCCCAAGACTCTCTTTTTGCATTTTATATCTTCCTTCCAACTCTCAACTTTGCTTCTTATAAAAGGAAGTGGAGTAGAAGAGAGTCGTGTCCTACTCCACCTTAAAATATAATCAACTTATGCAACTTTGATAGTGTAATCTTCCATATCTTCGTCGTTGTCAGTAGAAATTCTATCTTCAATTTCTACATTTGATGGGTAAATTAATCTTCTGGCTACATTGTATTTTTCATAGGAAACTTTATATAAGATTAGGCTTAGTTTATTTATGTCATTTTCATAATTTCCATCATCATAAATTATGTCTAATAATGAATGTTCTATAAGTTCAGGGCGTTCAATGTGATATTCTTTTATAATTCCAACTTTAGCATTGAAACTAATAATATCGTATTCTTTAGTTTTTTGAAATTGTTTCCCCATATCCATCTTAATTATCGGTTCAAATTCAACGTAGTTATTACCATCATATATTTTAACGTTGGTAAGTATAATCCTATCCTTATTCCAGTAATCTGGAAGACGTGCTGAACAATATGGGGTTGAAATTTCATCTGTTACAAATTGATTAACTGTTGCAATAAATGAATATCTCTTGCCAAACTCTAAGTCATATAGATTCATTTAGATTCCTCCTTTAAGTTCTTCTATACTTATATCTTCTATAAACTCAACTTCCTCAATTAAATGAGAAAGCGAGTGTCCTAACGCTTCTGTAACAATCTGTGATATAGAGATACCATTTCTAGCAGAGAATAACCCTAAATAAGATGTTAAAGGTTCTATTACAGTTATAGCTACTGGAAACAAATTAAAATTTCCTACTTCTCTAGCTAAAGGGCTATTAGGTTCAATATTATCAATATGGTTATTTACAGAATCAATAATAAATTCGTTAATATTTATCACCCCTTCATTTGCGTAGTAACGAAGTAGTTTAAATATTGAATATGGTATATCTAATACTATTGTACTCATCAATAACCTCCTAATCTTCTCCGAATATCTTTCTATCCATTAACTCATTTGCTTCAATAGGCAATGCTTTAAGAGTCTGTGTATAAACTCTTTCTGTTATATAAGAATTACTGTGTCCTACTTGCTTTGATATGTATGTAATTGGAACATTGCAAAGGTGCATTATATCGACATATTGACCACGCAAGTCGTGAACACGACAATACTTTTCATCATAACCTGCAAGCATTAGCAATTTTTCAAATCTTCTTTCAACCCATTTTGCATAAATTAATCCGCCATTAGTAGCTTTAAACATAAGTTCATCTAGTTGAATGTTGTATATATTTATATGCCATTGAATTACACTAAGAACTTTGTCTGATATATTAATAACTCTAGTTGAAGCTTCTTCTTTAGTTCGGTTCTTTTCCTTATCTCTTGTAATTTGTTTAGTAATATAGATAGTTTTATTTTCCATATCTATATCAGAACGTCTAATTGCAGAATATTCTCCTAATCTTGCACCAGTTAAGGTTGCTAAGACAAATAAACAATAGTATTCTGGAAGCTCTTTATAGCAAATATCAATTAAGTGTTTCAGTTCTTCTGTGCTGAATCGTTTTCTTATCTTTGGAGGCACGGCTTTTGATTTCATGTCTTTAAAAGGGTTCGTAGTTATCTGTTTCAGCTTTATTGCATAATTAAATGCTGCTTTCATAAGCTTTAAACAACCATTATAGATATGATTACTTACCTTCTTCTGGAACAAATCTCTCTGCCAGCTTTGAATTAAAGCAGGTGTAATATTAGCAACAGGGACTGATTTCAACATTTGCAAGTGGTTCTTTAGATAACCTTTATAGTTGCAAATACAACCTTCTGAATATTCACCTTCATTACTTGCATATTCAATAAATAGGTTTATGACATTTCCAAATGTTGAATCTTTAGTTAATTCTAGAGTTCCACTTTCAAAGCTATTTAGAAATTCCCTTTCTGCTCTTTCACCTTCGCTTTTGGTCTTGAAATAGCCGACATGCTTATGCTGGAAAATTGGTTTGCCGAATTTGTTGTATTTCCCTGTTGGTATATATACAACTGTTCTCCAATTAAACTTGGTCTTTTCCTTATTTAGATAGTGCTTTGTTGTTGCCATTATTATACTCCACTAAACACATACAAGATGTTTTTCTCTAAATGCTATGATATCACTCAATTTCCAACGTTTTGTTCTTCTATAGCTATAACATTTAAGTTCTTCATCTGCATACAACAAGTTTCTTGTGTGGTGATATTTCAAACCAAGCAGTTCTGCGACTTCTTTAATCCCTAAGTATACATTTTGACCATTCATCTTATCTTCCTTTCTATATTCCGTAAATGGTTTACGATTAATGTACGTTTAGTATAACTCTTTAATTGCAAAATGTCGATAATTCGTAAAGTGTTTATGAAATATTTTGTAACAATTCTATAAACCTTTTATGTTATATTGACATTATGAAAGATAAATAGTATTGTTATGATAAGGAGAATAGTATGACAAAATCAGAATCAACTAACATTGCAGACGAAGCAGATTATATATATAAGAACCTATGTTTTCTATATGGTGAATACTTTAACTATATAAGAGAACAAAAGGGGTTAAGTCTTAGAGATTTAAGTAAACAAACAGGTGTAAGTATAGCTTTAATTTCATTATTAGAGAATGGCGATAAACTACCTCGTATAGAAACATTGATAAGATTAGTACTTGCATTGGGTATTAAGTTTAGTGAGATTTTCGGACACAAATCTGCTGGTCTTGATTTTCATTTTGCAAGAAAACCAATCCCTGCACATCAGAGAGATGATGAGATATTAAGAACTACCTTGTTGAAAATGGGGTGCGATAAGGACGACTTGAAAGAAATACTTGCATTTATAGAGTTTAAGAAGTATCAAAAAGACATGAGCATGTACATTAAACCAACAAGTAATACGTCTAAAGTAGATTTAATAATGAATGATGGAGTGCATAGTGAAGAATTTAAACGCATGAAAAATGTACCTTTGAAATAGATTTAATTAGGTTCTAATTTTCTCATGCTTTCTTCCCGTTACCAAAGCCGTTACCAAATGGGGTATTTTGGTGCATATTTGAGCATTAAAAAAGAGGCTCAAAGCCTCTTATATTAATATGGTACCCCCAAGCGAATTCGAATCGCTGTCTACACCGTGAAAGGGTGTTGTCCTAGGCCTCTAGACGATGGGGGCCTGCTGACAATTTCTATATTATCAAATCAATTTTTAATGTCAAGTATTTTTTTGTAAGTGTAAGAGCAAAATGGAAATTTTCTCTTTTTAATAATGTTAAAACTATCGATAGAAACCAGTAATAGTAGGAAAATGCTGTTTGACGAAATTTCTTAATTTGACGATTTTGATGAGCTTGATAAAAATTTGTGAGCAAAATGTTAGCAGATAATTAAGAGTTATAAATATGTAACATATTACATTTTGTCTTGGGTGGTTAATGCTCACGACCACCCATACCCTTTAAAATGGTAATCTTGAGTGAGCAGAATGGTATTAAATAAAAGTGAGCATTGAGATTGACTCAACCAACATTAAAGTTGGGAATATTTGAGATTAAATATGATAAGATTACTTCAATTGACCTTGAACAATTTATCAACAATATTGCTAAAGAACGTTCTAAATATGTGGCAAATCAAGCATTAAAGAAAGGAAAAGCCGTCTTCGGCTATTGTCTTAAACATGGTCTTATCAAAGAGAATAAATTTGACCCAGTTTCAAGCTTGAAAGTTGATGATAACACATACTTTCACTTAGAAACAAATGAAATTATAGCAGTACTTAATTGTTGTCAACAAAAGTTTCCAAGACACTTTGCAATGATATATACGCTTATTGGAACAGGAGCTAGAATTGGCGAAGTTAGTGCTTTGACAAAAGATGATGTACACTTTGAAGATGATAGGGCTTATATTCATGTATGTAAACAATTTACTAAAGAGAAATTAATTCCACATACTAAGACTAATAGTGTACGAGATATTGAAATATTTCCAGATTTAGCAGCGGTATTGAAAGCTCACATAGAAAGCCTGTCCAAAGATTGTGAACTGTTATTTCCTAATGGTGCAGATTCGTACCAGAACCCTTCTAATATAAGGAATCGAGTATGGAAGCCCTTGCTAGAAGAGGTAGGTATTACAAAATGTGTTCGCTTACACGATATTCGTGGTTCATATATTGATTTGTCATTGTTAAATAACTTAGGTGTTAAATTTGCCTAAGCACAAGCAGGACATAAGAAGGCTCAAACAACATTAGATGTATATGCTCGTAATAATAAAGATATGAATAAAAAAGCAATGGAAACTTTAAATGAAATATTCACAAAGAGAAATTATAATATGTGAGCAAATTGTGAGCAGGCTCTTCTTTTCAAATAAAAAAGAGAGGTCTGAACCTCTCTTTTTATAAATGGTGGACTTTCGGGGACGAACCTCACACTTTGGGATTTTCTTGAAAATCCTCGAACTTTTGAAATTCAATCAGGGCAAGAAAAAAGAGCCCTTGAAGGCTCTTTTTTTTTTAATGGTGGGCGTTAGAAGACTCGAACTTCTGACCCTCTCCTTGTAAGGGAGACGCTCTACCAACTGAGCTAAACGCCCATTTTTGCGGGACTATTGCTTCGGTTTTGTTTACTTCCGTTCTGCATTTCGTCCTACCGGCTGTCAACAGAATTAATCATATTATAAACATTTTTTAATGTCAATAACTTTGTTTTGAAAAAATATTTATAATATGATTAACGTATTTAATTTTTTTTAAAACTTGCGTAAAATGGGGATAAGTAAGAAAGGAGTTTTGAACTATGGAAATTAAAGTTGTTCAAGATGCAAAGAGTATTGACTCTGATATTCTTGTTGTAAGCATGTTTGAAGGCGAAAAAACAGTAAGTGATTTGGCTAACACATACGCTTTAGAACAAGATAATTTTAAAGGTAAGTTTGGAGAAACGTATCTTCTTCCAACTTACGGCAAAGAAGTTTATAGAAAAGTTCTTGTTTTAGGTTTAGGTAAGAAAGCTGAATTTAATCCTAACAAAATGAGAGAAGCTATCTACAAAGCAATCAAAAAATGTATGCAAATGGAAGCTAAAAAAGTTTCATTTTCTCTAAATGGAATTGAATTTGATTATTCAGAACAATTTACTATGGGTGCATTAATTGCTGATTATGCTTTTGACAAATATAAATCAGAAAAAAAAGACAACAAAGTCAAAGAAATTTACGTGCAAGCAAATGAAGGCATTGTTAGAAAAGCAGAAAAAATTGCTGCAGCTATGACTTTTGCTAGAAACTTGGCAAACGAACCTGCTCAATTTGCAACTCCTAGCGAATTAGCAAATATTGCTTGCGATTTTGGATTGGATACAAAAATTTATAACAAAGAAGAATGTGAAAAAATGGGCATGGGTGCTTTTCTTGCTGTTGGACGAGGAAGTGCTAAAGAGCCTAAATTTATCCACATGAAATATCAAGTTGAAAATCCTAAAAAACGTATTGCAATTATCGGTAAAGGTATTACTTTTGATAGCGGCGGATTAGATATTAAACCTGCATCTTCCATGTTAACAATGAAAGACGATATGTCAGCAGCAGCTTGTGTACTTGGTGTTATGAGTATTATAAGAGAATTCCACCCACAAGTTGAAGTTCACGGTATCATAGCAGCTTGCGAAAACATGCCGGGATGTAATGCTTACAAACCTGGAGATATTTTGACAGCTATGAACGGTAAAACCATTGAAGTAGATAATACAGATGCAGAAGGTCGATTAACTTTGGCTGACGCACTTTGCTATGCATGTGAATTAGGAGTTGATGAAGTTATTGACTTAGCAACTTTAACCGGTGCTTGTATGGTTGCATTAGGAACAAAAGCGGCAGGCATTATGGGTAATGATGATACTCTTGTTAAAAATCTTATTACAACCGCTGATAGAAACGGTGAAAAATATTGGGAACTTCCTCTTTGGGATGAATACTTTGATAGTTTAAAGAGTGATATTGCTGATATGAAAAACACAGGTTCTCGTTGGGGTGGTGCTTCAACAGCAGGTGTGTTCTTACAAAAATTTGTTAAGAACGTAAAATGGGCTCACATTGATATTGCTGGGGTTGCATTCTTAGAAAAACCTCAAAAAGAATTTATTGCGGGTGCAACTGGTGCCGGTGTAAGAACATTGTTGAATTATATTTTAGAACAATAGTTATAAAAAAGAAGAACTCTCTATTGGAAATTTCTTAGAGGGTTCTTTTTTGCAAATAAAAAAGTTGTTGTATTAAACAACAACTTTTTTTTTGATTTCTATTAATTATAA
Source organism: uncultured Candidatus Melainabacteria bacterium (assembly GCA_934754425.1). GTDB lineage: Bacteria > Cyanobacteriota > Vampirovibrionia > Gastranaerophilales > Gastranaerophilaceae > CAG-196. The sequence goes on along the minus strand of CAKVIN010000005.1, from coordinate 101,520 downwards.
ATCTCTGTAACTTGGTGCACTTTGAATATCGTGGTGATAAAATTCTTGACCATCTACAGATGGATCAATATAGGAATAGAAACTTTTAAAAAATCTTACAACTTTATTATGTTTTCTTTCATATAAAGGTTCTACTGCTTCACCGTTTGCACGTTGTTTACAAATCATTACTTCTTCTGCTGTTGTTTCCGAATAACCGTTATTTATAACATGTTCCGGATCTGTTAATTGAGCAGGAGTAACTTCCGCTTTTACACTAATACATAAAGCTGAAAATAAAGCTAATACTAAAAATAAATTTTTTCTCATAACACCCATTCTTATTTAACTGAACTATATGATTCCATTATAATATTTTCTAAAGAATTAATCAAGTCATCTTCTGGAACTCTTGCAATTATTTCACCTTTTTTGAAAATATATCCTTCTTTTATAGCACCAGCTATCCCAAAATCGGCATGTCTTGCTTCTCCAGGACCATTAACAGGGCAGCCCATTACTGCTATTGTTATAGGCAAATCAAGGTTCTTAAATTTTTCTTCCACACGTTTTGCTAAACCGATTAAATCAATTTGTGTTCTGCCACATGTTGGGCAAGATATGAAATTAATACCTTTTTTACGAAGATTTAAAGCTTTTAGGATACCATAGCCGGCATGTACTTCTTCAACAGGATTTTCTGTTAAAGAAACTCTTATTGTATCGCCAATGCCTTGACTTAATAATGCACCTAGACCGATTGATGATTTAATTAATCCTGATTTTAGCGTTCCTGCTTCTGTAATACCAAGATGAAGCGGGTAATCTACTTTTTCTGCAATAGATTTATAAGCTTCTATTGTAGTCATTACATCAGAAGATTTTAAAGAAATTTTAGTATTATAAAAATTCAAATCTTCTAAAATTTCTAAATGTCTAAGTGCGCTCAAAACCATTTTTTCATGAAGCGGTAATTCCATTTCTGCAAATTCTTTTTCTAAAGAACCGGCATTAATACCGATTCTAATAGGCACGTCATGAGATTTTGCCGCTTCAACAACTTTTATCGTATGTTCTCTTTTGCCGATGTTTCCAGGGTTAATTCTAAGAGCATGGATACCGTTTTCTATGCAAGTTAAAGCTAATCTGTAATCGAAATGGATATCTGCAACAAGTGGAACAGGAGATTTCGCAACAATATCTTTAATAGCAGCTGCAGCATCTTTATTTAAGACTGCTAATCTTACTATTTCGCAACCAGCAGAAGCCAATTCTTCAATTTGATTGAGAGTTGTTTTTACATCTCTTGTATCTGTGTTACACATAGATTGTACACTAATAGGCGCATCGCCACCAATTTTTACATTTCCGATTGAAATTTGTTTAGATTTTCTTCTGTTTATCATAATAATTATTTCCTAATATTAAATTTCTTAAAAATTCCTGAATTATGCTCGTAATACTTCGCCAATTTTAGGATTCACAATTCTAATAAAATCTTTACTATCACCCATAAAGAAACTTCCAAATTGCATAACCGTTGGAGCAATTAAACCTTTTGAAGTGGCGATAAAGAATTTGTCATCTTCTATTTTTGCAACCGTTCCGGCAGGATGTGGAACGCAAAAAGCATCAGAAGCTACTTCAACTTTCATTATTTTCATCATATTTCCACGAAAAGTTGTACTTGCTAATATAAATGGATTCAATGCTCTGACGAAGCGTTCAATTTCTTCTGCAGTGTGATTGTAATTAATAAATAAATCTTTTTCACTTAATCCACGTCCTGAAACAAAATCACCCACCGGCTGTTTGATTCTTGGTAATGGCTGAACTTCATACGCTCTAAGCACTTGTAACAAAAGTTCTATTCCAAGTACGTTTAATTCGTTAAAAAGAGTTCCCATCGTTGCCTTAGAGTGAATGTGATAAGGTTTTTGTGCAATAATATCGCCGGTATCAAAGCTTTCATCCATAAAATGAATTGTTACACCTGTTTCTGTTTCACCATTCATTATAACTCTCGAATAAGGATTTCCGCCACGATACTTAGGTAATAATGATGGATGAACATTGATAAATCCGTCTTTAGTGGATTCTAACAAGATTTTAGGGATTTTATAATTAAAAGAACAAACGACTGCTGCATCAATATTTAAAGAGCGGATTTTTTCTATCAATTGCGCTTCATCAAGTTCATCATAGTCAATGTAGTTTAATCTTCTTGATAAAACAAAATTTTTGAAATCAAAGTACATGTTATGTTCTTTTTTAGGTCCAAGTACACCAACAATGTTAACTCCGGACATTAGTAAACCATCTAGGCCTATATAAGCCATATCCGGGATTCCTACAAAAAGTATTCTTTTTTTGAAAATGGTTCTATTGAACATTAAACTTTTACCTTAATAATTTCTGCTAATATTTTTGAACAATCATTGACCATGTTTGTACAATGCGCTTTTCTTTCCGGCGAAGCCATATCCATGCCGGCTGTTAATACTCGACAACAAGTTGCTTTATGGTTTTTCTTAAATTCTTCAATAAATTGTTTGGCAAGAGCTCTAGCTTGAGCATCGTTGCCGTTTTTGTTGTTTTTACCGTAAAGCCAGCCCAAAACCATTTGTGAACCTGCGATTGCGCCACAAAGACAACCGGAGCCCATTCCTCCAGAAAAAGAAGTTGCTACTGATAGTAATTCTTCCGGTACTAAACCTTGTTCGATAGCTTCCATTATTAGACTTTCTGAACAAGAATAACCTTGATTAAAATATTCTGCTGCTTTCATTTTTTATCCTCTTTGTTTTTATATTACCATTAAAGCGGATTTTATACCAGAGGGAATAATAAAAACGCAGCCTGCCTCTATTAGAGGTAGACTGCGATATATGTAGTTATGATATTTTATGCATTTTTGTTGATGTTATTACCTTGTCTTTTTAATTTTCCATATTGTTTCAATTTTGCATTGTATAAGTGGTTATAATATTTTCTGGCATCATTTGCATTATAGTCTGGATTAGCTTTTTTGTTTTTAGCAATTTTAGCATTAGCTTGTTTTAATTCTGTAATAATATCTTTAACTTCAAACATTCTTGTATTGTCGTTATTACGTTTTTTTAATAAATAGTTAACATATTTTCTGTTGCTTCCATTTATTAATAAATACAAGTTTAAAGCATCTTTGTTAGAAGAGTTAATGCTACGTTTTCCGACTGCTCTATCGACTTTTCTTGTGTCAGCGATAGAAGAAAAGATTTCCGGTAACAAGCTTAAACGAATTCTAGTTGCATTCGCTCCAAACAATTCACGTTGTTTTTCAAGAGTTTTTAATCCGAGTTTTGCGCTTATTATTTCAAAAATATTTTGTTTAACTTGTTGCTTTGAATCGGTAGATTTTGTTTGCGTAGTATTAACTTTTTCTTCTGTCTTGTTGATTATTTTTTCTACTTCTTCAGTTTTAGTTTCAACTTGCTTAGTTTCAGTTTTTGCTTTTTGTATAATATCTTTTGGCATAATATCTTCTGATGTAATGTCGGCAATTTTTACATCAAAAGGAGAAAGTTCGATTTGGTTTAATGTTAATCTTGAATTTATTACTTGAGGTTGAATTGTTTCCAAGGTATTATAATCAGAACTTCCGTTCAATGTCATCAAATTATATTTCCATATTTTTAATTGATTTTTTATTCTTGATATGGTTTTTGACAAGAAAGATGTTCTTTTTTTGAATCCATATTTTTCAGAAGTTCTTCTGTTCACTCTAGCATAATAAGATTCATAGAAAGGATTTTCTATTTCTTTTTGTAATACAGCAACTCTTTCACCATTACTTGTGCTTTTGATGATTTGTTTTGCATTTGATCTGAAAATGTTAAGTTTTAGAGCCGGAATGCTGTTCATAACATCAGATAATTCTTTTAAATTGATGTCAAATGCTACTTCAGAATTAATTAAATTGTTGATAAAACCTCTTGCATGTTTGTCTTCGTCCATTTTGGTAAATAGGTTTTTTAATAAGTTCAATTTCTCTAATTTATTATCTGTAGATGTTGATTTAGAATTGTTGTTATAAAATTTTATAATATCTACTCTGCTATCGATATTTTTAGGAGTTGTTGAAAGAAACATTTCTTTTATTACTTCGTCGCCACCATTTTTTAAAACGTCATCATTAACAAATCCAAAATCTTGAATAGAGTCTATGAGTTGTCCACGAGCAGGAGTGTATTCATCAGCGAAAAATTTAGAATTAAATTTTTCTGTGTTTAACCAATTGTAACTTTTTTGTCTTAATTCTTTAATCTCGATAGAGCTATTTTTTTCAAAATCTCCAGCAGTAACCATTTTGTCTAAGTTTTTTACGACATCTTTGTTCTCTGCATTTACTCTCAAGTATTGAGCATACTTGTCATAATGCTTTATGTATTCTTTGCTGTTAGGAGATTCTAAAAGTTCCGGTATTAAATCTTCATAAGTGTTTGGATTTCTTGATTGAATATCGTGGTTAACATTTAATGCAAATTGTAATCTTTTTTTGTTACCTTTTGCTGCGATAAAAACTCTTTTTATATTGTTAAGTGTATTATTATATGATGATAGAAAATCAAAATGTTCTCTGTGAACATCACTAACAGAGTCAAAAACATCTTTTACTATGGCTGAATTTTCTTTTTCATTACTTGCTTTATAAAAGTTTGTGCTATTAAATTTGTCTGCAAGTTGAACAAAAAATGACCATTTTTTACTTGAGGATTTACCGGCAAGAGTTATAACATCCTTTTCCGGCATTGATAACTTATGTGCCGATAATATTGCAGAAGATCTTCTTGCGTAAGAGATTTTCTTTGCATTTAGGAAACCTTTAAATTGTACATTGTTGTGATAATTGTTGATTGTATTCATATGAGTTTTTCCCTTCTATTTCTTCTTAAAACTAAAAAAAAATAAAATTGCCATGTGAATTAACAATTCTTTACAATATCTGAAAAAGTTGATAATTAAATCATATCAAGATAATGGTTACAAGCTTTTGTTTGCGTATAGTTTAAAATTGTGTTATACGTTTCTTCCAAAATGTTGTTATTGTTTTTTGAGTTTAAAATTTTATTAATGATACCGTCTTCCCAAAAATATCCATTAATCCCATTTTGAATAATTCCTGCAATTGCTTCGTTTTTAGAACAAATAGTTATACAACCGCAAGACATAGCTTCTAAATAAACCATACCAAATGTTTCATTAACACTGGGTAATGCGAAAATGTCTGCTTTTTTCATTTCGTTTAAAACTTCATCGTGATTTTGCCACCCCAAGAATGTAGGTTTGTCAGACATTTTTTTTAAGTTTTTAAATTCTCGTCCATCTCCAATGATTGTCAATTTAACATCAAGATATTCGCACTCTTTAATGACTTTATCAACATTTTTTCTTTTAATTAAATTTGCACAAGTTAATATTTGAACTTGTTTGTTTGGCTGCCATTCTCGTTTAATAATTTCGTTTTTTATTCCGGAATAACAAACAAAAGTTTTGTCTTTGTATTGCGGATATAGTTCTAAAAACTTGTTTTTAATTATTTCGGAACGACAAGCAATTTTTATGGCATTTTTATGCGCATTTTCTAATTCTTTTTTGAAATATATAGAATAAATCGGATTTGTTAAAACTTCTAAATCAGAAACGTGAACTCCTGCAACAAATTTTAAATTAAGACGATTTGCAAAGATTTCTCCACTTGGCATATGTGCGATTGTTAAATCAGCATTCAAATCTGTTTTTATTCTGTTTTTGATTTTACCTAAAAATGGGAAAAAATAATTGATGTTTTCTATGTTGCCATATTTTCCCGTTTTATAAAACGGTTTTTTTCTCAAAAATGAATTAAATAAAAAATTTGGTTTAATTACATCGACTTTATGTCCTAATTTTTCCCAGCCTTTTACAAAATCAAAAATAGTTTTTGGAGTGTATTTTTCGTTTTTGTTTATTGGATATAAATCTGTTATTACAAGTATTTTCATTCTTAGACCCTTAAATATCGGTATATTTGTTTTTCTCAAAACAGAAAATATTTATGAGCGAGAATATCATAACAACAATTAATAAAACAACTGCTAATGCTGAAGCATAGCCTAAATCTAGGTTTTCAAAAGCTCGTTCGTAAATATAGTAAACAATTGTTTTTGTAGAGTTTAAAGGCCCACCTTTTGTCATAACATAAATTTCTGCAAAAACTTTCATGGCTGAAATGGTGCTTATTGTAGAAACTAAAGCTATAGTAGGCATAATATGAGGAATTGTAACTGTTAAGTGTTTGGTTAAAAAATTTGCGCCATCAATATCACAAGCTTCGTATAAATCTTGTGGAACACTCATGAGAGAAGCTAAATAAATCATCATGTAGTACCCGATACCCTTCCAAATAGTAACGATGGCGACTGAAAATAAAGCCCAATTTGTATCTACAAGCCAGCCAATAGGTTTGAAATGGAATAATGACAAAAAATAATTTAAAATTCCTTGCCCTGCATATAGCCATTTGAATGCAATAGCTGCAACTACAATTGAAACAATTACAGGTAGGTATAAAAGAATTTTATATAAAGTGATAGCTCTGATTTTTTGGTTAATTAGTATTGCCAAGAATAGCGGAAAGGTTACCAAAAAAGGAACGGCTATTATTAAATACATAAAAGTATTAAACATAACTTTATAAAAAATAGGTTCTTTAAAAAGTTTTATATAATTATCAATTGCGCAAAATGATGGATGATATAAACTGGATGAATAATCAAAAAAACTTAATCCGAATGTTTGAAAAAATGGTATAAAAAAGAATACAATTAATACCATAATGGCTGGTAATAAAAACAAATATGGAGTAATTTTTCGATAATAATTCATGAAATAATTATCTCACTACTTTCGATATGAGTCAACTCGATTTTATTAAGTGTAAGAGTAAAATAGAAAATTTTAATTTTGTTGCGACAGGTGTTTATATGTAACAGAAATGTAAAAAATTTGTTTATTATGAATCTTTGGGTTAATATTAGAGTATGAATATGGGGAAAATAGTCGTTGTTGATGATGAAAAAATCGTTACTTCTGCTTTTAAAACTCTTTTAAAAGTTGAAGGTTTTTCTGATGCGCATTTTTTTAACAATCCTAAAGAAGCAGTAGAATTTCTTAAGACAAACGTACCGGACTTAGTCATATCCGACTTTTTAATGCCGGAGATGAATGGTCTGGAATTTTTGACAGAAGTTAAAAAAATGTATCCGGAAGTTAGTAAAATTTTATTAACAGGTTATGCTGACAAAGAGAATGCAATAAAAGCAATTAATGAAGTCGGGTTATATAGATATATAGAAAAACCTTGGGATAACGATGATTTAATCCTAAATATCAAAAACGGTATCGAAAGAAGTTATTTGTTAAGCGAACTTCGTAAAAAAATTGCAGAATTAGAAGATGCTAAAAAAGAATTAGAAAAATATTCTCACAATCTTGAACAAATTGTTGAAGAACGAACTGCTGATTTAAGACAATCTAATGCAAAATTAGAAGGTTTGTTCAACTATTGCGCAGATGGAATTGTGATTATTAATGAGGATGGAATAATTGAGCAGGTTAATCCGGCATGCGAAAGCCTGATTGGTTTGGTTGGCAGTAAATTAGTTATGTCATCAATAGATGATTTTCTTTTTAGCAAAAAAACTTTTATTTCAAAAGAACTCCATAAACTCGATGACAGGGAGTTGCTTTTAAGAGAATTCTATATAAAAAATCCGTTGAGCAATATTGAAATTCCTGTAGAAATCAGTTTTGCAAGAATTAATCCTGATGATGAGTTTAAGCGTTTTGTTGGTGTTATAAGAGATGTAACCGAACAAAAAAAATCAGACAAGTTGCGTGATGATTTTATTGCAACACTTACGCACGATTTAAGGACACCGCTTCTTGCGGCGATTCAAACGCTTACATTCTTCCTAGATGGAGCGCTCGGAGAGTTGGACGAAAAACAAAAATTACTTTTAGCTACAATGCAAAAAAGTAATGAAGATTTGTTAGGACTTGTAAATGCACTTTTGGAAGTCTATAAATATGATGCTGACAAATTAACATTAACAAAAACTAATTTTAATATTTATAATTTGGTTGAGCAGGTTTATAACGAACTTTTACCGCTTGCGCAAAAAAAGAACATTGATTTTGAGATAAACTGCACTAATAAAAAGATTGAAATTAATGCAGATAGAAGTGAAATAAGACGTGTGATATGTAATCTTTGTGGTAATGCTATAAATTATACTCAAGAGAGCGGCAAAGTCGTTATAACTTTGAAAAGCGAAGCGAAGGATTTAATTTTCTCTGTATCTGATAACGGTAGTGGAATACCGCAAGAAGATATTCCGAATATGTTCCAGAGATTTTCTCAAGGAACAAGCAAAAAGCGTTCTACCGGAACAGGTTTGGGGTTATATTTATCCCGTCAAATTATAGAATCGCACGGTGGAAAAATTTGGCTGGAAAGCAGTTTGAATAAAGGTAGCGAATTCTCATTCCTCCTTACGGACACTGTAGTAAGTGATATTAAAGAAAAAGAAGGAAGTTTAGTATGATAAATGTACTGCTGGTAGAGGATCATGAACTTTATAGAATGGGACTTTCAATGCTTTTGAGTAAGGCTGAAGGTATAACTCTTTGTGCTGAAGCTGCTGATGGTTTGGAAGGTATAAAATCTGCCAGAGAAAATAATCCGGATGTTATTCTTATGGATATCGGGCTTCCAAATATTGATGGAATAGAAGCTACACAAAGAATAAAAGATTTTAATCCTGATGTTAAAATATTGATTTTTACATCGAGAGATAGTGAAAACGATGTATTTGAAGCCTTTAAAGCCGGTGCAGACGGTTATATTATGAAGGGTGCAACTCCTGAACAAACAATTTCTGCAATCAAAGCTGTAAATGAAGGTATTGGTTGGATTGATCCTAATATCGCAAAAATGGTATTTTCTAATTTGCAAAGACCACAAGTTCAGATTGTTTCAACTCCGGAAATTAAAAAAACTCAAAATTCTTACGGATTGACAGAAAGAGAGTTAGACGTATTAGAACTTATGGTTGAAGGACTTTCTAATCCGCAAATTGCCGATAAGCTGGTAATTACAAGAGCTACAGCTAAAGCGCATGTTCATAGTATTTTGCAAAAACTTTGTGTTTCATCCAGAACTCAAGCCACTGTTACCGCTATGAAAGAAGGTTTGGTTTAGATGTTAGAAGTAATGGCGGGTGCCATTATGGCGCTAAAAGTACATTTTCACCAATTAAAATATCCGTTTATGAAAAAACAGGATAGGATTGTTGCAGAAACAATTTATAGAAATGAAGTTGATAAAGTCGGTGAAACAGAAAAATATGAAAAAAGTCGTTTGCCGGAATCCGGATATATGACAGTTGCTGAATACGAAGCAAAATCACGTGGACAAAGCAAAAAAGAAATTAGTGCAAAAATTCTTGACGAAGCTGAGATGCCAAAAGATTCTAATATGGTTTATATTCCGCAAAAGAAATTTAAACTTGTAAAATACAATGACCCTGTTGGTAGTCCTGAGTTGACTTTGCCAAGAAAACTTAATTTTGACAGACAAATTAATGCACAAGGAATTGTGTCAGGTGATTACACCAAGTTAGTTTATCCGGCGGTTTATTATTACGCACAATCAGATTGCACAAGTTGTGATTTGTTTTTGATAAATCTTGATTCTACGTTGAATAATTTGGAAAAAGTAAAGAAAGCTAATATTCTAAACAAGGTTGAGCCACCGCTTATATCAACTTCTAAAGATATTGATACAAAATTTATTTTTAGAACATTAACTCCGATTGATTTTTCTGTCGATAATACTAAATTGATTGTCAAAGAAAAAATTGGTCACAGGCATGATGGGATTTGGAAAACTGATTTGTGGGTATATGATTTTTCTAAAAAAGAAGCCCGTAAACTTCCACAAATTCGTGATGCGATTGTTAATTATTGGGCAATGGCAGGCGGAGTTGATTTTGATGAAAAACGCTGGGATATTTATCCGATGGGCTTTGACGTAAATAACGAAGACCGCATTGTTGTTTGTGCATATGCTTACACAGGAGAAGTGCCAAAATTTTTAGGGACTTGGAGTATTGATATTTTGGGAGAAAATTCTAAGTTAGAATCTTTAACAGGTGCAAGCTTTCCTGTTTCAGTTGTAGGTTATAGAATGGAGCAAGAAGAAAACGTGACTCCGATTTCTGAAGTCGAGTTTGAAGCACGTCATGCTAAAGAATTGGAAAAAGCCAAAGAAAAAGAAGAAAAAGCTGAAATAAGATTTGATAATCAAATAAAAAAATTAGAATATCAAAGAAAAATTCAACAAATGGATATGGAAACAAATTTGAAAATTAAGCAACGTCAAGATTTCATGAAACAGAATTACAAAAAAAGTCATGACGGTATTACAGGTTCTTAGAATAGGTATTTAAAATTTAATGTTTTTGTATAAATTATTTTAAATAAGCAGAAATTCTTTCTAATGCTGTTTGTAAATTTTCTGCACAATATCCTAACCTGACAAATCCTTTCATTTCTAAAGTTTCTCCAGGGAGAAGTGCTACGCCGGTTTTATTTTGTAAATCTAAACAAAATTGTCTTGACGGAATATCAAAATTGTATTTAACAAGAACCGTTGTACCGCCTTTTGGTAAAATACATCTGACATTTGGGGTAATATCGAGCCAATTTTTTAAAACCGTTATACCATTTTGCATGATTTTAAAATTACGTTCCGCAATGTAATCTCTTTGTTCTAATGCAATTGCAGAAAAATAATCGTCTAATGCGCTTATGCTAATTGTATTATATTGCCTTTGATGGTTTACTTCATTTATCAAATCTAATCTTCCGACTATCCAACCAACACGAAGTCCCGGAAGAGAATATGTTTTTGACATACTGCCGACAGAAATACCTTTTTCATACAAATCCGCTATTGATTGAGAATAGGGTTTTCCTATTAGATTTAAACCTCTGTAAACTTCGTCAGACAAAACCCAAGCATTGTTTCTTTGAGCAATTTCAACAATCTTATTCAACATCCAATCCGGAATAACTGCTCCTGTCGGATTATTAGGGTTATTTAAACATAACAATTTTGTCTTTTTAGTAACAAGATTTTCTAATTCTTCTAAATCAGGTAGCCAATTATTTTCTTCTTTCAAAAATAACAATTTAACATTACATCCTAATGATTCCGGGATTGAATAATGCTGTTGGTAAGTAGGAACAATAGATACTACTTCATCACCGCTTTCTAATAAAGATAAAAAAACTAATTGATTAGCACCAATTGCACCGTGAGTAACTGTTATATTTTTAATATTTTGATTTTCATATAGAGATTTTATTGCCGTTTTTAATCGAATAGAGCCGGTAATATCGCCATAACCGAGTTTTATATTGAAAATAGATTTGTCATAGTCAAGTTCATTTATACTCAATGGCGAAATACAAGTTGTAGTTAAATCATACGTAGCAGAAGCTTCGTATTTGTTCATCCATTCTTCTATTTTAAAATCAGCTATTTTCATAAATATCCTCTACACTATTATACGAACCATGTTATTGCAAAAATATTTTTATCTTTTTAAATTATAGATTGCCACGAAAATCATAGATTTTCTCGCAATGACGTGGCACTACCAATATTCTATTTTACAAAATATTCATCATTTATTCTACCATAAAGTTGAATAACTTATTCATTTCTGATAATATGAATGCACATTAAAAAAGAGGAGAAGACATGAAGAAATTATTTTTATCATTAATTACATCTTTATTATTACTATCACCATCTTTTGCTGCAAATGTTGAAATTTTACCAACGATGCAAAGCAAAACAAATGTTCAAGATAGAGTTTGGGTGGGAACTTTTCAAATAGTTTGGAACGATTTTATGGATAAAATCGCACACTCTGTAGTTAAGTTTCCTGACGGCACTCCGGTTATGGTTAACGAGCTTAACAAACAAGATTTTACTGTAGATGAGCTAAATGAAAAATGTTATTACAAATATGTTGGAAGAGTTCAAAAAAATACTAAAAAGCTTATTGCTAAAGCTATCAAGAAGAAGTTTAACGAAAAAAGTGACATTCTTGACCAGCTAGATATGACTCCAGCTGCAAACAAATATCTTGTTTATGCAATGTTAAAGAAAGATTTTGAATTTTCTCGCAGTTTTGATAAATTAGGAAAATCCGAATTTCGCAATACTCAAGCAGAATATTTTGGAATTAAAAACAGTACAAATGATAGTGTAAGAAAAGGAGTAAATGTTCTTTTTTACAATAGTCCTTCTGATTTTGCAGTTGTTTTGGATACAAAAGGTAATGACGAAGTTTATCTATACAAAAATCCTACATCAAATACTTTCAATTATGTTTATGCAGACATGTTGAAGAAAAAAGCCGCATACAAAGGTGATTCTGTATTTACGGATGATGATGTGTTAAAAGTTCCTAATCTAAAATTCTTTGAAGAAAAAACTTTTAATGAACTCACAGGTAAACGTGTTAAAGGTACAAATCTTGTAATTGATCAAGCTTTGGAAACGGTTAAATTTAATATGGATTATAAAGGTGTTCAATTAAAGAGTGAAGCAGCAATGTCTGTAAGAATGACTGCTTTAAGACCAAATGATCCAAGATATTTCAATTTTGACGATACTTTCTTTTTATTCTTAAAAGAAAAAGGTAAAGAAAAACCATATTTTGCTTTACGTGTTTATGACATTTCAAAATTTCAGGGGTAGGAGTAAATGTGTTTGCTACTAAGTTGACTTATTTACTACCAGTTCCATTGTATAGTTGAAAGTGGAAAATCGAAAGTTAAAAGTTAGTTTATTATTACTTCTTAAAGGCGTATCTTCATCAGTGAGGATACGCTTTTTTGATGATAAAATGTAATTTTTTATTACAGGATTTTCTTTTTGCATGTTTCTATATTACAATAGTAGTAATATTAAGACCTTGGTCTATAATTTAAAAAAGAGTTTAATAAATAGTTGGGATAAATTTGAATGAGAAGAAGAAGGAAATATGATTTTTATCTTGTTGTAATATTGGCTTTTATTACTATAGGATATTTTGTTTATAACCACATATCTGCAGAATCACGTGGAGTTGATAATTATTCAGCAGCTTTAGAAATATATAAAAAAAGTGATTATGAAAAAGCTTATGAAGAATTTGGCAAAATTCCTTCCGGCTCTACTTTAAAACATTCCGCTTTGTTTAGACAGGCAAGATGTGCTACAAATATGGACAAACGTGAGCTAGCCATAAAAAAATATAATAGAATTGTTCATTCTAATGCGAAATCATCGATTTCACCAATAAGTGAATATAATATGGCAATTCTTATGTATGAAATGAATGATAAAAGAGCAAAAAAGCATTTCAAAAAAATAATAAAAAAATATTCGACAAGTGATTATGCAATAGCATCTAATTATTATCTCGGGGTAATTGAGATAGCAAGTCCGCAAAAAAATGAGAAAAAAATAGCAAAATCACAAGCAAAAGCACTTATTTTTTTTAAAACATATTTAGAACAAGCTCCTGACGGTAGATTTGCAATAAAATCCATTGACGAAATTAAAAAGTTAAATGTAAAACTTACAAATTATGATAATTTGTTGATTGCAAAATCTTATTATGCGAATGGTGAATACACGAAATCAAAAGAATATTTGAACAAAACAACGCTTGCTGAAAGCTGGTCAGATTTTGCAAAAAATGAATACAAGCTTGGAAACAAAGAAAAAAGTAATTATTATGCAGAAATGGGATTAACAAAACATGCTGCAAATACTTCTGAAAAAGATGTTTTTGAAATTGTTGATAATTATATTGCGACTTTTCCTACAAGAAAAGAAGGTATAGAAAAGCTTGTTAATATGAAGTTGAACTCAACAGGTGCGGATTATGTTGCGTATCTAAATTGTAATGAAGTTGTAGCAACAAATGTGAAAGAAGCTTGCTATCGTACGCTTTATGAAAAGTATCCGAATGGACAGTTTTCGGCGGATTCTTTGTATAATCTTTTTATAACAAAATATTTGCAAAAAAAATATTATGATGCACAAAGACTCGGTTTTTTACATCTAAAAAAATTCCCGAATGTTAATTCAAGTCCGGCTGTAACTTATTATATGGGCAAAATTGCGTTTAAACTTAAACATTATGAAAATGCAAATTCTTACTATAAGCAAGTGCTCGCAAAATATCCGGATTCTTATTATGCTTTTAGAGCAAATTATAATTTATACAAAGATGATGGAATGTTTCCATTCTTAGAATTAACAGATAAACCAGTTGTATTTCCTTATAAGAAATCACTTGATAATAATTTGGTAGTGAAACTTGCGTACTTAAAAGATTATGACTTAGTAGAAGAATTATGCAAACACGATAAATTTATTCAAAGTTGGATTGCATATGAAAAGAAAAATTATACTATTTCAGCTGTTTTAGCCAGAAATGGGATGGAAGAAATGCAAGAAAAACCTTCTTTTGATGATTTAAGATGGCGACTTGTATATCCTACACATTATTATGATATTGTTGATAATGTTAAAGGAAATAATAACCCTATAATCCTAGAATCAATCATTAAAGAAGAAAGTCATTTTAATGCGTTTGCAAGAAGTTCTGTTGGAGCAACAGGTTTGATGCAGCTCATGCCGGCTACATACAATGAAGTTGTTCAAAAACATAATCTTCCAAATGATTTGAATGTTGAAACCGCAAATATAACAGCAGGAAGTTATTATTATAGTGGCTTGAAAAAAGTCTTGGGTGGAAAAGACTTGTATGCAATTGCAGCTTATAATGGAGGAATCGGTTCTGTAACAAATTGGTTCTCAAAACTTATTTATAATGATACAGACGAATTCGTAGAACAAATACCTTATCCTGAAACAAGAAACTATGTCAAAAAGGTTCTTAGAACTTATTGGGTATATGGAAATATTTACTAGGGCAAAGGGGTAAAGGGGTAATGAGGTAAAGAGAATGGGTTCTTATATCCGCAAATTAAAATCATACATCATTTTTACCATAATATTTTTAACAACTCTAAGCGCCTGTGCATTTGAAACATTCCAATTTCTTGCGACAACAAATAAGGACTTGGAAAATAAAATGGAGTTTTTAGATAAATTATCGATATGCGAAAAATACAAATATCACGCAGATGGAACAGGAATTTATCAAATTTTTGGAAAATCAAATAATGCCTGCAAAGTTAAGTGGACAATCGTTGATTGTGATTTCCCTGAAGGTGTTTATCAAGAATTTTCTAATGTTCAAAAACGTAAAACGCTTGATAGATATAATCGCTTTCAAGAAAATAAAACAATGGAAATTAAAGACAAGGATTATAGATATTTACTTTATACTGGAAATAAGTATTGTCGTAATAATTTTATGTATTATTAATTCATACATTTGAATGTTAACGAAAATGTAAATAAATAGTAAACTTAGTAAAGTACTATAAAAAAGGTTAACCAATGAAAAAAATATTTTTAACAACACTTGTTTGCCTTACGGCTTTTTTTTGCACAGGTTGTGTTCAAGAAAATTATGATATAGAAATAAATAACAAGGATTTAGTATCATTAACTTATACTAAAAACTTACAGTATCGACCTATGCAATCTCCAAAGTTTAGAGAAAGTATTCAAAAAGATTTACAAAAAAATATTCAACAATATGAAGATTCCGGTTTTGAAGTAAAAACAGAATTGGAAGAAAATGGAAATTGCTTTATTACCTTAAAGAAGGCTAATTTATCACCATTTAAAACCGCAAAAATATTACCAAAGGGATTTAATACTAATGGTGGTAATTGGTTAGAAATAAAAAAAACATTAATCAAAAAACATTATAAAATTCATTTGACGTATAATCTTAAAGATGCATTAAACTCAGAAAATGCGGAGTTGTTTAATTTTAAAAATTCTTCTGAAGCGTTTAAATTGTATCAAAATGCTTTAGAACAAATTGTGGTTTCTAGAACAAAGCAAAAAGATAGTTTAGGATTTGATTATATATCGACAGAATACGCAAGTGGAAATAAAATAATGGAAAAGTATGATGAGGATGCAAAATTAATAATACCTCAAAGTCCGAAAGCTGAAATAACAATAAAAATTCCTACAAAGTCAACATCAAATAATGCAACAAATGTTGTTAATAATACAACATATCAATGGATAATTACAGAAGAACAACCTGTTGAGATATTATTAGATTATGAAAGATGGGATTTTTCTCCATTGGCAATGGTGATTTCTATATTAGTTGTTGTTGGAGGTGCGCTTTTTGTTGCTAAGAAGGCTTATTCAAAAGAGCCGGTAAATGGTCTATAAAAATTAATACAAACATAGGAGAAATTAATAATGTTAACATCAACAATACTAAAAATTATTGCAGCAGTAGTAGTTATTGCTTGGCTTTATAATCTGTATTCTTCTTTAATAAGAAAACGTAATAAAGTGCAAGAAGCGTTTTCTTCAATAGATGTTCAATTAAAAAAAAGATATGATTTAATCCCTAATATATTGATTCTTGCCAAAAAATACATGGATTATGAACGTGAATTGATTGAGGAAGTTACAAAACTAAGAACAGAAGTGATGAATTTATCTAAATCTCCTAAAAATATTGATAGAAAAATTGCCTTAGATACGCAAATCGCTCAAAAAATGAGACAAATAATTGTGGCAGTAGAAAATTATCCGCAACTTAAAGCGGCAGAACCGATGATTATTGCAATGCAGACTTATAATGAAGTGGAAGAACACATTGCAGCAGCAAGAAGATTTTATAACACTGCGGCAAATGAACTTAAAAATGCTGTAGAAATTTTTCCATCATCTTTATTTGCAAGATTGTTGAATATTAAAACAGTAGATTTCTTTAAGGCAACAGAGCAAGAAAAACAAACTGTTAATGCTGCTGAATTCTTTAACTAGGTGCTATTGATGTAGTTTATAAACATTTAGGAGCTTCGACTTCTTCTATCATTTTGAAGATTTGATAAATTTCATCGTAGTTCATACCTTCGTTGCATTGTACGGAAAAACACCCTGATTCTGCACAGAAATACATTACATTTACAAGTTCCTTGTTTCCTCTAATATTAACAACGACGGTATTCGGAAGAGTGTATTCCTTGTTCACCGGATATTGGTTATAATCACCACTACAATCGCCATCGTTAGTTTCGTCCATCGTTTTTCTTACAGTTACAATTCTGTTTTTATCCAATGGAAAACGAACTTCAAACAGGTTTTTCATTGCTCTAATTTCATACCCTTTTGGAGCAAGTCCAAAATTAAATCCGGCAATATTTCGAGCCACATTTGCATTTATTCCGCAATCACACCAAGGATTGGGCATACCAATCTGTTTTTCTGCTTCGCAGCCAGAAAAAATAATAGAACAACAAATAATTAGATTTATTAAAAAGATTTTTTTCATAAAACCATATTAAACTAAGCGATTTTGGTAACTTTATCTATGCTGTCTTTTTCTTTTTCGTATGCCATATATAAATCATAATAACATTGAGCATTCATCCAAAATTCAGGAGTTGTACCAAAAAGATTGGCTAATTTGTGTGCCATAACAGGACTTATACCACGCTTTTTATTATATAATTCGCTTATTGTTTTAATTCCGACCCCTAAATGCTCGCATAATTGCTTTTGTGTCAAACCGTAGGGTTTAACAAATTCTTCTAATAATATTTCTGAAGGGTGTGTGTAAGGTCTATTTTGCATAACAAACTCCTATTTGTGATAATCCATAATCTGTACATCGTATGCACAACCATTTTGAAAGATAAATACAATACGAAATTGGTCATTTATTCTAATAGAACAATAGCCTGACAAATTCCCTTTTAAATGTTCAAAATGATTTGCAGGCGGCACCATCAAATCCTGCTCCGAAAAAGCAAAATGCAACATATCTAATTTTCTTTTTATTATACGATATATTGAACTATACTTTTTTGAAGCTTGTCCATTAAAAATATTTTCTGCATCTTTGTCTTTAAATGTTTTTATCATTTCTATGTATTATCATATTATCACTATATGATAATATTGTCAATTATTTCTTTTTTTCTTTTGTTTTGTAATAAAAGAATAAACTATTTATATTGAATTATCGGTTCCGGAATAATTCCTAATGAGAAATCTTTACCACTATAGCCTTTTAATGCTCCAATCTTGCTATGAAATGGTGGCTGAGATTGCTTAGAAGCACTTATTTGCCCTACAACTTCTCTTTTGCCACTTTGACAGATTTTTGCACCACCAGTTGTTTCAAACCAGCCTGAAACTTCATTACCAATACATGGTATTTTTGCTCTAAGTTCTTCTATTTGTTTTGCAGTTGCAAAACCTGCATCAATTGCTTTTTTAACACCATCTGTCTCACAACAATAAACCATTACTTTTTTATCTTTTGGTACATTTTGCTCTATAAATTCATAAATACTTTTGTCATTATCAGAAAATCTCCAAGTGTTTGGGTGCATTGTGTCAGTAATAAGTGAAGAATTTTTTCCATGACCTAAAAGAATATAATCTACATCTTTATAAGCTTTTGGATTGTTTAATAATCCTAGTGCTGATATTGGGAAATTCATTCTGCTTGTACAACCAATTAAGACTTTCTTACCTGTTAATTTTTCTACAAATTCTGTATATTCTTTAACAGCTTGATTATACATTTTTTCATCATAATATTTATTTAAAACAAATTTACCACTTATTTTATCCTGAGTTGCAAATATTTCACCCCATTTATGAATTTTATCCGCATTGTCAAGAAATTCTTTTCGCATATATTTAGTGCAAAGAGAATCTTTCAAAGTTGCTTCTTTAACATCTTTTGCTATTTTATCAACAAGTTGCCAATATTCTTCCTTTGATACATTTAATTTTTCTGCATTATCAAAGATATAATTTTTAAAACCTTCTATAGTAATACTCGTCTTTTTTGGTTTTATTGTAAAAAGACCTATCTTTTTAGTTCCTTTAGCAAGTTCTTTAGCATTAAATTCCTCTACTTCTTTTACATATTGTGCAAATGCTGAATTAGGATTCTCAAATATTGGTTTAAACCCCTTTCCATCTCGTGCAATGCCTTGCATATAGCTTAGAACTTCACTTAATGGCGTTTTATTTCTAAGTGACATAGTATCACCAGATATTTTTTTTAGATCTAATCCAAATTGTTCCATTTTGGTTACATAAGAATTTGAAGTTATCCCTTTTGCTTGTTTTACACCTTGAATCAAAATATTTTCTGTTAACTTAATACCAGTTTGAAATCCCATTTTATCCATCCCATTATTACGATTAAATACCCTATATTTATTTAAAGTATTTTAATCGTATAAAATTGCTTTTTAAGTTAACAAATTTTCACATAACTATAATAAATAAGTACGATAATTTTGTTATCAAGCTATATTTGGATAAGTATTTTACCTTACCCCTACCCCTCTTTACGTTTTTCGCCGTAGCTATAAAGAGCATAGATTAATAATCCGATTAGAAGCCAGATTCCGAAATACAAAGCAGAAGTTGCTTTAGCACTGAATTTGCAATACATCAAGCCTAAGCAGGTTAAAATACCAAGTATTGGGAACCAAGGGCAGAATGGAACTTTGAACGGACGTTCTCTTGTCGGTTCTGTTTTTCTTAAAATCAAAACTGCTATACAAATTACAATAAACGAAGTAAAAGTACCAAAGTTACATAATTCTGCTGATATGTTTAAATCCATAAACAAAGCACAAACTATTACCATTAATCCGGATATCCAAGTTAAAATATGAGGAGTTTGGAATTTTTTGTGTACTCTGTTCAATGATTTTGGCAAGAAATTATCTCTACTCATAGCAAAAAGAATTCTAGTTGTACCCAACTGATAAATCAACAATACAGAAGTTAAAGCACACAAAGCACCCATTGAAATCAAACCTGCATACCAGTTCATACCAATAAATCTCATTGCATGTGCTAAAGGTGCTTGTGTATCAATCGCACCTAATGGAACAATACCTGTCAATACTAACGCAGCACAAACGTACAAAATTGTACAAATAGCTAACGTCCCCATAATTGCTATAGGTAAATCTTTTTGAGGATTTTTTGTTTCTTCAGCCGCTGTAGAAATCGCATCAAAACCAATATAAGCAAAAAAGATTACAAATGCTCCTGTAAAAATACCTTCTAAACCATTTGGAGCGAACGGAACCCAATTTTCCGGCTTAACGTAAAATGCACCCACTACAATGAATGATAAAATAATAAACATATTCACACCAACCATTATTGTAGCAACTCTTGTTGATTCTTTTACACCTTTTACCAACAAAATAGTTAAAATCAACACAATCATAATTGCCGGAATATTAATTGCAATAGGGATTTCTAACCCGAATGGCAAATGCAAAAACGGCATAACATTATGTGGATTCCAATCATATTTATTACAAATTTCGTACATTGTTCTGTAGTCATTTCTTAACCATAAAGGACAATTTACAATAAATGCAGGAAGAATATGTTTGAAACCTTTTAAAAATTGAACAAAATAACCTGTCCACGCACTCGCAACAGTAATATTGCCAATGGCATACTCAAGCATTAAAATCCAGCCAACCATCCAAGCCATAAATTCGCCCATTGTAGCATAAGTATAAGTATAAGCACTACCGGCTACCGGTATCATTGAGGCGATTTCAGAGTATGATAAAGCTGAAAATACACTTGCAACCGCTGCTAAAATCATAGATAATGCAACTGCTGTTCCTGCTCCAGCTCCATCAGAACTTCCGACAATCGCACTTCCGATAATCGTAAAAATTCCCGTTCCAACGACGGCACCAATACCCAATACAATTAGGTCAAATACGTTTAATGTCTTTTTTAAACCCGAATTTGAACCTGCGTCAATAAGTTCCTGAGGGCTTTTTTTACTTAATATATTATTTAATACTGTATTCAATTTCATCTTTATCCGCTATTTCTTTATTCTCTGCTAATGCTTCTGCTTTTCTGTTCTTTTTGTAACCATAAGAGGCATATATGAGCGCACCCATAATTACCCAAACTACAAATAATTCTGTTGATAATTTTGCAGATTCACCCTTTGCAATCATCATAGAAAAAATCATCAAACCACCGCAACATAAAATTCCTGCAAGTGGAAACCAAGGACAGCAAGGAACTTTGAATGGTCTTGGTCTATCAGGATCTATTTTTCTAAGAATCAAGATTGCAACACAAACGATAATAAATGATGTAAAAGTACCGAAGTTACAAAGTGAAGCAGCTACGTTCAAATCTAAAATAAGAGTACCTAAAATTCCCACAACACCTACAGTAATAGTCAAAATCATAGGAGTTTGGAACTTAGGGTGAATTTTTTGGAACACTCTTGGCAAGAAATTATCTCTGCTCATTGCGTATAATACTCTTGTTGCAGCCATGTGCATAACTAAAAGCACTGAAGTTAAACCTGCAAGTGAACCAACAGATATTAATCCTGCTGCCCAATTTTGGTGAACAACTGTCATTGCATAAGCCATAGGTGCTTTAAATAATCCTTCCGGAATCACTACACCACTTGTTGGTTGCATGCCTGTTAAAACAAGAGCAACAAGAACATACACAACAGTTGTTACAATCAATGAACCTAAAATACCGATAGGTAAATCTTTTTGAGGATTTTTACATTCTTCTGCAGCTGTCGCTAAAGCATCAAATCCAATGTATGCGAAGAATATAATAAACGCACCCATAAACAAACCTTCAAAGCCGTTTGGTGCAAATGGTGTCCAATTTTCCGGACGTATAAAAAACATACCTGTAAGTACAAATAATGCAATTACGCCAAGTTTTACCGCTACCATTATACCTGCCATCTTAGCTGAATCTTTCGTACCTTTAACCAAGATAGCTGTAGTTATTGCAATCATAATAATTGCCGGCAAATTTATACAAAATGGAATACCTGCAAAATGAGGTATAACAGTATTTGCATCAAGTCCTTGTTGATTACAAACATTCACAGCGGAACGGAAATCATTAACCAACCAAACAGGAGGATTTACAAACCATGCCGGTAGAATTGATGAAAAACCTTTTATAAACTGTAAAAAATGATTAGTCCACGCACAAGCTACTGCAATAAATCCGATTGCATATTCTAACATCAAAATCCAACCAACAATCCAAGCTGCGAATTCACCTAAAGTTGCGAATGTATAAGTATAAGCACCACCTGCAACCGGTATCATTGTTGCAAATTCTGTATAACACAATGCAGAAAAAACACAAGCAATTGCCGCTATTACCATTGATATAATTAAAGCCGGACCCGCTCCAGGACTAGTACCATCAGGACTACCGGCAGCCGCTATCCCGACTACCGCAAATATACCGGAACCAATAATCGCACCGACACCTAAAATAATTAAATCCCAAACTCCAAGTGTTTTTTCCAAACCGCCTTTGGCGGCATTCGCAATCGCATCATCAAGATTTTTGCGAGTAAACATTTTTGTTAGCAAATTTTTAATTGTCATTCGGTGTCCTTTCTCAATTTCTGCCCCTCGCCCCTTGTGGGAGAGGGAGTAGCTGTTAGCGAGGCTACGTCGAGCATTACAGATACGGGTGAAGGGTAAAATACAAAACAATCCCCTCATCAGGGCTCTGCCCAGCTTCTCCCACAAGGGGCGAAGCGTCAAAGCTCCATAATTAATGCTTTAAAAGTGGAAATCCAAGTTTTTCACGTTGTTCTACATATAATTTTGCAATAGCAGAAGCCATCGTTCTAACTCGATTAATAAAGTTGATACGTTCGTCTTTACTAATTACACCTCTTGCATCAAGAAGGTTGAATGTATGAGAACATTTTAATACGTAATCGTAAGCAGGAAGTACCAATTCCGCATTCACACAATTATCAACTTCTTTTTGATAAGCATCAAATAATTTGAATAACCTATCGGCATCAGAGTATTCAAAGTTATATTTAGATTGTTCAATCTCGTTTTGTAAGTATATGTCACCGTATTTAAGTTTGTTATTCCACATAATATCAAAAACGGATTCTTTGTTTTGGATATACATGGCAATTCTTTCTAAGCCATAAGTAATCTCTAAAGCAACCGGCTTAACTTCTAAACCACCAACCTGTTGGAAATATGTGAACTGAGTAATTTCCATACCGTCTA
Organism: uncultured Candidatus Melainabacteria bacterium; assembly: GCA_934754425.1. GTDB lineage: Bacteria > Cyanobacteriota > Vampirovibrionia > Gastranaerophilales > Gastranaerophilaceae > CAG-196. Next base: position 78,162 of record CAKVIN010000005.1, on the reverse strand, counting down.
ACCAAACTTCCCAACCTACACCGGCTGCCCCAAGAGTAGGAGATTCCCAGTTGTCTTCTACAAATCTTACGTCGTGCTTAGATAAATCAATACCCATCGCTTCTAAGCTCTTTAAGTATAGCTCTTGAGCATTATCTGGAGATGGTTTCAAAATAACCTGATATTGGAAATAATGACCTAATCTGTTTGGGTTTTCACCATATCTTGCATCTGTAGGTCTTCTGCAAGGTTCTACCATCGCTGTTGACCAAGGTTCCGGTCCTAAAGCTCTTAAGAAAGTAGCAGGGTTCATTGTAGAAGCCCCTTTTTCTATATCATAAGGTTGTTGAATAATACAACCATAATCAGACCAAAATCTTGATAAGTTAAGTATTAAATCTTGAAAGTTCAATGCCATTTATATCTTCCCACCATTCTATTGTACAATTTACACTTAAGGAAATTATACACTTAAAAGACAGAAATGAAAAGAGAAGAGAAGAAAATATAAATTTTTGTAACATTTTTGATAAATATGAAATTTGTGTAAAAAAAGAAACTTTATTTATATATGACACAAGGAACAAATATATCTTTAACAATAAAAAATAGTTTGTCATACTCTATTGACGCTCGACTAGATCAAGAGTTTAAAGAGCAATTTAATGTTGGTGATGTTAAACTGGGTTTCAAAGAATGGCAATCTGTTTTTGAAATTATAAAAAATGATAATGCTACCGGGGAGAAACAATATGGCGGTGGTGATTCTGATATAAGAAATGTTAATCATTTTCAAGTTGACGATAAGCAAAAGTATCAAATCACAGAAAGTGCTTGGACAAAAATTGTTAATATCGCAAAACAAAAAATGGGAATTACTGCGCAATCTGATAATAAGACACAAGTTCAAACCGCTACAGTATCTAGTCAAAATGTAGAAAAAGATAATAATACAGGAGTAGAAAAATTTCAGGAAACAAGTGATAAAATAAAAGGATTCTTAAGTAAATCTGATATTGATTTTGATAGTTTAGGTGAACTTTATAAACGTGATGTTGTATCGAAATATAATACAATGAAAGCTGTAAATCCAAATATTACAGATGAAGAATTAGAAACAAGAATAGTAAATTATACAAAAGGTTGGATGTATAACAATTTTGAACAAAAAACTCTTTTAGGTAAAAATCCTGTTGATTTTAAATCTGAATGCAGTAAGGCAACTACAGAAACTGAATTGAAAGACAAATATACTCAATTTGCAAAAGAATATATTGAATACTATGATCAAAACTCTGATGGAGAAGTTGATGTAGCAGAATTGTTATATGATGCAGTAAATTCTCATTATTTTTCTACTGAAAAATTAAATAGTGCGGAAGCTAAACAAAAAGCCATACAAATTGTAGAGGATTTTACCAAAAATAAACTTAAAGCAAATGAAAATGGAAGTACTGACGAAAAAATTCTTGCGAGTGTAATTGATAAACTTAATTTTTTAAATCTTGAAGCTACAAATTCTAATAGTGACAAAACACTAAATGTTAATGAGATAAAGGCATATTTGCTTGCAACTGCACAAATGTTGGATGCCAAAAATGATATTAGTTCTAATGAAGCTTTTACAATGGAAACAGGAATTGCAGAAATGGACCCTGCTATTAGCAATAAGCTACATGAAGCATATGATTTTTTCAAATAAATTCGTAGTTCTGTATGGCTAAACTAAAAAATAATATCAATTTATCCACTTAAAGCTGGTTACGTAGTTGTCACCGTTGATATTACCTTTAATTTCAGCGATGAATTTTCTGTATGTCTTATTTGATAATTCTATTCCAGGGATTTTGTTTATTTTTGAAAGAATTTTTGTGTTGCCGGATAAATCAACCCCAGGAATTGCATTAAATAATGTATTTAATGATAAATTACCAAGAGGTCCAAACATTGTAGAAATCTTTTTGGAGAGCATTCCGAGGACTTCCATTTCTGCATTAGCGGATGAAAAATTATAGCTACCACTGATAAATAGGCTTAAGTCCTTGCCACGAGTTGCGATTTCAATATCATTCGCAATACCGTCTTTGATATCAATTGTTCCATAGATACTTGAAAAATCACCGGTTTTGAGCGGAGTAATTATATCTATAACACTATTTATAGATAAGCTTGTAAGCCCGCCTTTGACAAGATTTCCGGCTTTAAGCAAGTATTCAAGAGAACCCAATTTAGGAATTCTTCCGTTTATGACATTAAAAGTTGTTTTTCCGTTTAGTGTTTTCATGCAATTATCAAAATCAGAACCAACACAAGAAAGTTTTATATCACCTGTTAAATCTCCGTATAGTTGATTGTTTAAATCAAATAACGCATAGGTTAAGTCGTTTGCATTGATATCTTTTGCTTTTAAAGTTAAGCCTGTATGATTATTATTTAAGTTGTAATTAAATGCACCGTTTAATATTCCACTTGCAATATTGAATTTGAAATGATCAACATTTACAATTTGTTTTTCATTTAATGAAGCTTTGGCTTCAAAATCTGTCGCATTAAGGTTTCTTAAATGAATAGTATCTGCGTAAAGATTAATATCTTTAATAACAAGAGAAGACAAATTCATTAGACCTTCGAATGTGTCAAAAGTTTGGAAGTTTTCAACTTGGGATAATTTTAATTTTTCTGTAATATAATTCAAATCCAAAAGTTTTGTGTGTAAATCAGCTTTTTCGACATAATAAGGTTGTGTTAATTTGTTTTTCAAGATAGCTTTAACAGTAACATCATTACCCAATACTTCGCCTTTTGAAGTTAGTTCTATGGTTTTATCCTTAAACTTAAATGTAATATTTTTCATAGTAGTATCAAAGAACGGAATATTTGTTTCAAAGATATGAAAATCACCTATAAGTTTTGGGTTTGAAAGTTTTCCATTAAATTTTAAGTCAGAAGTAAATTGCCCTTGTTTAATATTCGGTTTTCTGAATATTATGTTGAAAATTCTGGCATCAGTAGGATTTTGTGTTTTTACAATCAAATCGTGGAAACATAAATCATCTTTATAGACATCAATTCCACCTTTGGCTTTAAGCATATTTAATCTTGTTTTTCGGCTACCAAGAGAAGAAATGATTTTATCGTAGGAAAATTCTTTTATTTTAACCAAGTTTTGTTTTTGTATATTGGCATCAAGGTTCATTATTATTGCATTTTCTATATCACCAACTGTTGCCCCAAGGTGATATATGCTGGAATCATTTGCCATTTTGACTTCAGATTTTACGTCAAAATTATCTTTCGTGCCTTTTGTTCGGAGAGTATAAACTATATCTCCTTTTATTTTTACGGGATAAATTTGATTTTTGTTGATATATTTATCAATAAATTCTTGTTTTGGTTTTGAATTAATATAAATATCAAAAATTTGTTTTTTGAAAATGTCGTTTATTGTTCCATCCAGAAGTATTGGCATATTATCAGCAAGCAAATTGATTTTATTGAGTTTTAAAGAATTGTTTCTGACAATCAAGCTGCCATTTACAATTTTTATCGGCAATTCTTTTGGATTATAAGAAAAAATTATGCCACCTAAATCTGAATAAGCATTGATTTTATTATTATGTATTCTGCAATTTAGATTAATTTTACCTTTTTCAAAAGTTATATTTTTAATTTCTTGAGGAATAATAGAATATTGTTTCAAAAAATTTAAAGAGGTTAAGTCAAAGGAATTTAGTTGTAACAATCCATTCACTCTAGGAGCTGTTGAAACATTGTTTGCGTCTAGATTTACAATGAATGAACTGTTTGTATTTAAAATATTACCTCGAATGTTTTCGACTTTTAATTTATCATTCTTTAATAAAATCGTTCCGGTTGAAAGTTTAAGCTTATTAGTCGGAGTAACACCGAGTATTTTAGCTACAAAATTAACTTTGTTATATTCAATTTCATCAATTTTACCTTTATACGAAGCTTCGACATTAAGTAAAATATTTCCCATATCATTATTAATATTGCCGGCAAATGGTAAAATGTCATTCAAATTAAATTTTGGAATAGAAAGAATTAAATCTCCTATATTATCTTTAACTGTTGCTTTTGCGTGTAATAAAGATTTACCGATGTAAGCGTTTATATCAGCAGAAGCGTTATTGTTTTCAAAGTTTATTAAACCTTTCGTTTTTTCTACTTTTGCACCTTTTAGTCCGAATGTATTTCCTAAAAGTTCAACTTGACCTTTTGCAAAAAGATTTTCATTAAATCTAATATCTTCAATGTCAATAATAGAGCCATAAACTTTCAAATTAAGATTTGTTAAGCCTTGGATAATATCTAATTTTGGAAGCATTTTCTTTATATCATCAATCATTGTTGAAGTTTGAATTGCGTTATAGAAATATGCCAATTCTTGATTTGTTGATTTTACGTCAAAATCGAATTTGCCGTATAAATTACAATTGCCTTTGATTGAAAAATCTTTGCCGTTAACTAAGCCTTTATTGGTAACAAATTCAGCATTCAAGTCGTTAAATTTTAAAGTTGCATCGGCATCTGTTAAAACCATGTTTGGAATTTCTTTAAAGAAAGTTTTTACGTTATAAAAATTCAATCCACCCCAAACATGAGGAGTTTTTCTGTTTCCTTTTACTGTAATATCAATATTACCCTGACCTTTTATGTCCATAATCGGCACCGGACCGATTACAAAATTTAAAATTTCATGAATAGGAATAATTTTTTCTTCTGCAGTTGCTAAATCGACGTTTTTTGTGCTCCAAATTCGCATGTCTGCATATTTTACATTATATAATTCAACGCCGCCTTTTACCCATACTTTTTCCATTCCACCAGCCGGAACATCGACGTCAAAATTTATATATTTCCCTGTGAAATTTAATTTAACAATCGCTCCGGAAGCATTTTTTATTGGCTTAATCAGAATCCCGTTATTAATAAAGGCATCACCAACAACATCCGGCTCAAAGGCATCACCTTTTATTGTAAAATTAGCAATCGCATCACCATAAAATTTATATTGTTTTAATTTGTATACATTAAATTCTTCTACAATTATTGGCGGAAGCATGTCTACAATGTCTTCAACTTTTGATTTATCTAATCTTACCGTTAAATCCAACATTGTTGCGGATTTGTCTAAATAATTCTGTATTGAACCGCAAATAGAAGAATGAATGTTTTTAGAGTTTATATCAATATTTTCAAAATTAATAGCTTTGCTTGTTATTACAAAATTAGAATTTACATCAAGTTTAGATGGAAAAATTATAGATTTTGCATTATCTTTTATTATTACTGCTAAGTTATTAAAATCAGCAGTTAAGTTATTTTTATCTACTTTTACATTAATAATACCTTGTATATCAGCCAAGTCATTTGGTAAATATTGTCTTAAATAATCTCCCAATGGCGCAATATCAAAATTATCAAAAGATATGTCTACAACGCTTCTTTTGATGTCATTACGTTTTGGTATGTACAAATTTACATTTGCTTCCGAAATAGAATTCTGTATATTTAATTCGCTCAAAAGTGTTAATTTTAAAGCTCTTGCATTTTTTCTGTAATAAATATTGTGTGCTGTATAAATAACAGGTTTTAATAAGTTTTGTTGTTTGATACTAACTTTAATATTATTTATTTGAATTTTGTTGCATTTGATTTTGAATTTTTTTATATCTTTAAAAAAATCTTTGTCTAATTGTAATTCTTTTTTAAAAATAGAAGTAGCATTGATATTATCTGCAAAAATGTCATTAATATGCACTCTGCCGGTCAATAACGGTAGAAGTCTTAAAGAAATAGAAAAATTATCTATTTTTGTGTAGTCGTCTGCATTTTTTATTTTTACACTTATTTCTTCTGCTTTAAATTTAGCTGTTGGAATCACATTCAGATATAATTGTGGTTTTTTTATTTCTATTTCAAAATTCGAATTATACGTTATATTTTCGCAAACCTTAGGAAGGGTTTTTGAAAATATATAAGGAACCCCCAAGATCCAAACAGCATAAAAGCTCAAAAGTATTACTATATATTTATTGCTAAAAACATTTTTCATTTTAATTACACTTATAATACCAGTAAAATTACGAGTTGTAAATAATTAGCGGATTAAAAAAAATTATGATATAATTTTAACGTGAGAGATTTATTTAAGATATTAGTAGTTGGGATAATTATGTTTACTGTTCCTTGTGCTTTTGCGGAACAGTATAAGGTGCTTGTTGTTCCTGATAATATTGTAACAGAAAACGAAGCTGTTGATTCTTATATCTATCATGCAACATCAGAATTTTTTGCTAATGAAGTTATAAATATACTTAACCAGACTGATTTTATTAAATCACCTACAGTAAGCGAGGAAAGAAAATTACTTAAAAGTGATGCTTCTGTAATGATTCCGGCAAAAAATCTTACAACAAAATTTAAAACATCATATAACATAGATTTTGTACAACTAAAAAAAGTAGCTACAAAATCTCAGTCAAGATATGTTTTATTATTGACTTCTTCTATTGATTCTGAAAATTATATTTTAAGAAGAACATTATGGGATTTGTTGAATATTCCTGGGGCAACTGTTGTTGATCCAGCTTATAAAATTAACACGTATGCTGTTTTAGTAGATACTCAAAACAATATAGTTTTATGGTCAAATACTTTTTATAAAACTATTAGTGTAGTAGAAAACAGGATTATAACTCGAGGACCGTCACCTCAAACGGAACAACTTTCTAAAATCAGGGATTATTCAAGGATGCTTTGTCCGGAAATAGCTCAAAATGTTCAATTAAAAGTGTTGCCGCCACAAACTTATAATAAAGAATCTAATCAAATTTATTATGACATGGGAAATTTTGATAATGTATTCACTAAAAAATATAGAAGATGGTATAAAGAAGGTGGAAAAGATTATGCCGTTACAAAAACAAGGGTGAATACGCAAATTGTTAATACAAAAGAAAAGCTAAAAGATACAAAAGAAAAGACTAAAACTAAATACAGACAATATAAAGAAGACAGAAGAGAAAAAATAGAAGAAAAGAAATTGCAAAAACAATTAGAGGTAAAAGCAGAGCCTGTAATTGAAAGTAATTATGTTCCAAATAACAATGTACAAGAAAATAATATACAAAACATTCAAAATATAAATTATAAAATGAATGTTGAAAATCAAAATTCGTATACACCTTTTAGTATAAAAAAAGTAAGAAAAAACAATTTATACGGTGATTTTGATAATTCTCGTCCGTCACTTAGAGATTATAATTAAGTACTATGCTTTTTATTTTATCTTATTTTATGTAGTGAAATTTTTGACTTATGAAAAATGGATGTAAAATAATAATAAATTGTGCTATTTAAATTCGCCGTATCTTGAAACGACTCTTGTAACATAAATTTGCTCACAGTTACCGCTTCCATTATCACCTCTAAAAGTATCATTGCGAGAAGTACTTGAAACACCTTGTGCTGTCCAGCCATCGTTTCTTTTATAATCAAATTTCATTAAATAGCCTTCTATATAGACAATATCTTTTTTCTTAAGTTTTTTAAGGCCAAGTCGCACATTTTTATTAGCAGGGCATAAATGATTATTGGTAAAATAATAAAAGATATCATTTTCTGAATTAACAAAATATTTTGCTAAATGATTATTCCAATTGGAACCGCTGTATGATATATAAGAAACAGTCGATGCCATTTTAACATTGACGGCTTTATAAACTTCTTTATGCTCAAATGCTCCAAAACCTATTAAAATGTCATAAGGATAAACAGCGGCTATTCCTAATTTTGGCGGCCTATAATGATGATCCATCACACGACCATATAATTTGTATTCCGCTAAAGGAGTAATTGTTACGACTCCTTCTGGAATTTTCTTTTCAAAAGGTTTTCCGTTTTCAATATTTACCTGTATTGGTTCAGAGAACGGTTTCATATCGACTTTTTTCAAGACAGTAGTATCAAAACTCAAAAACTGCCATATCCAATAAGCAATAAATAATATAAAAATAAGCTTAACTTTTATATCAATTTTTGCTTCTTCCGTATCGTTTTGAAAATATACATTCATACTTGAATTATAATATAAATATATTTTTTCTTAACGTACATCTGATTGAATAATATTACCGTTAAAATATTTGTTTGCGACACTAATAATATCTGAAGCTGTGACTTCATCAATCATTCTTACATATTCATTCAAAAAATCATATCCGAAACCATAAGTTTCAAACAAACCAATGTTTGTGGCTTTTTCGGAATTTGTTTCCATTGCAATCACAAAACTGCCTTTTAATCTGTCTTTCGCATCCATAAGTTCTGTATCAGATACAAATTCCATTTTGAAGCGTTCAATTTCTGATAAAATTTTCCTTTTTGAATAATCTAAAGTATCAGGATTTGTGCCAATGTATGTCATAAAAATTCCGCCAAGCATTTTAGGTGAATAAGTTGAGCCGAGTTGATAAGCTAAGCCATCTTGTTCTCTCAGATTGCGGAATAATCTTGAGCTCATTCCTGAACCTAAAATTGTGTTCATAACTTTTAATGTTACAAAGTCTTTTTTATTTTGAACACCAGTTGTTTGCCAACCTAAAAATAACCACGCTGTTTGTAAATCTTTAATATTTTGTGAAACACATTTTGGTGCAGTTGCCTTTGTTACGTGATAATTATTATAATTTACAACAGGAATATTTTTATTTTTTAAAATTCGTCCAAAATCAGCAATCATCTTATTAGAATCTACATTACCATTAATAGATACGATAACATTTTTTGAATCCAAGATTTTGTTGTAATAATTAACTATATCGTTTTTTTGAACAGTAGGCAAAGTTTTCTCTAATATTTTGTTTGAATGTGAATAAACGCTGTTTTCAAAAATTATTGTTTTAAAATTTTCTAAAGCAATATTCATAGGAACATCACGTCTTTGTTTGATTTTATTTAAAATCTCTGTTCTTTTTTTCTCAATTTCATACTCATCAAAAGTTGAATTATTGATAATTTCATCAAGAATTTCCATTGTTTTTTCTATTTGTGCAGTTGTTGTCTGAACATTTATTGAGAAAAAGTCTTCGCTACAAGAAGGCTCAATAATTATTCCATTTTCATCAAGAATTTGTGCAAGTTCTTGTGCTGAATATTTTTTAGTTCCTTTTAGCATAACTGAAGCTGCTAATGTTCCTTCACCAGAAATTTTTTCCAAAAATTCCCCACCTTTTGCAATAATATTCATTGCTATGATATCGTTATTTTTGTTTTGATTAATTAAAAGCGTTGAGCCATTATCAACTTTATATTTTACAGTTCCATTGTTTTCAGAAATTTTCTCTGCTGTATGAATTTTCGTATCTTTATTTTCAACAGAATTTTTCATAGTTTCGGGGAGTATTATAGACACTGCACTTTTATTAACTCCCAAATATTTTTTCGCTGCAGCTACAACGTCTTGTGCTGTAACTTTTTTGATATTATCCACATAAGTATCATAAAGGTTTGAACTATTTGTAAGTGTCATAATATAACCAAGTTCGTTCGAAATATTAGAAGTTGATTCTCTTGAATAATAAGTATCTTGAATAATTATATTTTTAGCACGTTGTAATTCTTCGTCGGTAATTCCATATTTCTGTATATTTACAATTTCATCAAAAATTGCTTTTTCTAATTTTTCTTGACTCGTTGGAGTAAAATTAGAGGTGATATAAAAAATTCCATCATCTCTATAACTTCCGTTAGAAGCTGAAATTGAATATGCCAAACCTTTTTGTTCTTTTATATCCCTATATAATCTGGAAGATTTCCCACCTCCTAAAATTTCAGCTAAAACATCAAGCGCAAAAGTTTCGGAATTTGTAATATCCACACCTCTAAAGCCAATCATCATGTATCCGGATTGAGTGTCTGTATAATCAACTTTGCGTTTTTGAGCTGTTAGTGGAGTTTCTTTTTTGAAAACTTTTTTTATCGGTTTTTTATAACCTTGATTGAAGCTTTGTTGAATTTTTGTAACAGCTTTATCAGGCTCAATATTTCCAACAACAAGCGTTACCATATTGGATGGAGCATAATAATTATTAAAATAGTCAATAATCTCTTCTCTTCTTATTGTTCCAATTATATCGGTCGTACCGATAACTTTTCTTTTATAAGGATGTTTTGAATACATTAAATCATTCAAGTTATCGTAAACTTTTTTAGAAGGAGTGTTGCCATCTTTTGCAATTTCTTCCAATACAACTTTACGTTCTTTTTCTAATTCTTTACGTGGTATTTGCGGATTAAGTAACATGTCAGAATGTAAATCCATTGCTGTTTCAAAATATTCTGATGGAATTGTAATATAATAATGTGTAAAATCCTTGCTGGTAGCTGCATTAACAACAGCCCCTTTTGATTCTAAGATTCTATCCATTTCTCCAGTGGGATGAGCTTTAGTACCTTTAAAGAATAAATGTTCTAAAAAATGCGCAACACCGTTATTTGTATCCGTTTCATTAATTGAACCGGTTTTTATCCAAGTATCAATTGTAACAATAGGATTATCTTTTATTGGATAAACGACAACTGTTTGACCATTAGGAAGTTTTTGGACTGTATAATCGGCAGCCCAAACAGTTGCTGTTAATAGCATTAGCATACTTATTATCAAAATTTTTTTCATCGATAAAATCCCCTCATCATTAATATATAATATATTCATACCACAATTTTAGCTATTAGACCATAGTATTATAAATAATGCTCTTGAAATACCATGTCTGATTGCGGTGGGAAAAACCGTAGGTTGTGTTGGACTATTGTAATCTAACACGATAATATCATCGCAAAATTTTGTCGTATTCAATGAAAATATTGAACACGATTTACAACTTATTATAATTTATTAGTAATATTGTTCCACTTCTAATCAGATTTCGTCCATCACAAGTATGTTAAATTATGTAAAGATTATTTTTTTAATTAAAATTTAGTAGACAAAAAAGACTTTATATTAATAAGTGAGGAATTATTATGGCATTAAACATAAACAATAATTATCAAACAGGTGAAGTCCCTAATAATACAAATAATGGACAACAAAAAGAAGTTGAAAACGAGGTTAAAAAAGCTGACCAACAGTTGAGAGAATATTATAATTCTCTTGGTGATTATAGTGCACCTTCAATGGATAACATCTGTGATTTACACAATGCCGGCTATATAAAAGAAAGTGATTATTTTTATACAAAACATCATAATTTTTGTGACATATATGGAAATGCGGCATCTGCATTTGGTGATGTATTAGGAAATCTTGCGAATCAGACAGTTAGTGACGTTAAGAATGCAATTGCTAACGTAAAAAATGCCACAGATAAAGCAGTTGCAGGATTAAAAGCTTTAATACATGATGAAGATACTATAATTGAAGCAAAAATAGAAGTAAAAAACTCACAAAATACTGAAAATGTGCAACAAGAAAACAATGTACAACAAAATATGTCTAGTAAGAAAAATACTAAAGAAACCATAAAAGAAATACTATCTGCAATGAATATTGAATATGACGAAATTCCAGAGAATATGCAAAAAGATCTGATAAAAAAATATGATAATATGGAAAATTTTGCAAGCATAAATAACTTAGAATATTATGATGAAGATACGTTAAAAGAGCGATTAGTAAGGTATGCTCAAGCTAAATTAGGGTATAGTACGAATGCGATGAGTTCATATATTCGTCAAAGAGATGCTGAATCAATAAGGAAACAATTTCATTCAAACCAACAAATTGGTTCAAATGAAACTATTGTTGAGTATTATCAAAGATTAGAAAAAGAAGCTAAAAGAGCATAGTGTGAGAAAAGTATAAGTCGTTTCCACAATCATGATTTTTCACACAATTAAAATAGCGGTCGGAATTCGTTTGAATTCCGACCGCTTTCATAATATCCTTCGTATTTATTAATGTTGAAAAATTATCTCTTAGAGAATTGGAATCTCTTACGAGCTCTTTTTCTACCATATTTTTTACGTTCTTTAACTCTTGCATCTCTTGTCAACAAGCCTTCTGAACGCAATACATTTTTGTATTCTTCATTAACTTTTAATAATGCTCTTGAAATACCATGTCTGATTGCAGCTGATTGAGCAACAATACCGCCACCAACAGCTTTAACTCTTACATCATATTTATCTTGGTTTTCTGTCAAAACTAATGGTCTGTAAATCATCATTTCAACAGCTGGCATATTACCGATATAAGCACCTAATGTTTTACCATTAACGAAAATTCTGCCTTTACCTTTTACAAGTTTTACAACAGCAATCGCACATTTTCTGCGGCCAGTAGCCATAATTTCTTTAGATTCAGCCATTATTTAGCCTCCTTTTCTAACACGATTGGTTTTTGAGCAGCGTGTGGGTGTTCAGAACCACAATATACTTTTAATTTAGAAAATTGTTGATCGCCCAATGTGTTGTGTTGTAGCATACCTTTAACAGCTTTTTCAATTAATTTTGTTGCATCTTTTTCACGCAATTCTTTAACTGAAGCTGATTTCAAACCACCAGGGAAACCTGTATGGTGATAATAAATTTTATCAGTTTCTTTATTACCTGAAACAACTACTTTTTCAGCATTGATAACGATAACAAAATCGCCAGTATCAACATTAGGAGTATATTCAGGTTTATTTTTTCCTCTTAAAATGTTTGCAACTCTAGATGCTAAGCGACCTAAAATTTCGCCTTCTGCATCAAGTACATACCATTTTCTTTCAACTTCAAGAGGTTTTGCTGAATATGTTTTATTTAACATTCGTTTATTCCTTATTTTCTCTTGTATTTTTACTACATTTGAGGATAATCCACCCTCATTAGCGTCAATCCGTAAGGACTGACTGTTTGCCCCGCTTTACAGCGGTCACGAGCTTCCAAAACATTTTTCATATGTTCAACCGGAAGCTTATGTCCTTCTATTTCTAGAAGAGTACCGACAATAGTTCTTACCATATTATAAAGAAAACGATTTCCTTCTAAATGAATAAAAACTCTATCACCTTTTTCGCCAAATCTTTCGACTTCAGCTCTAGTGATAACACAAATCTTGCTTGGGTTAAGCGTTCCGGAACTCTTAAAACTTGAAAAATCATGTTCTCCCAACAAGAAGTTCAAAGCGCTTTGCATTCGCTCTACATCTAATTCGTACTTAACTCTTAAGATATCACCGTCAAATGCTTGCTTATAACGTCGATTTATAAGCTCGTATTTGTAATATCTTGCCTTTGCAGACTTTTGAGCATGAAACGAATCTGGGACAACTCTCAAGTTGTCAACTGATATATCATCAGGGAGGATTTCGTTCACATGATAGATAAATTTTGAAGCAACAATATCTTTATCATAATCAAAATGAACGACCTGTCCTAATGAATTTACACCTTTATCAGTTCTTCCGGAGAAGATTGTCTTTATCGGTCTATTACTCTGACTTTCGTCAGTTTTTATCAATGTTCTAATTGCTTTCTCTAATTCGCCTTGTACAGTCGGTTTATCAATTTCTTGTCCATTTTCAAATTGAATTTGGCTTCCGAAATAGTTTTTACCCCTATACTGAACGTCAAGAGCATAGCGCATGCATTATACCAATTGGATTAATGCCATTTCAGAAGCATCACCTCTACGTGGAGGAAGTCTGAAAATTCTTGTATATCCGCCTTGTCTTGATGCATATTTAACACCGATGATGCTAAATAATTTTCTCAAAACTGTTTGTTTAGCTAATTTTTTACCTTCTTGCGGAGCATCAAATACTTCACCGGTAGCTGTATCAATTAATTGACCGATTTCTTTATCGAAGATATATCTTCCAGCCAATCTTCTTGAGTTCAAGTCACCTTTTTTTGCCATAGTGATAACATTTTCAGCATATGGTTGAAGAGCTTTTGCTCTTGCCATAGTTGTTTTAATTTCACCGTGTACAAAAAGTTCAGTAGCTAATGAACGCAACAAAGCCTTTCTCTGGTCTTGTGCTTTACCAAGCGTATGTTTTTTTGTTTGGTGTCTCATTTTACTTTTCCTTTATTATAATTTACTGTTTCTTTTTTTTAAGATATTTTGAATTGTTGCTTGCGCTAAACTTTGTTTATTTTTAGCCTATACAATATTCAATTATTCAGCAGATTCTACAACCATACCTTCTTCATCCATTTCAGGATTTGGAGCTAGGTCTAAACCAAAATGATGTAATCTTTCAATTACTTCATCTGAAGATTTTTTACCAAAATTCTTGATATTCAATAAATCGTGTTCAGATTTTTTCAACAATTCTGACATTGAATTAATGCTTGCTCTTTTTAAACAATTATATGCTCTTACTGATAATTCTAATTCATCAATTGTTATAGAAGGTTCTTCAACAGCTTCTTCCACAGGTTCTGCAGCTGCAACTTCTTTTTCCTCTACTTCTTTATGAGTAGATTTACCGGTAATTGATGCAATTTGAACAAAATGATCAATTAACAAATCTGCAGCTTGAGTCAATGCAGTTGTTACATCAAGAGTACCATTTGACCAAATTTCAAGAGTTAATTTATCGAAATCAATATTGTCACCTACACGAGTGTTTTCAACTTCATAACGAACTCTTTTTACCGGCATAAATGTTGCATCTATTGGAAGCATATCAATAGGAGCACCTACTTTTGAGCTTCTTGGAACGTCATTTGCAACATATCCTTTACCTGTTTCCACAACAACATCAGCATGGAATGAACCACCATCTGCGATTGTACAAATAAGCCAATCAGGATTAACAACTTTTACACCTGCCGGTAATTGGATATCACTTGCCAATACAGGACCCGGTTTGTCTACATCAATTCTTAAATTTTGAGGTTCTTTTGAATCTGTTTTAATAGCCAAACCCTTTAAATTTAACATAACATCAATAACATCTTCCAATACACCAGGAATTGCAGTGTATTCGTGAGTTATACCTTCAATTCTGCAAGAAGTTACTGCTGTACCTTCTAAGCTTGAAAGTAATACACGTCTCAAAGCATTACCGATAGTTGTTCCAAATCCTCTTTCTAATGGTTCTATAGTAAATTTACCATATTGTGAACCATCAGAACTGGTCATTGTATTAACAGTTTTAATTTTTAATTCCATATTATTCTCTCCTATCAGCCTATTTTGAATAGTATTCTATAACAAGTTGTTCTTTGAATTCAGGATCCAATTCATCTCTTTGAGGAATTCTTTCAAATGTAATCTTCAAAGCATCTTTGTCAACTGTAATCCAAGCCGGAGCACAAGATAAATCAATAGCACTCATAACTGTTTTTAAATAATCATTGCTTCTTGATTTAACAGTGATAACATCACCAGGCTTAACTAAATATGATGGAATATCTACTTTTTTATCATTAACTAATACGTGACCATGGTTAACGATTTGTCTTGATTGTTTACGAGTTACACCGAAACCGGCTCTGAATAAAATGTTATCTAATCTTGATTCAAGAATTTGAAGTAAGATTGTACCGGTAACACCTTTCTTTCTAGCTGCTTCGTTGTAATATTTTGCGAATTGTTTTTCGCTTACTAAATATGTTAATCTGATTTTTTGTTTTTCATTTAAGTGGATTGCATATTCAGAAAGTTTTTTTCTAACAGCACCGTGTTGTCCTGATGCGTTTTGTCTCATTGATGAAGTCAACTTTCTATTTGATAAATCCTTTACACCATAATTACGAAATAATTTATTCGTTGGTCCAGTATATCTTGCCATTATTTTTCTCCTTTTCTTCTGTCGGGCATCTATGGTTTGTGCTTTTGGCGAAGCTCAAGCCCCGACGTCTATTTTTATATTGAATTATTGCTCCACACTCCGCTGTCGTTCATTACATTTTGCTTTCGCAAAATTTTCATTCACTTTGCTACGTGCAACTTCGGCATTCCGTTCACTCACGTTCACTTCAGCCTACGCAAAATTCAACTACACTCTACGTTTTTTAGGTGGACGACATCCGTTATGAGGGATTGGTGTCACATCCTTAATCAAAGTAATTTCCAAACCGGCAGCTTGGATTGCTCTGATTGCGGTTTCACGACCTGAACCAGGTCCTTTAATATGAACTTCAACTTTTTTCATACCTTGGTCGATTGACTTTTTAGCAACTTGTTCTGCTGCAGATTGAGCTGCAAATGGTGTACCTTTTCTAGCACCTTTGAAGCCTGAAGCACCAGCTGTTGCCCAAGCAATAGCATTACCTTGAGTATCTGTAGAAGTTACTATTGTATTGTTGAATGTTGATTGAATGTGAACAACACCCTGCAATACATTTTTCTTTTCTTTTTTCTTTGTAGTTTTTGGTCTTGCCATTTTTGTATTCCTTTATGTTTCTGTTATTTTTTAATTTTTCTTAATTGAAATGATGTTTTTAGTTTTGTTATCAATTATTACATTTTACTAACACAAAATTTCATTATTTCTTTTTACCAGCGATAGGTCCAGTCTTTTTACCACGTCTAGTTCTAGCGTTAGTTTTTGTTCTTTGACCTCTGCAAGGAAGACCTCTTTTGTGACGCATTCCTCTGTAAGAGTTGATTTCTTGAAGACGTTTAATATTCATTGTAACTTCACGTCTTAAGTCACCTTCAATGTTGTATTCAGTTAATGCATTACGCAATTCTCTGATATCATCTTCTGTCAAATCATCTGTTCTTAGATCTGGTGAAATACCAGTTTTTTCAAGAATTTTTTTGCTTCTAGCAGGTCCTATACCGTAGATATAGGTTAAAGCGATTTCTAGTCTTTTGTTACGAGGTAAATCTACCCCAACTAATCTTGCCATGTTTTGTTTCCTTTATGTTTTTGTACTTAACTTTTTAGTTCGTTTAGGTTATTGCTTTATGGTGAGTAGTGAGAAGTGAATAGGTAGAAATTAATCCAATCACTAATCACTGTTAACTCTTCACTAGCCTAACCTTGTCTTTGTTTGTGTTTAGGGTTTTCGCAAATTACAGCAACTCTGCCTTTTCTTCTGATAACCTTACATTTGTCACACATAGGTTTTACTGATGATCTTGTTTTCATTGTCTTTTCCTTTATATTTATCTAACTTGTACTTTTTATTATTTTAGACGGAAAGTAATTCTTCCCTTTGATAAATCATACGGTGTCATTTCTACTTTTACTCTGTCACCAGGTAGGATTCTTATAAAATTTTTACGAATCTTTCCGGAAATGTGTGCCAATATTTCATGATCATTTTCTAATTTAACTCTGAACATTGCATTTGGCATGGATTCCAAGATTGTTCCTTCGATTTCTATAACGTCTTTTGCCATTATTTTCCTCTATTTTCGGCTGTCAATTTTGCTAATTTTATAGCATTATAATTAATGATACTTGCTAAAATTCTGAATGCAAGCGATTCTATTATATTTTCACCAATTTTGTAAAGTTTTATTTCTAGTTGTTTTTTTAATGTAAGGTTACAAAGTAGTTTTAATTAACCATGACGAGAATTGCTTTTTTAAAAGGTTTCTAAGATTTTTTCAATAATTAATATATTTATACATTAAAAAAACAAACAGAGTGTTTTTAAAATTCCTTTTTATATTTTTTTATTATATAATATAGAAAATGATTAATTATTTGAAAGGATTATAAAATGTTAAGAGCCGGAATTGTAGGACTTCCTAATGTTGGGAAATCAACTTTGTTTAATGCATTAACTGCAACAAAAAATGCACAAAGTGCTAATTATCCGTTTTGTACAATTGAACCTAATGTCGGAGTTGTAGTTGTGCCGGATGAAAGATTACAAATTTTATCTGATTTATGCAAAGCAAAAGAAATTATACCAACAGTTATTGAATTTGTTGATATTGCAGGTTTGGTAAAAGGTGCAAGTAAGGGTGAAGGATTGGGAAACCAATTTTTGCACAACATTAGAGAAGTTGACGCTATTATTCAAGTTGTGAGATGTTTTGATGATGAAAACACAATTCACGTAGACGGAAAAGTTGATCCGATTTCTGATATTGAAACTATCAATACAGAATTGGCTCTTGCGGACTTGGCTTCTGTAGAAAGACGTTTACAAAGAATTTCTAAACAAGCTAAAGGTGGCGATAAGGAAGCTGTTCTTGAAGTTAATGCGTTAGAAAAATTGACACCGTTACTAAGTAATGGCACATTTATAAAATTGGAAGAACATTTTAATGAGGATGAGATTAATGTTCTAAAACCTTTGAATTTAATGTCAGTAAAACCTGTGATTTATTGTGCAAATGTTTCTGAATTTGACTTAAAATCAGGAAATGATTATACAAAACGAGTTGAAGAATATGCAAGTACACATGGTGCTCAAACGGTTGTTATTTGTGCAAGAATCGAAGAAGAACTTGTTGAACTTGGTGAAGAAGGTGCAAAGGAATATTTGGAAGAATTAGGTGTTCAAGATAGCGGTATAAATAAAATGATTAAATCTGTTTATAAATTACTAAATTTAATCACATATATAACTGCTGGCGAAAAAGAAGTTCATGCTTGGACTATTACAGAAGGTACAAAAGCTCCGCAAGCTGCCGGTGTAATACATACTGACTTTGAAAAAGGTTTCATCAGAGCTGAAGTTACAGGCTATCAAGATTTTGTAGATAATGGTTCTTACACTGCTTGTAAAGACAAAGGGGTTACAAGACTTGAAGGTAAAGATTATGTAATGAAAGATGGCGATATTGTTCATTTCAGATTTGCAGTTTAATTAAAATTAATACATAAAAAAGACGTATCACTCTTGATACGTCTTTTTAGTATATTTACAATAAACTATGTGTTCATTATTCTATCTATACAAGCTTTTGGAGAATAATTCCATTCTCGTTTAGAGATTCGATAAACTTTGAGTCCGGAGCGTTCTATAATAGCTTGTTTTTTCATATTTGAAATTTTTAAAGGAGTTTTGTCTTCGACTCCGTCACATTCGATAACAAATTTGTTATCTACAAGCAAATCGACGCTTAAACCTGCAATATCCACTCCGCAAGTTACTTTATGTCCGATATCACGAAAAGCTTGAGCGACTTCTTTTTCAAATGAGTTTTTATAAATATTTTCATCAAAGTCGTCAGAATTTGCGAGTGCAAATCTATTTTCGTATTCTTCTACAAAACTTAAATAACTTCTCAATATTCCTTCAGGCAATTCTCTTGGATTTTTGGAGATAAAATTAATCATTTGATATCTAGCTCTTGTAATTGCAACATTAAACAAGTTCGGTTTTTGTAAGAATATCAAACTTTGAGGGAAGCTATTATTTGCATAAGCCCAAGAAATCAAAATAATATCTCTTTCATCACCTTGGAATGTGTGAGCGGTACCGATTTCAATTTGGTGTTTTTCCATCATGTGTTCAGATAGAACCTTTGAAACAGATATTTTAAGTTGTTCTACTTGCGCTCTGAAAGGTGAAATAATGCCGATAGAAACCGGATTATCCGGATTTTTTCTTTCATCTTCTACTACAATTGAATGCAATCTTTTTACCAATTCTTCAATTTCAGGAAGGTTTCTTGTTGCATCAAAATCGACTTTGCCATCCGGTACAACAACCGTTTCAAGTACTTTTTTAGAGTTGTCGTTTCTTCTCATTACTTTAATTCTGTTACCATAAAATTCTTTGTTAGAGAAATTTATTATTGGTGGCAAGCTTCTAAAATGTTCGTCTAAAAGTACAGGGTGCATTGAATAATAATTCGCTAAATCGAACATTGAGTTTGTTCTGAATCTCCACATTAATTGGTAACGGTCATTGATACCGTATTGAGACAAGAAGGATTGTTCTTTTGCTTTTTCTAAAAATGATAAGTGCGGAAGTTGTTTGTCATCTCCGACTACAACCGCTTTTTTAGCTCTGTATAATATTGGGAAACAGCTTGCAATATCACATTGAGAAGCTTCATCAATAATTACAACATCAAATAACCCTGGTTTCATTGGTAAAGAACCTGATACAGCGTAAGTTGTAACGCACCAGCAAGGGAAAGCTTCTAAAAGCGGTTTAAAATCTTCTGTTTCAAGAAGTCTGTTTTGTAAGTTTTTCTTTCTTTCAACAAGAGATTTTGAATGTACAAACAATCTCTGTCTTTTTACCGGATCTTGCATTAAGCCTTTCAATGCCTGTCTGCGCTTGCATTTTAAAATATCAATAGCTAAACGCTTTTGTTTTTTCTTCAAAGTCCTTATTTGTTCTGCAAAAACATGAATATTTCCCGTTGCTTGGATTTCTGTTTCAATTTTTCTTGCTTTGCAAATTAATTTGGCAAATTCTAATTCATTCTTTAGAACAGCAATATTCTCATTGTTAACATCAAAACCATTTATTCTAAGAGCTTTTTTAAGATTTCCTATTGCAGACATATTTTTTATACCAGACCAAAAACCTGATTTTTCAAGATTAGAACAAAGTGAATTGATGGAATTTTCTACAAGATTAATTTCTTCTTCTTTTAAAACTGATTTTATATAAATAGGATTATTATGCATTGACTGTTCTAAATCAATTTGACTCTTTAAATCAGTCCATTCTCCTTCAAGTTTAATAATTTTTTCTGATTTTTTTTCTAAATCAGAAATTGTTTTAAGAAGTTCTTCCATGTCTTTAACGTCACAAAGTATAGAACTTTCAACTCCATCGTCTAAGTCAACTTTATTTGCCAATAGGTCTTGAAGCTGCATACTTAATTCTCTTTGATAATTCAAACGTCCTGCTCTAAGTGCCAAAAAAGGAGCGCCTAAGTCGTTCAATCTTTCTGCAACAACGTCAACTGCTTTATCCATTCTTGAAGCTACAAGAACAGTTTTTCCGTTCGCAATTAAGTGTGCTGCAAGGTTAACGATGGTTTGAGATTTACCTGTCCCCGGAGGGCCAAAAACAGAAACTAATCTTGCATTCTCTACGTTTTTTACAACATTAAGTTGTGCATCTGATAATGATAACGGAGTTACAGGGAAAAAGTCCGCTAATGTTTTTTGTTGAGTATCAGTCGGTTTTGATTGAGTATATTCTTCATTAATTAAATTAAGAACAGTTTCTCTATAAATTCCACTTGGCTTTTCGGCAATTTGAGTAAGTTCGTGTAAAACACCGGCAGTAACAGAAGGGCGTTTTGTAAGAATAATTGCACATTGCTTCGTTAAATTTATCTTATCAAGTTTAATTTGTGCCTTTTTAGCGTTTTCTTCTTCCTCAATTATTTCATCAATGTTTTCTGAAGTTACTTTTTCATTATAAAAATCTTTTGTAATATTATCCTCTTTTACCGTGTTTTCAGGGCTCAATGATACATCAATATCAGGAACGATTGATTTAAGAGTTGTCAAAAAGATGTCTAATTTTTCTTGAGTGATAGGAACAGTTGGAACAACATCAAGAAGTCCTTCCAGTAATTGTTCTGTTTCATCTTCGTCATCACTTTTTTTCATAAGTGCAGTCAAAGCACCGGTGTTAAGTGACAAAAATTCATCCGTTAACATGCAATTAATGTTAACTCCATTACGTTCAAGCCTGCATGGTGCATAAAGAAGTGGAGTTAAGAATTCATTTTTTTTGCCGGTTTTTGATTTACCAACCAAAAACAAATATCCATAAATTAAGTATTTATCTTTCTGACTTGTTTCTGATTGAATCATCAATTCTGTAAGTTTGGAATCAGAACCTTCCAAGCGCAAATATTCCAAGCCTTGTGTGAAAAGAGTGTCTTCTCCATCAAGAAAAATCCATTTGTTGTCTTTATCTGCCTTTAGGTTTCTAAATGTAGAACTCTTAACTTCTTCTCTTACACAATCGTGTAAATATTGGCTTAATTTTTTTATAAAACTATTATTAAATGCTGAATTAATTGCTCTTGTTGCTTCTTGTAACATGTACTTTCTCCATTGACTTTGTTGGGCTAAATTTCCAACTTACCCTATTTTGTTGATTTTTAGGTGAGAATATTTATTCTTTCCCTTTTTTATGATTAGGGTTTTACCATTTATAATCACGATTTTGTTTTGTGTATTTGTAGACTGCAAATGCAGAAATCAAAACAAAGCTTATCAAAGCTGTCCATTCTGATAATGTATGAATATCCATCATTATTTATCCTCCAAACTTTTAACAATTTGTACAACTTTATTCCTTCTCACAAAATATGCGTTTACAAACATTATGGTAAGTATTATGCCAATTATTGCAAAGAAAAACTCTATAGTAGTATGTCCATTCATAAGTAAAACAATAGAACCTCCACCTACTACAAAAATCGACCCCCATAAATGGGTCATTTCATTTCTTATAGAACTTAATAACTCCTGATTGTACAATTCGTCCATAAAATTCTCCCTTGAAGTTATTATACCACATCTCTATGATAATTAATACTATTAATGTATGAGTTAACCCCCTAAAACTTGTGTTAAACTTCAACTATGAAAGAAAAAGTCAAAAAAGTTGTAATTCAAGATGATACATCACCCTATGTGTTTTTAATAATAGCAATGTTTTGTACAATTTTATTTATTATGCTGGTTATTCATCATAGTTTTGATTTGTTAGAAGCTGAGGTTGTTACATTTATACCGATGACGATATTTTGGAATGAATTTATAAAAATATTGAAAAAACATAAAAATGGGCTATATTATTTTATACTATCAAAAGAAAATATAATGTTTAGTAATTATAATAATGATATAGAAGAAAAAACAAATATTAAACTTAGTGATATTTTAGAATTTAAGTTGAATATTTTACACAGAGATAACAGAATTAATACATCAATGCTGAGTAAAGGTTCTTCGCCTTGTGATATAAAAATTAATATAAAAGTTGTTACAAATATGAATGAAGTTTTTGAATTTCAATATGAAGAACAAGAAACTAAAAACTTTTGTATCAATGATATTTTTGCTGTAGCTAAAAATATTCCAAATTTTTCATACACAATAGACTCAAACAATGATATTTTCATGTCAGGGCTTAATGCAAGACTACAAGATGAAAAAATTTCATTAAGTAAACAAGTGAAACATGTATTAGATGATCCCAAAGTTTCTAATTCCTCTAAATCATCCATAAATATTCTTTTAGGGATTATGTTTTTTTTAGTATGGTTAATTGGGATGATGGTAATAAAGATAATTATAGATATTGTTGGGTAAATTGTAATTCCATTAGTTAAATGAGTTCAATTTGTTAAAAATCTGTTAAACTAATTTTGTTAGGAGATAAGATGAAAAAAAGTTTGCTGATTTTAGCGTTATTTCTGGTATTACCTACTTTTGCTGCTGAAATTCCGGCAGTAAATCAATCTGCAACAACTCCGCAAAATATAATGTTTCAAAATTGTACTAAGATTTTTGCAGTTAATAAAGAAAAACTTTTTTATTTAACATTAGCTTCATTATCAGCTAATCGTTTTGTTATTGATGAAGTTCAAACTGCAAACGGTTATGTGATTTTTACGGTAAATCGAAGACAATATTTAGCAACTGTTGCCGGAGTAGATAATGCAAACTCAATCTTAAAAATAACTCCTTGTAATAATGTGTACAATTTCCCTCCGGGGATTCTGTTGAATACATTTAAGTACATAGATTTGAATTTAAATACAGAGATTAAAAGTTAACAAGTCTTGGTCATTCCCTCGCCTTACTGGAGAGGGCTAGGGTGAGGTGTCTATACAATGAAAAAACTTTTTGCACTACTAATAATAACAATATCAATTATCGGCTTAACCGCCTGCTCTATTCGCAGAGAAAATGAACAAAAAGTTGTAACACTCTGGACTCTTCAAATGGGTGATTTCTCTGATTATATGTATAAAATTATTCGTACTTACGAAAATAATCATCCAAATGTTCAGATAAAATGGGTCGATGTTCCGTTTTCAGAAGGTGAAAAACGAACATTAGCTGCGGTTATGACAGATAATCCACCGGATTTAATTAATCTTAATCCTGATTTTTCTGCACTTTTAGCTCAAAAAGGTACTCTGGAGGAAATTCCAGAAAGTGCGGTTACTAATTTTAATTCAGAAATTATTAATGTTTTAAAATATAATGACAAATTGTATTCAATACCTTGGTATGCAACAAGCTCTATAACTATTTATAACAAAGATTTATTTCAGAAATCAGGAATTATAAGATTGCCAAAAACGTACAAAGAACTTGCTGCTATTTCTGAAAAAGTAAAAGAGAATACTGGCGCTTATGCATATCTTCCAACAATTACAGAAAATGATACGATGGTTAAAATTTTAAATAAATACGGTATATCTGAACCGGAAGATTATCCAAAAGCAAAAAAAGTTTTTGAAATGTATAAAAACCTTTATCAAAAAGAACTTATACCGCCTGAAAGTATTACATTTACTCATAGAGAAGCATTAGAACAGTATATGGCCGGTAAAATTGTATTCTTTCAAGGCGGTGCCAATTTCTTGAATATGATTAAAGAAAATGCTCCTTCCGTTTATGAACAAACTGATGTTACAGAACAAATAAAAGGTCCTGTCGGTCAAAACGATTTTTCTGTTATGAATTTTGTTATACCATCAAGAGCTAAATATAAAAAAGAAGCGCTGGATTTCTGTTTGTATTTGACAAATGAACAAAATCAACTTGAACTTGCAAAAATGACAAATATTATTGCCACAAATTCAAACGCACTTAGTAATGATTTTTATAATGATAAATCAACATTAGAAGCAAAAGCACGTTCTATTAGTGCAAAACAAATTAACAAAATTTCTCCACAATTAAAACAACGAAGAAATCAAAAAGAAATCAATACACAAGTTAATTCTGCTGTTCAGTCTGCATTATTGAACAAAGATTCTGTAGAAAATATTTTAGAAAAATTATCAAAAAATTGTGAAAATATTGAAGAATAGTTCTAATACGCTTTTATCAAAAATAATTTTATCTCGTTATCCAATCGCTCTATTCGTTTTACATATCTGTAATCTGTTGGTGAGGTTAAAATCAGTACAATTGCAGGAGCTTTACCTGTAAGTTTAGAATAATAAAGAGCTTGTCCTATTGATTCCGCCCATTTTTTAGCAAAGTCAAATTCTATTGCATAATCTTTTGTTAAACAATCAACCCTCGTCATATCCCACAATATAACTTCTTTTCTGCCAAAATCCGGAGTACACCATTCATTCTGGTAATAAGCTTCAACTTGATTAGATTTCATTGTTTGAGTTTCATAAAGTTTTTTAGGAACATAATTCAAACCAAAATAATAGATTCCAGTTATCATGAGCAAAAAAGTAATTATAAAATGAACTGTCTTATTTTGGTATTTTTTACGTGCCATTATTTGTTTTGATTTTCCAATAATTTATTAAAAATTGTCACTAATCTATTTACAACATCATTATTTGATAAATATTTTCTCATATTGGTTAAAGCCATTGAATCATAGCCTAAAATGTTTTTACCTTTTAGTAAATAAAAAGAGTCATTTCCAAAATATGAAATATTATCTTGCAACAAAATATAATCAGGATATTTTTTAGTAGCTTCTTCAAATCCCTTTGCGATATCTGGGTGATTATAAGCATGTGGATAATTGTAAAATTTAGCACCAAAATTTATATTATTAGATACTAACATATTAAACTCGTACAACCTCCAAAGTTTCATAATCATTCAAATATGGCAAATGTTCTTCCGTAATCAATTCCCCTGGGAGTAAAATTGAAATTCCCGGAGGACACTCAGCAACAACTTCTGCAGAAATTCTTCCAATTGCTTCAGATTTTGGAATAGTTTCTTTTTCTGCATAAAATGCTTCTCTCAAACTCATCTTAATTTGAGGTTCTAACATTGGCATGTGTTTACGTTTTTCCAGATAATAAATATCTTGATAATTTGTTGCTGCGATTTTTTCTAAACAATCAGCCAAATACTTAAAATCAGAATGCTTGTTACCAATATTACAAAGTATTAAAACTCCTATATCAGAAGCCGATTCAACTTCTATACCGAAATCTATTTCCAAAATTGATTCAAGCCTTTTTCCTGACAAACCATCTATTCTGATAAACACTTTTGTTACATCTGTCTTATACCCAAAATCAGCTTTTAATTGATGCAAACCTTGAATTGAATCAAGTCTTGTTCTTAAATATTTTGCATTTTTAACAGCTCTTTCAAGCAAAATTTGTCCGTTTTTAGATTGCAAATTTGCTCGAGCTGCATCTAAACTCGCTAATAACATTAAAGATGGACTGGTTGTATGCAACAATTTTAAAGCTTTTTCTACTGCTTCAACATTTAAGCAAGAATCTTTTGAAATATGAAGCATTGAGCTTTGACTCATGCTTCCGCCTGTTTTATGTAAAGAATGCACAACAGCATCTGCTCCAAGCTTTAAAGCTGTTTCCGGCAAATGCTTATTAAAATTCCACAAACATCCATGAGCTTCGTCAACAATAAGCGGAATATTGTGTTTTTTACAAACAGTACTAATAGCTTTAATATCAGATACAACACCTTCATAAGTCGGGTTTGTAATCCAAACCATAGATACATCAGGATTTTTATTAATTAATTCTTCTATTTGAGCTGCATCAGTATTTCCCCAAATTGACCAATCTTCAATTCTGTTTGGACAAATCCAAATAGGTTCAGCTCCGGATATAATCATACCTGTCAACACTGAGCGGTGACAATTTCTGTTCACAATAACTTTATCACCTTTTTTTGTTAAAGCCATTGCTAAAGCTAAGTTTCCTGCTGTTGAACCGTTAAGCAAAAAGAATGTTTTCTTTGCACCAAAAGCTTCTGCTGCAAGCTCTTGTGCTTCTTTTATCGGGCCGGTTGCAGGATGTAATGTTCCCAAATTATCAAACTCATCTGTAGTATCAATATTTAAAGCTTTTTCTCCAATAAGTTTTCTAAAATCCTTAAAAATTGCCTTTCCTTTTGTATGCCCCGGAATATGAAATTGATAAGTCGGATTTTCATAAGCCGTTTTTAATGCTTCAACAATTGGAGCTTTTATTTTTACTGAATTTTGATTTTTAATTTCTTGGTTTAAATATTTTTCTTGCTTTAATTTTTTTGCCACTATTCATTTCCCTTTGATTGATACTTTTAACATAATACTCAAAAAAAATATTTTTTGCTACCAAAGTTAAGTTTTGTAAGGAAAAGAGTTTGTTTTTGTCGTGTTCAATGACAAATGTTGAACACGACCTACAAGTATTAAAACAACTTTCCACTTTCCTCTTTCCTCTTTCAACTAAATTCCGACTCCCTTAACTGTGAACTTTTGTAACAATCTTCCCAAAAATCCTAAAGTTTTTCAAAAACCTGCCGTAATACATGGAGTAGGTAAGATAAAGGACAAGCTATAGGGCAATGGGATTCGAAGCAAAAATTCAACAGAAAATTAACGCATACAGGCAATCTAATCCGAAGATTAAGCTTTCTGATGAGCAAATTTTGTCCATTCTCGTTAAGAATGGCGATGTTGTTTTAACAGAAGACCAAAAACGCTCTCTTTTTGCAAATGATTCCAAACATAATGATAACATAGGTTTGAAGCTTGAAAAAACAGCAAAAAAACCTAACCCCGAAAAAACGATTTACCTACAATCCGGCAGAAAAGTTGTTTATTCAAGACTTTCAAACGGCAAAACCGTGATGAAATATTTTGGTGCAGACGGAACAAGAATTAACCCTGATTACTTCAAAAAAGTTGAAGGGCAAATTTCTATTTCTGCTGATGGCAATAGTTACACCGTTACAAAAAACGGCAAAAAGCAGACTCTTAAAGCTAAAAATCCAACACTAGGTGCAATCGACCAGAATATTGCAAAACTCAATAACCAAGAAAAAGCCTTAAATAAAACAAAAAATGAGCAAGGCTGGATTGGTAAAGGCTGGGATTTGCTTAAAAACACTACAGGCATTGGAGATGGCTCTGATAAAGTCCAACAACAGATTGATGCTGAAAGAAAATTGCTTAAACAAATAAAAACGGGCAAAGTCAGCAAAAAAGATTTTAAAGAAGTTACCGGACAAGATTATACTAAAGAAAATCTTAAGAAATTCAAACGTGGCGAGCTTTCTCAAGCAGAAGAAAAAATTAACGGCTACAAAGAAGGTCAAGATATGGCGACTGATATGGTCGGCGATATGGTTTCAGGTATCGCAGCTGTAGGAATTTATACAGCCGCAGTTGCCGCTGCTCCTGTTACAGGTGGAGCAAGTATTGCA
Source organism: uncultured Candidatus Melainabacteria bacterium (assembly GCA_934754425.1). Lineage (GTDB taxonomy): Bacteria > Cyanobacteriota > Vampirovibrionia > Gastranaerophilales > Gastranaerophilaceae > CAG-196. Next base: position 49,865 of record CAKVIN010000005.1, on the reverse strand, counting down.
ATTGGTGTCGGTTTGGCAACAGCAAGCGGAGCAGCAATAAAAGTCGGCGTTAAGGCTCTTGATACAGTCGGAACAGATAAAAAATATACATTTGAAGATATGAAACACGATGCTGCTACCGGTGGTTTTTCCGGTGCATTAGCTCCTGTGACTGCAGGTTTAGGCGGTGCTGTCGGTAAAACGATTGCTACAAAATTCGGAATTCAAGCGGTTAAATCTGTCGGAAAAGAAGTTGCGGAAGAAGCTGCAAAGGGCGGTTTGAAATCTACGTTAAAAACAGCACTTACGAACCCTGCCGGCTATGAGTATGCAGGTGGAACTTTGTTGAAACGAGGTTCTGCGATGGCTGCTGAAATGGCTACTGATGGGGCTTTAAGTGGAGCTGTTGATGGCGGATTTAGAGCCGGATTGGATTCTGATTGGGATACTGAAGCAATGCTTGATGGAGCGATTGAAGGCGGTATTGGCGGTGCAATCATGTCACCGGTTGTTGGTGGCGGTATGAAAGCTTTAGGTAAAAGTGTGCAAAAAGTTTTTGGCAAAGAGAATGTGAAAGTCGATGCGAATGGAAACAAGGTTGCTGACGAAGTTCCTAGCAAAATTGAAAATGAAACTCCAAGGGTAGAAAAGGATGTTGACACAGAACCGGCATCTTCTAAAAGTGTTACACAAGAAGAACAAGAAATTCCTACAAAAGAAGCAGCTAATTTAGAAACTCCAATTCAAGTTCAACAACGATTAATAAAAGAATTAGAAACTGCTAAAAGCAGAGAAGATTTTAGCAGAATTACACAGGAAATGAAAAATTTGCCTAAAACCGAAGAGTATAAGGCAGTAAGAGAACGATTGGGCGGCGAACATTTGCAACGATACAACGAATGGAAAGCAAACCAGTCTGAATCAACTCGTGCGATTAAAAATATGGCTGATGATGTACCGTCCAAAGAAATTAAATTAAAAGAAAATAATAGTCTAACACCTGAAGAAACGAAGTCTAATCTATTAGAATTAGGTTTTACTCCAGAAGAAATTGCGAATATAGATTGTGAAAACAAAGGCGTTCAAGCATATATTAATGTTGCTAGAACAATGATTTTTGAATTAAAAATGGAGTTTCCAGGAGTTAATTTAAAAGATCCTCAAGCTAGAAAAGGTCTTATAGAAGAAGCATTAAATGTAGATGAAGAATTTCTAAATACAGCATTATTTAAGTACTTGAATAAAGAAAATGTTAACACATTAAAACAGTATATTACAGATCTCAATGATTTTGAGGATTATAAGAATTTATTTAGCACCTTAGAATATTGTGAATATCAAGATTTGTTAGTCGAAAAAATACCACTAATATCTAAACTTTATAACAATAAACTATCTATAGAAGATATCAAGAATTATGACTTTGGATACGACTATAAGCTTCAAAATTTAGATGAAAATTCTGCAACTAAAATTAGTGAATATAATAAATTATTGCCGGAAGAATATCAATTTAGGCTATTTGATATTGATCGTTTAACAGAAGAAAATCTATCTTTAGAAACAATTAAATCTTATGCCAAAGAATGTGAAAGATTCAAGGAAATAGGACTTGATGAATACAGCGATTCTCATTTTACAATTGCCGAAAAAACTGAACAAATGAGAACAATTGCAGATATGCTTAAACAATACAAGTTAAACTTCAAGTATAAAAAAGGAGGAAAAGAATATAGCTTAGGAAATTCTACTTTAATTGATATTGCTAATTCTAATAATATTAAAGAAACGGTTGAATTTCTTAACTCATTAACTCCGGAAGGAAGAGCATTGGGAGTAAGACATCGTAATGCTCCAACAACAATACCAAAAGAATCTTTTGTAAGCTTTTTAAATAAATTATCAAAATCAGAAAATATTTCTTTTGATAGAAAAGATGAAATTGTAAAAATGTTATATTCAGAAGATATGAAAAATCATGCTGATTTTACAGACTATATAATTGAATTAGCTGAAAACACTTCTGTTTTAACAACGTATGATTGGAAAGAATATTGTTTAGCTGCAAACCAAGATTACAAAGGTGCAAAAAATCTATTAAATGAACTGAAAATTTATTTTAAAGATAATAAACAATTTGATAATTATATAAATCATGATTTTCAATATATTTGTCAAAATAAAGATATTGATTACACTAGAGCTGTTGCTAATGTAAAAGAAATGGGAAATAGAAATTTATCAGTAGATGCACAAAGTAATCTCAATTCAGTAATCCGCTCAAGCAATAAAGAAGCTGTAGATATAGTAGAATTACTTGATAAAGCTGGTTTTCATGAAAGTAGTTTAGTACGTGATTTATTATCTGAGAATGAAATCTCTTTGAGCAAAATTAATGAAAAATTAGATATTGTAAAAGCTGAAATTAGAAAATGCTATCCCGACTTAAAAGATATTGACGATAATTTATTGTTGCAATATATAAACCTTTATAATTATAACCATGAATATTACTTATTACATGCAATAAAGAACGATTGCAAAACGATTGATGATATACATGCAATATATGGTGATGATGCTACTGGTATATCATATTTAAGAAGTATTAACAAAGCTAATAAGCAATTATTTAAAATGTTAATGAATGATAATGATATTCCAAAAAATGATATTATTAGAATATTATATGCGACAACAGAAGCCAACGTGACTTTTGCTGAAAAATTATGTGCTGATAAAGAATTTCCTAAAGATAAAATTGCAGTTATATTTAGTGATAAAAATAAAGATAATTTAGCATTCGCAGAAAAATTGTATACTGATAAAGATTTTCCAAATGATAAAATTGCAGATATAGTTAATGTTACAAATAAAGATAACTTAGCATTAGCAGAAAAATTATGTGCTGATAAAGATTTTCCAAAAGACAAAATTGCAGATATAGTTCGTGCTATAAATAAAGATAACTTAGCATTCGCAGAAAAACTATGTGCTGATAAAGAATTTCCAAAAGACAAAATTGCAGATATAGTTCGTTTTACAAATAAAGATAATATAGATTACGCTATTAACTTGTGTACAAATTATAAAAAATATGGTATTAATCAAAAACATATTGCAATGTTAATAAAAAATAAAAACAATGTAAGTATAAAACAATATCAACAGTTATTAGCACAAATTAATAAAGAAGAACTTGCAACTTGGGCTGAGAATGACATTGTAATTGGCTGTCAATTATCAGGTTTAATTGGTAAGCAAAACATTAACGAAATTCCACTTTCTCAAAAACGCTCTATATTAAAAACCCTTGTATCTTGTAATACGAATTTGTTTGGAATTACTGATAAATTAAAAGGAAAAGCAGCACTTATTCCTAGAAACCAAGAAGAATATTGTGAACTATTACCAGCACTTGTTCGTTCATTAGGTATTGAAACTAATAAGTTAAGCGCCGAACAAATTACACACACAAACACAGCAACTCAAAATTTGTCAAAATCACTAGCAAAACTTTCTGATTCAGATTTTGCTAAATTGAGTATTTCTCAAGAATACTCAAGAGAAGATTTTATCAATACTGTTCTTGAAAAAACTAAAGATTTATCAGACGCTGAAAGACAAAAAGTTTTTGACTATTACGGCTTTGAACTTCTTAAAAACGATACAAACAAAACAGGTTGCACATTATATGGTTATCCCATAAACCTAAATAATGGTCACAAATTGGCTGAAATTAATGATGTTAATACAAAAGCCGTTGTAGAAAGCTTGAGAAATGACGTTGTTAAATTTTCTAAAAATAACCGAATCAAATGTGAAAACCCACAAGTAGAACAATTATTAAATGAAATTGTTGAAGTTTTGCCTGAAATCAGAACAATGGTTGGTAAAGCACAACACGGTAATAACGGCACTCGTGGTGCTCATGATTATGATGTAATGAAACATTCTCTAAAAGTTATGCAAAAAATTTCACAAGACCCTAATTTTGCAAAACTAAATGAATCTGATAAAAAAGTTATGCTACTAGCATCTTTAATGCATGATATAACCAAGGCAGAAGGTCATCCTGATGGTTATCATGCTGAAAATGGAGCTTTTGATGTATTCTTTATTTCTAAAAAATTCAATTTAACTCCAGAAGAAGAAACAAAACTATATAAAATTTGCAAATACCATGAATGGTTAAATTTTGTTAATACTTCTAAATCAGAAGATGAATTGACAAAACGATTGCAATCAGTTGCTTTTGATTTGCAACAAGATAATCTTGTAGATATGGCAGAAATATTTACTCATGCAGATTTAAGAGCTGTAAAAGCTGATGATTCTTTTCATGATACAAAAATCGGCAAATCAAGAGTTGATTTTAACGGTAATGTTCGCAGCTTTGGGGAGTCTGCAGATGTTTATGTTGTAAGAATAAAAGAATATCAAAAAGAATTGCAAAAATCTCAACCTATTCTGCCTGTTACAAAATTTCCACAAGCTAGCAGAATGAAACAAGCTATTACAACAGTCAACGCTGATGGTAGTACTAATTTAAAAGGTGTTTATCAAGATAAAGACGGTGTTGTTGTAATTAAATTCAACGAAATGACAGACGAAAGCTGGGAAGCAATTGGTTTCCCTAAAGGCACATCATCTAAAGGTGTAAAAGCCAAAGGTCTTAATAATAGCGGTGCAGAAACAGATGTAGAAACCGGTAATATCCACTTCTTTGTTCATGGTTTGGATTATTCTAACCAATTAGCAAAATTTGATGCCTTTTCACTGGTAGATTCGGATGCATTGTTATCAGTAAGCTACGCTGAACGTCCTGAAAGCAAATACAGATTCTTTAGAACACACGGTGTATTATTGGATATTCCTACGAAATATGTATATGGTGGAGGTAATACAGATTCAGGTTCAGGCTGCGGTAAAAATATTCAAGAATTTAAAAACAATTATATTTTTGGTGGAAGAAGAGAATCTGACAGATTGTATATTTCAAACTTGGTAAAAGAAGCAACTGGCATGAGCGATACTGAATATGTTCAATTCGTAAAAGAAAATGAAAACAAATCTATGTTAGAAATTGAACCTGCAAATATCAGAGAAAAAATCATACAAAAATTTGCAACAATAAACTCAAACGTAAGAAAAGGCAATAGAGAGTACAATGAAATGTACGGATCTAACCCACAAGTAATGGGTGTCTTTGCTTACAGTGAGTCTGATAAAGTCGGACAGCCTATTGATTTCTTAAATAATATTTATTGTAAAACACATTTCTTAAAAGAATATGCTAAAGAACGTGATTTACCGTTTATCGTCTTTGGTGATTAGCAGGTAGCAGGTAGGGTGGAAAAAACGTAAGTGGTTTCCACCTTTTTAGCTAATTTATAAACATACAATCGCCGTAACTATAGAAACGATATTTTTCCTTTATTGCTTCTGCATAAGCCTTGAATACAAAATCTTTTGTCGCCAATGCACTTACAAGCATTAACAATGTTGATTTTGGCAAATGGAAATTTGTAATCAATTTATCTACAACCTTGAATTCATAAGGCGGATAAATAAATAATTCTGATGCACCTTTGCATGCCTGAATTCCGCCAAACATTTTATAAACACTTTCCAAAGTTCTTACACTCGTCGTACCGACTGCAACAATTTTTTTACCTTCTGCTTTTGCTCGATTTATCAAATCCGCTGTTTCTTGTTTAATTTGGAAAGTTTCTGAATCCATACGATGATCTAAAATATTATCACATTTTACCGGTCTAAAAGTTCCGATTCCTACATTAAGTGTAACATATCCTACTTCAACACCTTTATCCTGCAATTTTTTTAGAATATCTTGTGTAAAATGTAATCCTGCAGTCGGTGCTGCAACAGAACCTTCATCTTTAGCATAAACTGTCTGATAGCGTTCAAAATCAAGTTTTTTCAACTCTTCATTCGTCATTTTTCTTTCAATATAAGGTGGAAGTGGAATATTTCCAACTTTGTGAAGAATTTCAAAAATATCCCCTTCATAAATCATTTTTACAAGCCATTTGCCATCATCCGGAAGGGGCATAAGAACTTCGCAAGAAAGTTCCTCGGCAATTTTTATAACAGTTCCAACTCTTACACGTTTAGAAGGTTTAATCAAAACTTCCCAATTATGGTTTTCTTTTTCCTTAAGCAAAAATACTTCTATTTTAGCACCGGTATCTTTATAACCATACAAACGAGCAGGGATAACTTTTGTGTCATTCAGAATAAGAACGTGGTTATCATCAAGCAAGTCGACTATATCGTAAAAATGTTTATGCAAGATTTCTTGCTTATCACGATTTAAAACCATCATACGAGAGTTTTCTCTCTTGTCACTCGGACGTTGTGCTATCAATTCTTCCGGCAACACATAATCAAATTCTGAAAGTAACATAAATTCCCCTATTCTAATTCTGCACATTTATTGTGCAAATTTCTAGGAACATTATACTACAATAAATTATCGCTTTAAATATTTTGTTAAAATTAACTTTTTTAAACCTTTTGCATTAACAGCTTGTGGCTCTATTTCTATAATTTTGTCTAGATTTTTAATAGCATCTTCGTACTGTCCCAAATTCTTTTGAACTGCCGCTAAAGAATAATATGCTTCTAAAAATTTTGGATCAAGAGCAATTGCTGCAACGAAATCATCTATCGCTTGCTTGGGATTAGTTTTATAAATCAACTGACCTCTATTGTAATACGCATCAATCATATTTTTATTAATCTCAATTGATTTTGAATAACTGTTATAAGCTTCATCATTTTTACCCAAGCTCTGAAAAGCAATACCCTTGTAAAAATATGGCAATTCGTTTTTTTTGTTAAGCGCAATAGATTCATCAAAACTTTTGATTGCATCTGCTATATTACCTTCACGTAATTCTGCAATACCAAGACTTAAGTAGTATTTTTCACTAAAATCCTTGTCATCTTCCATGCAAGCTTTAGAAAAAAGCATAGCTTTGTTATCTAATGCCATTTTGAATTTCGGGTTCAACAAAATAGCCTTGTTATAATCCTGTAAAGCACCATCAAAATCACCTTTTAAGAATTTTGAGTATCCACGGTTGTTATAAGCCAGTGCACATTTACCGTCCAATTCAATAGCTTTGTCATAATCTGATATTGAGGCTTCGTAATTCTTTAATTCGTTAAAAACAAGTCCTCTGTTAATATATGCATCCAGAAATTTAGGATTAACTTCTAAAGCGTTTGTGTACAATTCTTTTTTGATATTCAAATCTTTTTCGATAAGAGCGGAATAGAAATAATATTCATCTTTTACGCCTAATCTTTTTAAATCATTTTCTATGAGTTTTCGTGCATAGTTGATATCGTTCGCATTTAAACTATTTAGTATTTTCTTTATAATTTTATTCTTATCTTTCATAAAGTTAGTTTAACATAAAAACAGGGCAATAAAAACTGCCCTGTTTATTGATATAAAATGTTTAATAATGGTTTTTATTTTACAAAAAACGTAACATTTACATTAGCGTTAACTTTCACAACTCCACCAGTTATAGATGTTTGACTTGCTCCTGCAGAAGAGTCAGCAACTGATTCAATCATGTTTTTAGCCATATAAAAACGTGGTGTGTTATTAAAATTGTTAGCGTTACAACTTACATCAACTGTTCTTACACCATCAAGGGTTGTTCCTAAATTTTTTGTGATAATATTAGCTCTTGATTGAGCTTTTTTAGTAGCCAGACCGATTAAGTCATTACATTTTGAATCATAAGTTGATACAGAAAATTTCAAATTGTCGACATTTGTTGCACCGGCTTCTATTGCTTTATCTATCATTGCGCCAACTTTGTCTAAAGATTTTGTGTGAACAATTACTCTATTTGAAACTTCATACTTATCAAGATTTCTTTTGCTTCCGCTATAAGAATATACGGGAGAAGCACTAAAATCAGAAGTTTTGATGTAATCACCGTTATCTTTATTCAACATAGAGCCCAATACTGATAAAACTTTATCTGAAGTTTCTTTGTTTAATAAAGTCGCTTTTTGCATAGATTTGTTATCAGAAGTTTGTACTGCAAAAGAAATTTCTGCAACATCCGGTGCAACTTCAGTATTAGCTGAGCCGGAAACAGAAATATAACCTCTTTCGTTTTGGTTATTTATTGCTTGTGCAGATATAGGAATAATTAATAATCCTGCTAAAATACTTGCTGTTAAAACTTTTTTCATAAAATCCTCCATTAATATCCTACAATAAAATAACGATTGTAAATTAATATTGTTCATTTTTAATTTAGTTAATATTAATATAAAATAATTTTTATAAATTCCCCCTTTTATTTACCCCTGTTTGTTTTATAATAATTGTATTGGAAATTAAAATAGCTTTATTTTTGATTAATAAGGAGGTCAAATGGGCAAAATTGAAATTACACACGAAATCGAAGAAAAGTGTTGTGTACACCGTGGTATAAAAGGAACTCCGGCTCCTATTCCACAAGAAGGTGAATGGACAAAATGTAAAGAAATTAAAGACATTTCCGGTCTTACTCACGGATGTGGATGCTGTGCTCCACAACAAGGTACTTGTAAATTAACTCTTAACGTAAAAGAAGGGGTTATACAAGAAGCTTTAGTTGAAACAATCGGATGTTCAGGTATGACTCACTCTGCAGCTATGGCTGGTGAAATTCTTCCTGGTAAAACTATCTTAGAAGCTCTTAACACAGACTTAGTTTGTGACGCAATCAATGTTGCTATGAGAGAATTATTCTTACAAATCGTTTATGGTAGAACTCAGTCAGCTTTCTCTGAAAACGGACTTCCTGTAGGTGCTGGTCTTGAAGACTTAGGAAAAGGACTTTGTTCAATGGTTGGTACTATCCACTCTACTAAACAAAAAGGGGTTAGATACCTATCATTAACAGAAGGTTACATCTTAAAAATGGGTCTTGATAAAAATGACGAAGTTATCGGTTATCAATTCGTTAACCTTGGTAAAGTTATGGATGCTATCAAAAAAGGTGTTGACCCTAAAGAAGCTTACGAAAAGAATATCGGTACTTACGGCAGATTCGCTGATGCGGTTAAGTACATCGATCCTAGAGAAGAATAGTGCGAGCAAGCTCGCAGTTTAGAAGAACTGAGTTGAGAAGTTTTTAAGTTCTTTTAAAATTTCTTATAAACTACTAAACTCCTCAACTTCTAAACATTTCATAAAGTTAGTAATTAACAATTAAAATAAGGAAATAAAATATGACAGTAAAATTTGAAGGACAAGATAGACGTGAAGCTACTCTAGCTAAAGTTTTACCTGAATACGGTTTCAAATCTTTAGAAGAAGCTCGTGATCTATGCTTATCAAAAGGCATCGATGTTGATGCTATCGTTAAAGGCATTCAGCCAATCGCTTTCGATAACGCTTCTTGGGCTTATACTCTTGGTTGCGCTATCGCACTTAAAAAAGGAATCAAAACTGCAGCAGAAGCAGCTGAAGCTATCGGTTTAGGCTTACAAGCATTCGCAGTTCCTGGTTCTGTTGGTGACAGAAGACAAGTTGGCATCGGCCACGGTAACTTAGCAGCTATGTTATTAAGAGAAGAAACAAACTGTTTCTGTTTCTTAGCTGGTCACGAATCATTCGCAGCTGCTGAAGGTGCTATCGGTATCGCAAGAAACGCTAACAAAGTTAGAAAAAATCCTTTAAGAGTTATCTTAAACGGTCTTGGTAAAGATGCTGCTCACATCATCGCTAGAATTAACGGTTTCACTTCTGTTGAAACAGAATACGATTACAAAACCGGCGAATTAAAAATTGTTAAAGAAACACCATATTCTGATGGCGAAAGAGCTAAAGTTAGATGCTACGGTGCTGATGACGTTAACGAAGGTGTTGCTATTATGGTTAAAGAAGGTGTTGATGTTTCTATTACAGGTAACTCAACTAACCCTACAAGATTCCAACATCCAGTTGCTGGTACTTACAAAAAATGGTGCTGGGAAAACGGAAGAAAATACTTCTCAGTAGCTTCTGGTGGTGGTACAGGTAGAACTCTTCACCCAGATAACGTAGCTGCTGGTCCAGCTTCTTACGGTATGACTGATACTATGGGAAGAATGCACGGTGATGCTCAATTCGCTGGTTCATCTTCAGTTCCTGCACACGTAGAAATGATGGGTGTAATTGGTATGGGTAACAACCCTATGGTTGGTGCAACTGTTGCTGTTGCAGTAGCTGTTGAAAATGCTATGAAGTAGAAATTGTTTATTTCATATAATTTAAAAAGAGAATAGCTGAATAGCTATTCTCTTTTTTGTTTGAGATATTATTATAAATTAATGGCAAGTGATAATAAGGCAAATTATGAAAATAAAATTAATTAATAATTTATAAAAAAAAGCCTAATTCTTTTGAATTAGGCGCTTCTAGATTGGGGGAATTAAATTAGTAAATAAATAAGTAAGTAAGATGGATTGGTATAATTTTGTTTAAAAAATTATTTTTCAATAACCGACATTAAGTTTTACTTGGCTCGTGATATGAATGTCACTCGGGACTTCATATCCATTGCAAATAATCGCATTTCATCCATTAGGACATAGGATTTATCCACTGTCGGGTTATCTTGTATATAGAATTCTCTTGATATCTGCGTAGCCATAGCATTAATGTTGTATGTTTGTAATAAAGCCATACTTATACCTCGTCTCTTAAAATCTCTCTGATGAATGAACGTATTTACTCAAGCCTTTTTATGTCCGGATATAAAAAGCGCATTTACTTTAGCTCAGAATAAGATAAGTCTATCCGACAAAATTCATCGGAGCTTACTCATAATACTAAGCGAAGCGTGTTTACTTAAGCGGTAATTAAATCTTAACTATTTTGAATAAGTACATTTTGTTTTTTTTAATACAATAATGTATTTTCAAAATATTTGAAATATTTACCTTTTATTCTCTCATTTTTGTCTTACATATATATAAAGTATATCCAAAAGTGCAAATTTCAAAAGTTGTTATCTTTGTTACATTTCTTAATATTGTTTTTAGAATGTGATAAAATTTATTTCTTATTATTACTGTATTTGAGCCTGTTCTTGTAACAAATTGTAAATATTGCCTCAAATTTATTAAAGTTTTTAGAAAATGTGCCGATATATATTATATATCATATAAGAGGTGTGTATCATGTCAAACTTCACAGTAAACGGAGTATATTCCTACACAAGCGCAAATATTTACTCATACTTGGGCAGAGTCCCTACAAATTCTGCTGCGCTGGAGAGAGCTTTTGATGATTTCAATATTACACCGACCGGCAAAACCGGTGATTTAGAAAAATTGAATACAGCAATGTATGAAGATTATTCTAAACAAGTTCAACAGCAAATTGATAATCAAAATAATCAAAAGTCTGTACCGTGGGCAAGTTTATGCGCGCAAATCGGGATTCAAGCTACCGGAGATTATGACAAAGATTATGCAGCTTTTAACAATGCAATTCAATTGTTGAGTCAAAGTGCAATTGATGGTCAAGCAATGACATATTTTGCAGGATTAAGATCAGAAGCTCAACAAGCTTTCGGTTTATCTAATAAACCGGCAGCGGAAAGTGCGCCAATTACATATCAAACTTATCAGGCGCAATTTATGTCATAGGTGTCAGGGCGGTTATGCCGTGGATTAACCGCTCTTTTGGTCTTTACTTTATGATATAAAAATCTTTTTTCCTTATGTTATAATATGCATAAGGATTTTTGTTATGAATATACTTATTACAGGCGCAGGAAAAGGTATTGGAAAAGCTATTGCAGAAGAGTTAAAAGTCGAGTGCAATATTTTTGCAGTCGGCAGAAATGAAGAACGACTTAAGCATTATAAAAATTATTTTCTCTGTGATTTAACAAATAATGACGAACTTAAAAAGCTTGGTGAATATATAAAAAACAATAATATTGACATTTTGATTAATAATGCTGGAGAATATATTTATTCTCCAATTGAACAAATCTCTATTGAGCAGATAGAACATATTACTAAAACAAATTTAGAAGCGCCAATGTACTTGATTTCTCAAGTCGTTCCTTATATGAAATCCCAAAATTGGGGTCGGATAGTTAACATAGGTTCAATTAGCGGAGTAATGGGTGAAGCAAGTGCAAGTTTATATTCAGCAACAAAATCAGGGTTATTAGGAGCAACAAAATCTTTAGCTTTGGAATTAGCTGAATTTGGAATTACTGTTAACACAATTAATCCAGGGTGGGTTGATACTGATATGGGTAATTCTTCAGCTGAGGATGGTGATTTCACAAAAGAAGAAATTATTGAATGTATTCCGCAAAGACGTTTTGTTGAACCCAAAGAAGTTGCTTGTATGGTAAAATACTTGATTTCAAATGAAGCAAAAGGGGTTACCGGACAAGCTATAAATTTATGTGCCGGATTAACTTGTGGATGTTAAAGAAAAATAAAACAAGTGCGAGAGTAGTATTGAAAGGATAAAACAATGTTATCAAAACAAGAATTATTAGATTTATATAATATGGATTTAGATGAACTTTTAAATGAATCAAAAAAATATTTAAAAGACGAAGTTGAATTTTGTTCAATAATAAACGCACGCTCAGGCAAATGTTCTCAAAATTGCAAATATTGTGCACAAAGTTCACATTATAATACTGATATAGAATCATTTCCTTTGATTGATGTTGAAACAGTTGTTAAAGCGGCACATGATAGCGTAAATAATGGTGCTGATAGAGTTGCAATTGTAACTTCCGGCAAATCTCCGGATGAAAGTGATTTTGATGCAATGTTGGATATGATAAAAGCTTTAAACAAAGAAGGTATTAAAAGCTGTGCAAGTATAGGAATTTTGAATGACGAACAAGCAAAAAAACTTGCAGAAGTCGGTTTGGTAAGATTTCATCATAATATAAATACTTGTAAATCTTATCATCCTGAAATTTGTACAACTCATGCTTATGAAGATAGAATAAATACGACAAAACTTGTAAAAAAATATGGCATGGAACTTTGCACAGGTGTTATTTTAGGAATGGGTGAAAGTGTAGAACAACGTATAGAAATGGCATTAGAGCTTGCAGAAATTAACCCTGACAGTATTCCAGTGAATATTTTAACTCCAATTCCAAATACTCCATTTGAAAATTATGGTGATAAAATTGATGAGGAAAATGTGTTAAGAACTTTAGCTATATTTAAGATTGCTTGTCCAAATGCTTCTATTAGAATTGCCGGCGGTAAAAAAGCGAGATTATCAGAAGAAACAATAGAAAAAGCTTTTAGATATTGTGTGGATTCAACTATTGTCGGGAATTATTTAACTACAACCGGTTTTTCACCGGATGAAGACACTAAGCTTATTCATAAAATCGGAAGAAAATTAAAAAGTGAAAAGGAATTAGTTAATGTCGCTGTTTAAGTTGTTTTTGATTTATGTAAAAATTGGTGCAATTTTACTTGGTGGCGGATATGTAATACTTCCAATTATGACAAATGAATTTGTCGATAAAAGAAATCTTGTTTCTCATGATGATTTAATAGATTATTTTGCACTAGCTCAATCGCTCCCAGGGATTATTGCAGCCAATATGTCTATGTTCATCGGATATAAACTTAGAGGGAAATTGGGTGCGCTTGTTGCCATGATTGGAGTAACATTCATACCATTTTGGACAATTGTACTTTTAGCTTCCGTTCTTGGTGCTTTAACACAAAATTCTTATGTTTTGGGTGCGCTTTGGGGAGTTGGAATTTCTGTTATTGCGCTTATTATGTTAACTGTAAGAGAAATGTGGAATAAATCAACAAAAAACATATTTTTTTATACAATATTTATTCTAACTTTAATTTCTCTTTTAATTTTTAAGCTGTCACCAATCCAAAGCATTTTATTATTCACTCTTATTGGAGTTGGATTTAAAAGACTGAATCTAAAAAAGGAGGAGCTTAAATGATATATCTTCACCTTTTTGTAGAATTTTTTAAAATAGGTATCTTTTCTTTTGGTGGCGGATATGCAACAATACCGTTCCTTTATCATATATCACAAGTTTATAACTGGTATTCACTTGATGAATTAACCCAAATGGTTGCAGTAGCTTCGATTACTCCAGGGCCGGTTGGAATAAATGTCGCAACGTATGCAGGTTTAAAAAGTGCTGGAGTTTTAGGTTCACTCCTTGCAACAACTTCAGAGATGTTGCCATCATTCTTTTTAGTCATAATTGTTTCCAAGTTACTAAAAAAATTTAGTGATAATTTTTATGTAAAATCAGCAATTGAAACTTTAAAACCAATCAGCTGCGCACTTTTAACTTCTGTTGCACTGGGTTTAATAAAACCTGAACTCAATTCAATTAAATCAATGTTGCTGTTAGCTTTTTTATTATTATTGAGTTGGAAATCAAAAAAAGACCCGTTGTTTTATATTATTCTATCTGCGGTTATTGGGGTGAGTTTTGTTTTAATAAGAAATTTTTACCCACCGATTCAGCTTTTGCATTTTTCATAACAAGTTTTAGTTCAACTCGACGACTTTTTGCAAAATCTTCTTTTCCATTCACAATTATTGGAGAAGAAAAACTAGCACCTTCTACTAAAATCATTTTTCTAAGTTTGTTACCGTTTTCTTTGTTATATGGAGTGTTTGTCATAAAATCAGCAACTGCAAACGCTCTTTTAAGGCTTAATTCCATATTTTTCATATATTGAGCATCAGCAGAATATTTGCCTGCAAAAGTTTGAGAATCAGTATGTCCTTCTATAATTATTTTTTCAACATTTTCATTCAAATAATCATTAGAAAATATAGAATTTAGATACGCAGGAGCAAATTTCTCAAGATAAGCCTTTCCTTTAGAAGAAAGCTCATAACTATTTAGTTCAAATAATTCTAAATCAGATATTTTAACAATGCCGGAAGTATCAATATTTGCATTTATATTTTGTTGTTTTAAAGCTTCTTGGAGAGCTTCAGTCGCTTTTTTTTGCTCTAGTTGACTTTGAAACTTTTCGTAATAGCTTGTCATATAAGCATAAAAAAACAGTACAATAAAAACCAGTACCAATGCAGTCATAAGGTCTGTCATTGTTACCCAAAATATATTATTTTCGTTATTGTCCTCTTTTTTACGTTTAATTCTCATTGGATACCTGTTTAAAATAATTTATCAATAACATCGTTTCCGGAATTATTATCGAAGTTTTCATTTAATTTGTTAAGACTATATAAAATGTTTTCTAAATATGGAAGTGTTGTTTCACCAATACTTTTTTCAATCGCTTTTGCAAAATTTTCAGGTAAAGATTTTAATAATTTTTCATTTGTAACATTTTGAATCTTTGATTCTTTTACTAAGTCAATTAAAAATTTTTCGCTAGTTACAACATCAAATAATCTGATAAATTGTTTTTGAATATCAAGATAATACTTTTTGCACATTCTATTATATAGAATTTTTTCAATAAACATAAATAACAATGAAAACCCGACTGCAAAAACAGAACATAATGCTGCTATTTGAATATTCGCAATTAAACCATTTAAAGATGCTCCAACATTTGTTTCTGATGAAAAATTAACTTCTGTGAATGCAAATGCCATTTTTAAAAATGTAAAAAATGGACCAAGCCCCGTTAACAAAGTTGGCATAGTTTGTATAAATTTTTGGTTTATTTTTGAATATACAAGACTTTCTTCATTAAAAAAATAAGAGGCATCTATTGTAAGATATATGTCAGATTTGTATTCATTTCCGGTATTTTTAGATGCTAAATAAAGCTTTTCCGGAAAAATTAATGCTTTCTTTAAATCCTCCCACGGTGTTGCGGTATACGGATTGTTTTGCATAAAATTATCAAGTTCATTAAACCTATAAGAAAGCTCTTTTTTGTTTAAAGATTTTAAAAATGTGCAAACTGAGTTTAAATTTTTCTTTACTTTTGTATAATTTTGTAAAACTGTAATTATAAAAAATAGAAAGAAGACCGTGATAATTAAAATTGCAGGTTCAGTTATAACTGTTAAAAAGCTCATACGCTCCTCCTATTGATGTAAATTATAGCATAAACTTTAATTTTAGACTATAATTCTATATATGAAATGTCCAAAATGTAATCGTGAAATTTCGGATAAAGCAACTACTTGTCCGCATTGTCATAAAGTATTGGTTCTAGAGTGCCCTAATTGTCATTCTATTGGTGAAAATCCGATTTGTGAAAATTGCGGTTATATTATATTAACAAAATGTTCAAAATGCGGTAGAATCAATTCTACATCTAAAGAAAAATGTAAATGCGGTTTTCCTGTAAAAACAAGTGTTGCTTATCAAAATTGTGAAACTGATGAGTTTGTATCTGTTACAATCAGATTTGAAGCATTAAAACAAATTCGTAAAATATTGGGTTCCCAAGATTTATTTTCAAAATTTTTCTTTCGTTTAAGAAATCTTTTAATAGCACAATTTTCCGGTGTTGAAGGTAAAATAATTACATATAATGATACTTTTGTTGTTAATTTCAATAAGGAATTATCATTAACAACATCTGCTCATAAAGCAATTCGTTTTGCTTTAAAAATAGCAAATGCTTTAACTGATTTGAATTCAAAAATAATAGAAGAGTTGGGAATTCCTTTAAAAATTAAAATTACATTAATAAAAAAACAAGCGATAGATTTATTAGAAAATATTTATATTGACAATAATGTAAAATTGTTAACCGTTAAGAATGAAATTAAAAAATACCTAAAAGGAATGCAAATAATTTTAGACCAATATGTTTGGGATGAAATAAATAAGGATTTTAAAACAGATTCTTTGTATACAATAGAAGAAAACGGTAAAACTTTAATGTTTTATGAAGTTTTATTAGATACATACGTACTTCCTCCAAATGAAAATAATGTCGTCGAATCTCCAGTAGAAATCCAAAAATTAGAGTTTGCTTCTCAAGAGGAAGAAAAAGCAATCAATGAGATTGAACTCACAAATTTTAAGATAAGTGCAAAATGTAATTTTGAAAAAACAAACGCATCAAAATTTTTTGAGAATTTTAAACAAAATAAAATAATCTCTATCCGAACATCAGAAAATTTAGGAGTAAGGACTTCTGATATTGTTAATCTATATTTAGCAAACGAAATGCGAGTACTCAATGTTGTTTGCACAGAAGAATTGAATTACAAACCTTGGGGAATGTTTTTACAAATTTTTCAAGAATATTACAATTTATCTATTGTTAATACATTTTTACCTGACAATTTAGATTTAAAGCGCTTTAATACAATTTTAGATTTATTAAATAATAAACCCAGACAAGCAGCTTCTCCGGAAGATGCCAGATTTGGATACATGGATGATTTTTGTACATTTTTAGCTTCATTAAAAAATTGTGTAATTTTAATAGAAGGTTTTGAAAATATAGACGACACTTCTATTCAAACTTTAGAATTGTATTTTGAAACATTTAAAAATATAAATGTTACATTTGTATTTACAACAAATTCAGATTTATCTTTGCACTCTAAAATCAAAGGACTTTTAAGAACAACTAATTATACAGAATATTTATTACAAAAATCCGCCGAAAGTGTAATTTTATCAAATATTAAAGAAGAAGCTTCAGATTTTATAAATTCTTTTTATTTTGAAAAAATAAAAGAATATTATAATGGTTCCTATTTATATTTTGATAATGCCATAAGATTTTTAAAAGAAAAAAATATACTTATTAGTTTTGAAAATCGACTACTTATAAAAAGTCAAAAATCTGTCATGTTACCAAATACATTTGAAGCATTAATAAAAGCCAGATTAAAAATGCTTAGCAAAAACATGGATGCTTCAATGATTTTAGCATTTTCTACATATTTAGGAAATAGAATGGACTTTGCAGTATTACAAGCACTTGGTATTAAAGACTTGAATAAAGCTGTAAAAGTTCTAATAGAAAAAGGATTTGCCTATTGTAAAAACAATACATTATATATAAATAACTATAATATTATAAAACCTATTATCGAATCATCAATCAAACCTCAAGTAAATGAATTTTTATGTAAAAATATTCTTGGCAACATAGCTAAAGGGCTTGATAGTATAACAACAATATTTATTTTAGGGAAATTGTCTATATTCAAAGAGGAATATTTATTGTTATGGAAAAATTCTCAATTTGCCATGAGTGTTGGTGATTATGATGCTTATTTAAAAAATTGTTTAGGATTTTTAACTCTATTAGAACATATACCAGACAATATTTCACAAGAAGATATAGAAAATAACAAAAAAGAAGTTTATCAAAACATTTTAATGTGTTTATATAATTATTCTCCAACAAAAATATATTCAATAGAAAAGCTTCTTTTAAATGATGCGATAGAATTAAATGATAATGATAAAATTATTAAACTTTCAAATTTGATGTTGCAAGGAACTCTGATTTCTGCAAATTATACGGATTCACTAATGCTTCTTCATAATATTTTATCTAGAATGGATAAACCAACATTAATGGTAGATGGTGTAATAAACACAAAATTCTTATTGTTGTCTTTAATTCATATAGAAATTTTGTTTAATATTGGCGAATATGTTCAATGTGTAGAAGTAGCAAAAGATATATTATCGGTTCTAAAACCAGCTTTACTAGAAAAAATAAAGCCAATAAGTTTTTCTACAAATCTTTTTGTTGGGCATTTGATGGAAACATTTAGATTGGTAGCATTTTCAAAATTATTCATTATGGATGAAGGATTAGATGAATTTTTTGAACTTATTAAAAATGCGCTTGGAGAAAATTTACCGGAGCAAGAATGCATTATAGCAATTAGAGATTTTATTGCCGGCAAAGCTTATCAAGTCGAAAACATTGAAGAAGCCACTCCTTTTGCAAAAATAATATATCTAATATTACAAGAATTAGAAAATAATCTAAATGACAGCAAAAAATTTGCTCAAAATATCTATCAAGCAAAACTACTTTCAACCGACATCCATCAAAAACAGCTGGAAATGTTTTGTGAATTATTAATTGCTTACTCTTATGCAAATATTAATTCAACACAAAAAGCTGAAAAAATATACAACGATTTATTACAAAATGCTGAAAATTCTGCTCTTTTTGGAATTGATATATTAGCAAAATTTTTCATAGCAAAATTACACATTCAAAATTCTCGTTACGATGCAGCTATTCTCCTCATTAATGACACTCTTGCTCTTTTGCAAAAACATAATAATCAATTTAAAATTATGTACATTTTATTCGAAAAATTATTTATTGAAATTGCAAAAATTACAGAATTAAATAACATTGATATTCAGACAGAAGAACAAAAACTTGCCATCGAAAATTCTGATGGAAAATTTGCTCGTCTTCTTTAATGATTATCCTGATATATTATTTACCAAACTTTTCGCAAAGAGTTGGAATTCCAATTAATGCTAAGTAAAAAATACCACCAAATAATACTATGTTTAAAATTTCCATTTTTATTCTCCTTTCCGAATGGTAAATATATTCATAACGACTATACCTACCACTCGCTTATATTTAGTTAATTCCACATTTCAAAAATTAATAACATATTTAGAATTAAAGTTTTACAAAACTTAACAATCTAATGTTTACACATATATCATTTTGAGTGTACAATTATATAAGGAGGCTTTATAAATCTTGAGTAAAGGCTACGAAAATTTTAATAATATGGAAACATCATTCAGAAAATCCACACTAATCCAAGAACGAATCGGACTTGTTTCCACACATATGTATAAGCAGTTTCTTGATTATCAACATGCAACAATGAATACTACAGAAATTTTTGCAGAAATGATTGATAATCTAAAAGCCACTGCTGATTCACTTAAGCAATCTTTTGCAGCACGTGGTGTTACAACAGAAAACATTTACGTTGAGCATGACAAGGATAAGACTGTCGTTATTATTAATATTTTATGGCATACAATTAGCCTTACTACACGTTGTAATTATGAACCGCAGGCTTTATTCAGAGAGAGTGCACCTCCAATGTTTTCCGGACGTATAATGGCGATTAATGGAAATTATAATGAACTTATGGAAGGTATTACATCTAGAAACGACATGATGCAAGTGCTTTTAGATAAAGAGGTAGCTTCCTTGTTTGTTCCGGCTGATAAAACTCAAAATTCTATTTTTAAAATAAGACATCTTGCAAACAGAGAATTTTTCTTGAATTCTTCTGATGCTTCAAGAGAATTTGTACTTAAAGTTATTGAAACAATTTGTGGTGGTGGTTTGTATCACGAAGAAGGTTCAAGAAAGAGTTTCAATATATAATTTTTTTTCAAAAACGATAACTATTATTTCTCCAATCAGGCAATAAAAATATTTTTTAAGATATTTTATTATGCCTTTGTAAAGGGGGAATATATGAAATTTGAAAATTCTGAGACATTAAAATGTCTAATAAATGCTTTTGCCGGTGAATCACAAGCTAGAAACAGATATACTTTTTTTGCAAAAGTAGCAAAACAAGAAGGGTATGAAAAAATTTGTGCAGTATTTCTTGATACAGCTTCAAATGAAGAAGAGCATGCCAAATTATTTTATAAACACATTCCCAATAACCATCATACCGTAGAAGCTTCATATCCGTTTTTTTATGGCGATACCTATAATAATCTAATTTCTGCTGCTTCAGGAGAGAGAGAAGAATGGGAAATAATTTATAAAAATTCTGCCCAAATAGCAAAAGAAGAAGGTTACGATGAAATTTCCATGCTGTTTGCAAATATTGTAGAGATAGAAAAACATCATTCTCACAGGTATGAACTTTTAGCAGAGGAATTAAAAAATGAAAGTTTATTCAAGAAACCGGAAATTACTCAATGGGTTTGTAGAAAATGCGGGCATATTCATATGGGAAAAGAAGCACCATGTAAATGTCCTGTTTGTGAACATCCTCAAGGGTATTTTGAATTGTTTATAGAAAAATTCTAAAAAAATCGGCTTCAAAGCCGATTTTTATTTATCCAAATCTTCTGTTTTAAAATGTGTATACCCTTCATAATGATAACTTGCATCAATTCCCTTCATATACATTTCTCTATTATTAATATCATTAGTTAATGCTTGTTTCAGTATATGTTTTATTTCAATATCCTTAATTGGTGAACGCTCCATTGCAAGCAAATAATCTTCTTTATCAACTTTACTCCAATCAACAATAAAGCCAAGTTCTTTTTTCAAGATTAAATCTAGCCAGATTCTGGTACTTCTGCCGTTTCCTTCTCTAAAAGGATGTGCAACATTCATTTCTACGTACTTTTCAATTATTTCATCAAAATTACTTTGTGGCATTTTATCAATATTTTCCAAAGCTGCATTCAAATACATTACAGGGGCAAAACGGAAATTGCCCTTTGCAATATTTACATCACGAATTTGTCCTGCAAAATCATAAATATCTTCAAATAAAAATTCATGAATTTTAGCTAATGCAGAAAACTTTCCGGCTTCTAAACTATCTAAATATCCATTTGTAAAGAGTTGCAATGCCTTTTTTTTACTTATCCGCTCTTTTTCTCTTGCTAACTCTGAAGAAGTCGTGATTCCCAATTTGTTTTCTAGTACCATAATATTCCTTATTTTTCCAACACAGCCAATCTATCAATTATCGCTTGAGTAAATTCTGTTGTCGTAGCACTTCCACCAATGTCTGCTGTTTTGATTCCGGCATTTAATGTTTCAAATAATGCTAATTTAATTCTTCTGCCGGCTTCGTTTTCTCCGATATAATTAAGCATTTCAATTGCAGACATTAGCATTGCTGTTGGGTTGGCTTTATTTTGTCCTGCAATATCAGGAGCGGAACCGTGGACAGGTTCAAACACAGCATAATCTAATCCTATATTCGCACCTTGAGCAACTCCAAGTCCGCCAATTAATCCGGCACAAAGATCTGACACAATATCTCCATACAAGTTTGGTAAAAGTAGTACATCAAATTGGTTTGGATTTTGAACAAGCTGCATACAACAATTGTCAACAAGAACTTCTCTAAAATTTATTGTTGGATAATCTTGAGCAATTTTTCGTGCAGAATTTAAAAATAACCCGTCAGATAATTTGCAAATATTGGCTTTTGTAACAACACAAACTTCTTTTCTGTTGTTTTTTACTGCATAATCAAATGCAAACTTAGCAATCCTTTCAGATGCTTTTCTAGTAATAATTTTAATACTTTCAGCAGTATCTTCGTCAACTTGACGTTCTATACCTGCATACAAATCTTCAGTATTTTCTCTAACTACAACAATATCGATGTTATCATATCTTGTTTTTATAGACGGTAAATTGTAGCAAGGTCGTAAATTTGCATATAAATCTAATTCTTTTCTCAATTGAACATTAACCGAACGAAATCCTTTACCGATAGGAGTCGTTACAGGTGATTTTAAAGCAATTCCGGTTCTTTTTACAGAATCTAAAACTCGTTTTGGTAACGGTGTTCCTTCTGTTTCTATTAAATCAGCACCGGCAGTTTGAATATCCCAATCAATCGCAACACCGGCAGCATTTATAATTTTCATTACTGAATCAGTAATTTCAGGCCCGATTCCATCACCTTTGATTAACGTAATTTGTTTCATAGAATTCCTTTGCAATTTTATCAATTTTGTTTAACAAAGACTATTATATATAATTTTTATAAATTGAACAAGTTTTATTCTGGATATTTAATAATTATGTGTATCAATAAAAAAAAGAACATGTTCTATTAAATATAGAACATGTTCTTTTGGATTAACCATTTTGAATTTTTAAATTAATCTTTCAAGAATGTTTCATAATTTCTTGCAAGCAAATGTGTTCTTATTTGGTTTATCAAATCAAGCGCAACACCAACCATGATGATTAATGAAGTAGCCCCGATACCTTGAAGTGTTGTAATACCGGTGAAATAGCTTGCAAATGCTGGAACTAAAGCGATAAAACCCAAACCTAGAGCGCCAATAAAAGTTGTCTTAGTTAAAATCTTATCCAATGCTTCAGCAGTTGGTCTACCAGGTTTAACCCCAGGGATTGATGAACCATATTTCTTTAGATTATCAGCAATTTCTTTTGGCTGCATATTTGGCATAATTGAAGCATAAAAGAAAGTTAAAGCAACAATCATCAAGAAATATACCAAATAATAAGTTGCACCGCTCGGATTGAACATTTTATTCAAAACAAGCACTACATTTTGAACCCATCCTGCCGGCAAATTTGCTTGCCCAACAAGACTTAATATCGTAGATGGAAATAACAAAATTGCTACCGCAAAAATAATTGGCATTACACCACCCGGATTAAGTTTAAACGGAATAAATGTATTAACACCACCGTAAACTTTATTTCCGACTTGTCTTTTTGGATTAACAATAATTACTTTTCTAATTGCTTCTTGCATTATTACAATAAAAATCATAGTAACAAAGAAGATTGCAAGTAATAATATTAATCCTAACATTTTTGAGGAATCATCTGCTACCATCTGCGCTGTTCTTGATGAATAAAGTGGAATACCGGATAAAATACCAACAAAGATTATCAAAGAACCACCGTTTCCGATACCTTTTTCAGTAATCAATTCAGACATCCACATTACTAATACAGAACCTGCTGTAAGTGTTATTACAGAAGATATGTAAAACATTACATGGTTTAGCCCCGGAGCGATTGAACCTGGAAGATGTGCCAAATAACCCATAAAGATTATACCTTGGAACAAAGCCAACACTACAGTAAATAATCTGGTATATTGAGATAATTTACGTCTGCCTGCTTCACCATCTTCTTTTTGTAATTTTTCCAAAGCAGGAATAATTACAGCCATCAACTGCATAATAATTGATGAAGTGATGTATGGTCCAATGCCAAGTGCAAATATAGAAACTTTTCCTAAAGCACCACCTGAAAATAAATCTAAGAATCCTAAGATGTTATTTCCGGAAGCTATTCTTGAAAAGATTTCGTTGTTGATACCAAATACTGGCAAATGAATACCAAAACGGAACAATACAAGCATCCCAAAAGTGAAAATTAATTTCTCTTTTAAGCCTGATGCGTTCCACATTGACATTAAATCTGCCGTAGTAGGCATTCTCATTCCGCCTGATGTCATTCCTGCCATTATACTAATTCAACCTTTCCGCCTGCTGCTTCGATTTTTTCTTTTGCTGATGGAGTTACATAGTTAGCTTTTACAGTAATAGCTTTCTTGATTTCTCCGCCACCTAAGATTCTTAAACCGTCACAAGAAGGGTGAGCTTTTCTGATTTCTTTTAATGATTCTAATGAAATTTCAGAGATTTCTAAATCGTTAAGTCTGCCAACATTAATTTGAGCATAATTTCTTTGATTAATGATTTGGAAACCTTTCAATTTAGGTAATCTTCTGTAAGCTGGCATTTGTCCACCTTCAAAACCTCTTTTTGCAGTTCTGCCTGAGCGTTGTCCTTCACCGTTATGACCACGACAAGATGTTTTACCGTGTCCTGATGAACGACCTCTACCTACTCTTTTTGATTTACCAGTTGCACCTTCAGCTGGTCTTAAATCTTCTAATGTTATATTTGTCATTTTTTATGTCCTCTTTGTTAATTCTAAAATACAAAAAAGTCTTTAGGTCTTTAAGTCTTTAAGCTTTTAAGTTCATTTAAAAATATTTTTACGAACTTAGCGTCTTAACGACTTAACGACTTAATGTCTTTTATTCAACCACTTCTACTAAATGTGAAATTTTGTTTACCATACCCATAATAGTTGCACTGTCTTGATGTTCAACTACTTGGTCAGTTTTTCTCAAACCTAATGCTTGAGCTACTCTGCGTTGTGCTTCTGAGCATCCGATTAAACTTTTTACAAGTTTGATTTTTATTTGTTTTGCCATTTTTTATTCCTTTTTAATTTTATTTTTTATTGGTGGGAATGTTTATTAAGAATTTGCTTACTCAATTTTTCTTTATAAAAATGCTTTCCCCACACTACGTTCTATATTCTATAAACTATTATTCCATTTTAAATCTAAATTAAAATAGCCTATTAGTTTAATAATTCAGCCATTGTTAAACCACGTTTTTTAGCAACTTCATTAAATGGTCTTAAAGATTTAAGAGCTTCTAATGTAGCGTTAGCTGCGTTTAGAGGTGATTTTGAACCTAAAGATTTTGAAAGAATATTTTCAATACCAGCAAGTTCTAATACTGAACGAACAGCACCACCGGCAATAATACCAGTACCTTGAGAAGCAGGTCTTAGCATTACAGCGCCAGCACCTGATTTACCAGTAATTGGGTGAGGAATTGTTGTTTTGAAAATAGGCACTGTGATAAGATTTTTTCTACCATCAGCAATTGCTTTTTGAATAGCAATAATAACTTCTGAAGCCTTTGCACAACCTACACCAACTTGTCCTTTTTGGTTGCCTACGATAACAATAGCTCTGAAGCTTAATTTTTTACCACCTTTAACAACCTTTGTTACACGACGGATTTGAACAACTTGTTCTTTCCATTCTGATTCAGGTTTTACTTCTTGAGTTTCTACTCTTTTCTTTCTGTTACGTTGTCTTTTTGCAGGAGCTTCAGCTTCGCTAGCTTCAGGAGCTGCAACTTCAGCAGTAACTTCTGTTGATTCTTCAACTTGTTTGATTTCTTCTGTCATGTTAATAATACCTTTCTTAAATGTTTTACGAATTATTATTTTTAATTTATAGACATTCAAATATCCAATACTAAAAATACCATCTTCTGGCATTTACGGTATATTCAAATGTGGGTTGTTTTCTGACAAGAAAATTGTAATATAAAAGAGGTTTAAATGCAAGATGTAAATACTTATACACCAATTGTATGTTACAAAAATTAATAAGATTTTTTTAAACAAAAACTCTTAATTATTTATCTGCGAATTTTAGCATTTATAATTAAGAGTTTTTAAATATTTAATTATAGATAATTCTTATTTTCCAAGCAT
The DNA here is from genome assembly GCA_934754425.1 of uncultured Candidatus Melainabacteria bacterium. Classification (GTDB taxonomy): domain Bacteria; phylum Cyanobacteriota; class Vampirovibrionia; order Gastranaerophilales; family Gastranaerophilaceae; genus CAG-196. The sequence continues at coordinate 23,828 of CAKVIN010000005.1, read as the reverse complement.
AATATTGAAGCCCATTTGGAAGCCAACACCGGTTCTACCGACATTACGCAATACAGCTTGCAAATAACCGGAAAATCTATCAGAGAAGCGCTTGTTAAAACCAAGCCCATATTGGATATATCCTCTCTGCATTTCTAATTGTGGAAGTCCTACGTGACCGGCTTGTCCGCCAACTGCACCATTTACGTTATACATATATTGCAATGTTCCGTAAATACTGAATGTTTCTTTTTCCCAAATCAAATTCAGCCCAGGAGCAATGTTAACACCATTCAGCATGCCAGCCATCATACCCATTTGACCATAATTAGTGTGCCAATTTTGTTGACCAAAGAAATTATATGCCGCCATTAAATTTGGTTGTAACACCCAATCTCTATGGAATCTCCAATTGTATGCCATTTTAGTCGCAGCACCTGCAAAATAGTTAAATGTATTATCAACATGGCTTGCTATATCCATACTGTTTTCATATACTCCACCATACACCAAGCCACCGATTATGAAGTTATCTTTATACCAAGTACCTAAGAAACCTGCTTGTCCGCCATTTTGATAACTACCCATGCCAGCAAAATACTGATGCGCACCGTTATATCCAACGTATGCCGTTGGCATAAATTTCCAGCCGTTTCTTAATTCTTTTAGTCCAAAATCCGCACCGATTAAAGCTCCATAAGCATTGTTTCCAACACGACTTAAACCATTATTCATTTGTAAGTGTTCAAAAGTACCATACATTTTGTACCATAATCCACCATCTTTTCTTGAATATTGATAAGGCGCAAACATTGGATTTGCAGCAGCATATCTGTTTACCATTACTCCGGAATAGGCAACTCCTCCATCTTCATCTTTGAAGCTTGGAAGAACCATTGAATGATTAAACAACATATCATCAATAGCAAGTTGGTTTTGCCATTGTGAAACAGTTGCAACTTGTCCTCTAAATACTTGCGGATTTAATCTGGTTAAATTTAATGTATAATTACCGGTAATTCCGCCATGGTTGTTTAGTTGATACCAACCAATCGGAGTAAATACTTCTTTCTTTGTTGCAGAGAGCTTAATCGTAGAGTCAATGTTGTCATATTTAAAAATATTATCTAAATATAAAACTCTATCTAATGGTGCTCCGTAACCAAAAATATCACCTGCTAAAGTCCAATCAGAAATATTTAAAGTTCCATTGCCTGTAATATTGTTTCCTATAAATCTATCTGTTGCATGTTTATCCGGATCATTACATCTGCCATAAATATCAATTGTAAAATCAGCTTGATTTCCTGTTGTACCAAGAATATTTGTACCGATATTAATATTATCAATATTATAATCTGCAATCGCAGAATTCATTGCTGAAAATAAACCAGAAGTATTCAAATTCGCAAGATGATTTATTCCGCCTGATTTTTCTGATAAAGCTACAAATTTAGAGGTTGTATCAATGTTTATATCGCCACCTTGAATTTGCGCTAAATCAGCAATTTGCAAAGCTGAGTCGTTTACCAAAGATAATACTCCGCCGTTTTGAGTATACATAGGACCTTTAATATCAACAGAAGTGTTATCTTTTATTGCAGTTGAATTAAAAGTATAATTATTAAAATTAATGTTACCGTTATTAAGGCTTAATTCTCCATTAATCACATCACCATTATTAAAATCAACCGTACTGTTTGTATTATTTACTAATAATTTTCCTGCTTGATTAATAGTTATTGTCGCATCACTTAAAATATTGCCGTTATTAAGTTCTAATACTGTATTATCAACATCATTTCCTATGTTTAATATTCCAGAAACATTATTTTGAGCTCCTGAGATGTTTAATTTATTATCACCTTTAACAACATTTATCGTTCCGCCTAAATTAGCATCTTGATTGTTAATATTAATAGCAGAATCGTTTGAAATTTTAATAATATTATTATTAACAATGCTATCAATAGTTATATTTGCACTGTTATCGACTCCAAAAATATTATTATTAACAATTTTTGTGTCAGCATTGATTGAAGCATTCACACCTGAATTAATAAAATTGCCGTCATTCGTAATAGTATTATTTGTTGCAATGTAGTCGCCTTTATTTAAAAGCGTCCCTTTATTATTCAAATTATCAACTTTAAGTGTTCCTTCATTTGTAAAATTAGAAGATACAATATTATTAAGAGTATCAGCTGTTACACTTCCGATATTTTTAAAATTTTTACCGTTAGTAATTGTTTGTTGAACAATACTTCCATTATTTGTGCCACTTAAATTAACCGTAAGATTACCATTGCCCGTTATATTACTATTTACATTATTAACAAAAGTGTTAGTTACAATGTCGTTATTATTGGTTAAGTCACCAGAATTGGTAAAAGTTCCGGTTGTTGTAATTTTTGCTTCGTTTGTAAAATTACCGCCATTACTTATTGTAAAGTTTTTTTGTGAAATAGCTTCAGAACTTGCACCATTTTTAACAACAATACTTCCATCACCCGTAATTACTGCTGTGTTAGTAAAAATACCATTAGATTCAATATTACCCTTGTTAACATAAGCTCCATTCAGCGTAATATCATTTTGAGAAATTTTTCCATTATTCGTACCGCCATTAGCAATAATTGTACCTGTACCACTCATATTGGAATTATTATTTAAGACTCCGGCAGTAATGCTACCGTCATTAGTAAAGGCTCTTCCGTTTGCGTTTGAGTTAATATCAATTTGAGTTTGAACAATATTGCCTTTATTTGAACCACCTTCTGCTATTGTTAAACTTCCTGCTCCATCAATTACGCTTGTGATTAAAGAATTATTCAAAGTATCAACTTTTAATGTGTTATTATTATGAATTTCTTTATTATTTGTTAAAAGTGTAGATGAAATATTTCCACCATTATTTATTACTCCGTCATTTGTAATGCCGGTAGTAGCATTAATATTACCGGAGTTATTTATAGTTCCCGTGTTTTCTATTTCTTTAGAATTTGTTGCCCCAATATTAGTAAAATTACCATTATTAATAACTTTTGTTGCATTAATAATATTATTATTTATAACATCTTTTCCAGAATTGTTAGTAAAATCAGAACTGTAAATTGTGCCGTTATTAACATAATTGCCATTATTTACAAATTTTACAGTATCATCAATTTTTCCAATTGTACTATTATTCGTAAATGAATCATTATTTTGTATTGCATTTGCAATCAAATTTCCTGAATTGTTATTAAAAGTGCCATCATTTGTTAGTGTTTGAACTGTTATATCTTTCCAATTTTCAACAGTTGCGGCATTATTAAAATCATTAACTCTTATTGTTCCGCCATTTGTAAAAGTTCCATTGTTTGTAAATGTTTTTTGTAAAATATTGCCTGAACTTGCACCACCATTAATTTTTAACTCTCCTAACAGATTAGTTGTATCCGAAGATAAAATATCACCTGTATTTGTGAATGATGTTCCGTTTACGGTAACAGTTCCGTCATTATTAAAAGTAGTAGCATTCATTATTGCATTTGCAGTAATAGATGAATGATTGTTAATAATACTTGCATTATTTAAGTTGCCTGTAGCAGTTAAACCTACTGTATTATTAAGAATTCCCTGATTGTTAATATTGTCATATGTTGTATCAGTACTGTTTGTAACATCTTGTCCAACAAAAACCGACAAATCGTCTGCAAAAACTATGCTTGTCGAGACTGTGCTAAGAATAGCGGCAGCGCACAACAATGCTTTGAATTTATTCTTCATACATTAAAACTCCAATTCTTAATTCCAATATTCGTCTTAATTATATCAAAAAATAAAAAATCTAATATTTTAATATAGCTAATTTTTTACAAAAATATATGTCACACACAATTAATGTAATACATGATAGTGTATTAAATAAGCATAGATAATACCATAAATAGCTCCGGCAACAACTTGCATTGGTGTATGTCCCAAAAGTTCTTTTAATTTACCACCGGCTTCTTGCAAATCTTGATTATATAAGTCCATAATGATTTTATTCAAACAAGCTGCTTGTTTACCGGCTGCACGTCTTACACCGGCAGCATCATACATAACGATAAAAGCGTATCCGAGAGCAATTGCAAATTCTATGGAATCAAACCCTCTTATTAAACCAACTGCAGTTGATAATCCCATAACTCCTGCAGAATGAGAACTTGGCATTCCACCGGTTGTTGTAAACAATCTTAAATCCATATTTCGTTTAATAACTAAATGTAGCAAGAACTTTATAATTTGCGCAGTTATAATTCCTGTAAAAGCAACTAAAATTACTTCATATCCTGTACCGTAAATTTGTCCTAAACTCATTTAATACTCCCGATTCTGTTTTTCAATTTTCCTAATATATCTTCAAAAATTTGTGAATGATATTTTTCAATTATAACATAACATTCTTTAATCAAATAATTGAATTTGTTTTCTGCTTCTTCAAGGCCGTATAAAGAAACGTACGTAAGCTTTCCGCTGTTTTTGTCTTTACCAACAGTTTTGCCCAATTCTTCAAAAGAAGAAATTTCATCCATAATGTCATCATAAATTTGGAATGCTAAACCAAACTTTTTAGCAAAATTGTCAAATTCTTCTATTGTTTCATCATCAGCACCGGCAACAATTGCACCAATTCTGACTGCTAAACGGAAAAGAACAGCAGTTTTATTCAAGTGAATAAAATCCAATGTTTCGTTTGGAGATTTTACAAACTTACCACCTTCTGATTCAATATCAACAACTTGTCCGGCTATAAGTCCATAAGCACCGGCAAATTTTGTATATTCATGTAAAATTCTTACAATCTGTGTCATTGATAAAATATTTTTTGATTTTTCTATAATAAGCTGCGGTGCAAAAGTCAACAAAGCATCTCCGGCTAGAACAGCATTTGCTTCTCCAAAAACTTTATGGTTAGATGGCTTACCACGTCTAAAATCATCATTATCCATACAAGGTAAATCATCATGAATAAGACTTTGAACGTGCAACATTTCTATTGCACAAGCAGCAGGCATTGCTTTTTTTATATCAGCGCCTAATAATCTTGCAGTTTCTAAACACATCACCGGTCTTAATCTTTTTCCGGGAAGCATTAGCGTATACTTCATCGCTTTAAAAATATCTTCCGGATAAGATATTTGCAAATATTCATCCAAATGTTCGTTTACTAAATCAATCAATTCTTTCATCATCTATACCCTTATAAATATTCTGTTTTTGTGTATTTCTGGCACTTTCACGTTTTCTTGAACTTATTTTTACAGCAGTTTTATTGTGCTGTTGCTTGTGAGTTGTTTCAGTTTTTACACCTTGATATTTTACTTTTTCTTTGTATTCTTTTGCTTCTTCTACAAATTCAACATAAGCTTGATATCTGGTTTCGTCAATTTCATCTAAATGCTCTTTTACCGCACATCCACCTTCTGTTAAATGCAAACAATCTTGAAATTTACAATATTCTTTATATTGAGAAATCTCAGGAAATAATAAATCCACTTCATTTGGCATCAAAAAATCAAATTTCAAATGACTAAACCCAGGAGTATCAACAATTCTTGAGTATTCATTAATAGATATAATTTCACAATGTCTTGTTGTATGCGTTCCTCTTTGAGTTTTATCACTGACTTCTTTTGTTTTTAAGTTTAAATTAGGACAAATTGCGTTTATCAAACTTGATTTTCCAACACCGGATGAACCACAAAGAACAGAAGTTTTACCCTTCAAAAGTTCTTTAAATTCTTCAATTCCATACCCTTCAAGAGCCGATGTAAAAAGAATATCGTATCCGAGCGGTTGATAAATTGAAAAAACTTTTTCTATCGTTTTATCATCTTCAGATAAATCATTTTTGTTAAAGCATAAAACAGCTTCTAAACCATGATATCTTGCAAAAGAAATATATCTGTTTAATTGGGTGAAGTTAAGTTCAGGCTCTTTTACCGTAGAAATTATAATTACTCTATCAATATTCGCAACTGTCGGACGAGTAATGTAATTTTTTCGTGGCAGAATTTTTTCTATCGCACCATCCTCGAATTCCACAAAATCTCCTACGAAAATTTTTTGCTTCTGTTTTTTTAAAACTTCACGAATTTTACACTCATAAGTCCCTTTGTCAGAATGTACATAATAAAAATCAGAATGGATTTTAAAAATTTGTCCCTTTTGCATAAATATAATTCTAGCACAAATTGAGGGTAAATGAATGTTATTTAGTGAAATTGTTAAAAAGTGTTAAATTTGAAGGTTAGATACTTAGAGGTTTTGTAATTTTTAATTATTTTAGTACTAAAATTTTAAAAATCGTGTATAATGAAAATGTAAATATATTTAAGGAGAAGGTAAATGTCAGTTTTTGAAGGTTTATTAACAGTTTCTAATGAAAAATTTTGCATAATTGTGTCACGTTTTAATGAATTTATTACATCAAAGCTTTTATCCGGAGCTGTTGATGAACTTAAGCGTCACGGAGTAAAAGAAGATAATATAGATATAGTTTGGTGTCCGGGAGCATTCGAAATTCCGATAGTAGCTAAAAAATGTGCTAAAACAAAAAAATACAATGCAATAATTACATTAGGTGCAGTTATTAAAGGTTCTACTTCTCACTACGATTACGTTTGTGCAGAAGTTTCAAAAGGAGTTGCATCTGTTGGTTTAGAAACAGAAATTCCTGTAATATTTGGAGTTCTAACTACCGATAATATAGAACAAGCTGTTGAAAGAGCCGGTACTAAAGCTGGTAACAAAGGTTCTGATGCTGCTAAATCAGCTATTGAAATGGCAAGTCTTTTAACTAAAATTTAGTAAATTAGTAAATATATATTTATAAAATATTTGTTTTCGAAAGGAGTGTGTGTGATGAGTGAAATTATAACAGAGTACAGAAATGAAAACACAAAAGACATTGATTTACTTTCAACTATAGATATAGTTAGAAAAATAAATGAAGAGGATAAACTCGTTGCACTCGCTATTGAAGACGAAGCTCCAAACATTGCAAAAGCTATAGATATTATTGCAAAGCAATTCCTTGTTGGTGGGAGATTATACTATTTTGGTGCTGGTACTTCCGGCAGATTAGGTATTCTCGATGCGTCAGAATGCCCACCTACATTTGGTGTTCCAACTGATATGGTAACAGGAATTATTGCCGGTGGAGAAAAAGCTATAAGAACAGCCGTTGAAGGAGCAGAAGATAATTTTGAACTCGGCGAAAAAGATGCAGAAATTTTAACAAAAGATGATGTTTGTGTTGTCATTTCCGCAAGTGGAAATCCTAAATATTTATTAGGAGTACTCGCTCAAGCAGACAAAGTTAATTGCAAAACAATAGCCTTAACTTGTAATCACAAAGCACTTATTTTAGAAGAAGCAGGTTTAGGAATTTGTGTTGAAGTTGGTCCGGAAGTAATTACCGGCTCAAGTAGAATGAAAGCTGGTTCTGTTCAAAAAATGGTACTTAACATGCTTTCAACCGGAGCAATGATTAAAATCGGAAAAACTTACGAAAACTTTATGATAGATTTAATGCCGACTAACGAGAAATTAAAAAGTCGAGCAATAAGAATTGTTTCAGAAATTGCTGGAGTTAATAATTCTACTGCGCTTCAAACACTTCTTGAATCAGATTGGAGCGTAAAAACTTCTATTATTATGTTAAAATGCGAACTTAATAAGGATGAAGCAAAAGAATTGCTAAGAAAAAACTGCGGAGTACTAAGACGAGCGCTCAACAGTTTTTCTAAAGTTTAAAAAATTTAAATATTATTAGCTAAAATACTCAACTACGGATTTTGTCATCAAGTCAGAATATCTATCCATTAATTTCGGATTAGTAAGTCTTTCTCTGCCTTTTGGAGAAATCATGAATGCTGTTTCCCATAGTACAGCAGGAATATTTTGTTTCTTTTCAGATTCTCTTAGTACTAGATAGTTTGCACTGTCTGATTGTGCATAATCTTGTTCTTTTGTAGCTGGATTTATAAACTTATCTTTAGCAGAGATTTTTTCGTGTTTGGGTATCCAATTATCAAAATTCCTTTCCATCATTTGAGCCAATTTTTTACTTTTTTTAGTTATATCCAAATGATTTTTTGAGAAATAAACCTGTGTTCTATCTTGTGTAGCTTTTTCGCAAGCATTTACATGAACAGAAATAAACAAATCAGCTTTATTTTCTTTCTTTTCGATTTCCTTTCCGATTATGTTTACACCGCCTTGCAAGAATATAACTTTAGCACCTTGTCTGCACAATCTGTTTGTTAATCTGATTGCATTATCATAATTGTGTAACCATTCGTCCTCTACGTTATCAATTCCTGTTGCTCCGGCATCAGTACCAGCCTGGCTATAACCATGACCAGCGTTAACAATAATAGTTTTTCCGGAAAGTTTACCTTTACCTGTTGGCTTAAATACGTGTCTAGTTGCTTCAACTTGACCATTTACTTTGCGCTTTTCTTGCAATAAAGGTCTATTTTTGAGTTTTTTATTACTGCTCATATCAACAACTTCAGTAATTGTATTAGTTGCTTTATCAACTGTAACCTTCTTCTTATTTGCAGCTATAGAATAGTCTGAATCATTATATACAACGATTAACTTTTGACCGGCTTTGATTTCATCTGTTGACATATTATTAATTTTTTTCAAATCATCAACGGATACTTCCATTTGTTTAGCAATTTTTTCTAAGCTATCGCCCTCTTTTGTTTCGTAAATAAATCCTGGAATTTCAATCATCTTATCAGCTTTAATTTGGTTTGCATCTTCCATATTGTTCAAGTCTTTTAACATTTCAACAGTTAAACCAAACTTCTTAGCAATTTGGAATAAATTATCACCTTTTTTAACTTTGTAACCTAATTTTTGAATATTGATATGTTGATCAATATTTATCTTACTTGCATCAGTAATTTTGTTATCATTTGTCAATCTATCTACATTTGTATCATATTCTTTTGCAAGGCTCCATAAATTATCACCTTGTTTTATAGTGTAATCATAATTAATCACACTCAGTTCACCCATTTGTTCAATTTTACCTCTTTTCAAAACTCTTTCAAAAGGAGTTTTGTTAGAATCATCTTCTTCTTGTTCTATACCTTTATCTTCTTTTTTACTAAAGAATCCTACAACCCATTTGCAAGCATTCTTTATGCCATTTCCGATTGCTTTAAAGAAATTAACAATTCCATTACCAATTGATTTCCAAAATCCCGGTTTTTCTTCAGTGTTTTTTGTTGCATTATCTTCTTGGCTTATATTTTTTGTTTGTGTTTTTTGGTTCAATGCAGCAATTGATTCTGATGTCTTTAATTTTGAAACCCCCTTAATTAGTGGAAGTTTTATTTCTTGTCCAACTTCTATTGAATCCGGTTCATTATTTAATATTTGTATTTTTTTATAGAAATCAGTAAAGCTTATTTCAGTATTACCAATTTTTTCATAATATGTTTTTGCAATAGAATATAAACCTTTGCCTTTAAAATTTTCTTTGATTTTCACTTTATAAGATTCAGCACTAATAGGTTCTGAAGATATCTTACCTGTTTTATATTGTTCATAAATTTTATCTAATTCTGCCGTAGATGAATTATTTTTCTCAAAACAATTTTTTGCACGTTTATAAACATTCTCTATTTCTACTTTCGCCTCTGCAAGTTCTTTTCCTTTTAAATCCTTAATCCCTAATATCATTCTGTTTAAGCTTCTTGAATACAAGCCGGGTTCTTCTTTTTTCACAGCATTAGATTTACCGGAGTATAAATATACAGAATTTTTTATTACTCCAGAATAATCTTTGGTTTTTATTGCCTGCATTAAAGCTGCATTTTGAGAAATTTTTGGTAACCCTTTATTGTAACATAAATCGATTAAAACTTCTTTAATTGAACTTGGAAGAGCTTCATAAGTTCCTTTTCCTATTCTATTATTCAATACATTTTTTACTTCTTTTGATGTTTGTTTTAATTTTTTACATAATCCTTCATATGCTTGCTTTTGAGTAACATTCTTTTTGCCAAGTTCTCCAAATCCATAGGTACTGGTTCCAAATTTATCTTTGTATGAAGAAGTAAATGCTTCATAATAATAATTTTTATCACCTTCATAATACTTAATCATATCAATTAAATGCGTTTGAGATTTGGCGATTGCAATGTTGTTGTTTTTTAAAACAGTAGGATTATAATTTGAAATTCCTATTTCTTTTGTAGCATTCATTAATAAAGCTTTTGTGTCTTCATCACAAAAAGACTTTGGAGTGTAACTATCTTTTAAAGCCTCTGTTTTAAATTCAAAAGTCGGTGTTGTAACATTACTTGTGTTTTTAACTTGTTTAACAGTAGACACTTGAATGTCTTGTTTTTTTTGTACGTGTTCTATCATCTCTAAATCCTCTTATCTTATATAAAGTTTATTTTGTTTCGAAAATTGCTTAATTGTTAATATATGTTTACACTTGATTTTTAATGACCAAATATTGCGAGACAAAAAGTAATCTGATATCATGAAAAAGTGAATAGCAAATATAAAGGTTTGTAATGCCGCATAAAATAAAAAAAATATCCCCTGAAAATTATTTAAACTATTATTATGATATTCCGTATGAAGGAAAAACTTCCGCCGGCAAACCTTTAAGAAAATTGCAAAACATTACTTGTCCTTATCGTGGAGTAAAAATTATTCCAAGCATTACGATTAAATCTTTTGAAAAAGGGTTAACGAAGTGTCATACAGCAGAAGATACTGTTATTTTGCTTTCTAATTATCAGGATTTTATGTTACCTGTAGAAAAATCAATGTTTGCTATATTTAAAGATTTTTCATTGCTTAATCCTGATGATAATATCCAAAATTGCCTACAAATGATTAAAACAAATTCATTGATGAAACTTAAACTAGAAGAAATGGAAGTTTTGGATGATGTTGATATACTAACTAAAAAATTATCACCCTATACTGCATTAAAAATAAGAGCAAAAACTACTAAATGCAGACAAATAATTTTAGCAAACTCCAAACATGATACTTTTAAGAGAAAAACTTTCTTAAGCTCGCTTGAGGAAATTATTCCAAAAGAAAACGAACGTGAAATTTTTAATGATATTAAAAATAAAGCACTTTTTCTACCAACATCTGAAAGCAGCAGAAATGCTTTTATTGTGAAGTATTCTAAGCGAAAACAATGTGAAATAATTAGACGTATTTTTATAGCTTCAACCGCATCTATTGAACACGTAACTCCTGCTTCCGCCGGCGGATTAAATACGATGGGAAATTTTTTACTTACAACTGCAAGTGGAAACAGATATCGAGAAAATATGCCTTTGTGTGAATATATAAAAAGACATCCTGAAATTCCACAATATATGCAAATGTACATTGATGATGTTATAAGAGAAATCGATAACGGAAATTTGCAAGGTAATGAAACGTATCCATATAAAATAAAGAAAAAATTACTTGAAGAATCTCACGGCAGAATTATGATAAGCCTGTCTAATTATAAATATAGCGAAGAAGAAGCTGCTCTTGTGGTACAAAAATGGGAGAGTTCTAAAAAATAATTTATAATTAAATCACTTGAAACATAGTAAAAGTAAAAATTAAAAACTTCTAACAATTGTTCGTTCTAAAGTAACAGTTTGTCTTGAATAAATTTTCTTACAAATATTGTTAATATGTTCTCTTGTTTTTTCTGGAGTAATTGATAATTTTATGGAAATTTCGTTTAAATCAACTCCAAATGCAACCATATCAGCAATTTTTGTTTCAATATCAGTAAGAAATGTCATATTGGGACTCCAATCTTTGGGTTAGTAAATTGTACTATATTTGTATAATGATTTAGTTTAAATGTATATAAGCCAACTCGGTAATTTATAATTTATGAAAAAATAACGTATATTCTAAGATAATGATTGATTAATACTTTACAAGGTTCAAAAATAATTGTACAATAAGTAAGTTATATAAGTATATGAGAGGATTTATAGATGAAATTTCACATGCAAGTGTTGATTGCACTTGGTTTGGGGTTAAAAAGGAATTGGCACATATTCGCAGGTCTAATTCTTGGTGTTATAGTCGGCATTTGGTTACATAAAGAACCAAATCCGGTTATTATGACAACATTGACTTTTATCGGTCAAGTATTTATCAGATTGATTCAAATGGTTGTTATACCTTTAGTAATATCTGCTATCGTAATTGGTATAACAAGTGTTGGTGACAGTAAGCAAATTGGCAAACTCGGTTCCAAAATGATATTTTACTATGCAATAATTACAGTAGCTGCAGTAACAATAGGTGCAGCTCTTGCATTGCTTTTAAAACCGGGGTTAGGTGCTGCGCATTATATTAATATAGATACTGCTGCTGATATTCAAGCCCATGTTGCGGCTACTATTGAAGCTCAAAAAGGTAATTTGTTAAATATATTCTTAGGTTTTATTCCTAAAAATCCACTTGCTTCAATCACAAACGGCGATATGGTTCCAATTATTGTATTTGCTTTGATGTTTTCTATTGCTTTAGCAAAAGTTGGTGATATAAATAGACCTTTTGTAAGCTTCTTTGAGTCAATTTTTGCAGCAACAATGAAAATTACTGATTGGATAATGTGTTTTGCAGCTCCAGGGGTATTTGCACTTACAGCTGTAGCTGTTTCATCTTTTGGTATTGATATATTTATGAGCATATCAAAATATCTTGGAGTTTTAGCACTAGGTTTTGCAATACAGTTTTTTGTTGTATATCCTGTATTCTTAAAAGTATTTTCAAAGGTACCGGTTTTAATGTTATATGCGGCAATGGCAGAAGCTATGATGGTGGCATTTGGTACTGCAAGTTCTTCTGCTACGCTTCCTTTGACCATTGCGTGTTGTGAAAAAAGAGGTATTTCTCATAAGGTTTCAAGTTTTGTATTACCTTTAGGAGCAACGCTTAACATGGATGGAACTGCAATGCTTCAAACAATTGCTGTAATCTTTTTGACACAGGCTTATGGAGTTGCTTTAACACCATTTTTGGTTGTTCAAATTGCATTTTTAGCTATTGTTGCATCTTCAACTTGTGCAGGAATCCCTGGAGCAGGTTTGATTACGATAGCTCTTGTTCTAAATGGCATGGGGTTAAGTCCGGAACAATTGGTAGCAGGTTTCGCATTCTTATTTACTATTGAAAGAATAACTGACATGATGCGTACTTTATTAAATGTAACATCTGATGCTGTTGTGGCAGCTGCGATTGCGGATAATGAAAATGAAATTAATTATGATTTGTTAAATAATCCGGATGCTTATGGTGATATAATTAATTAGATTTATGAATGTTTAAAATTTAAAATGCGTATTATAAAAGACAGTTTTTTAGTGTGAACTGTCTTTTTTATTATGATTAAAATGATAAAATTTAAAAAATGTAAATTTTTGTAAAATCTTATAATAAATCTCAATCCCTTGTTGACACTGATTTTTGTTTATTTTACTATTATTATGCTATAGTCGAAAAGAATAGCATAATCTTTACAGTTGGAAGTTTTGACTGTGTTTGAAGATTATTTTGTGTAAATGACAATAAAATAAAGGAATGAAAAATGACAACAGCTAAAAGACAAAGAATTAGAGTTTGTTTAAGATCTTACGAACACAAATTAGTTGATGTATCAGCTGAAAAAATCGTAGAAACAGCTAAAAGAACAGACGCTAAAGTAGCGGGTCCTATTCCTTTACCTACAAAAAGACGTATCTATTGTGTATTGCGTTCACCACACGTAGACAAGAAGTCAAGAGAACACTTCGAAATCCGTACACACAAACGCATTATCGATATTTACGAACCTACTCAACAAACAACTGAAGAATTGAGTAGATTAGACCTACCAGCTGGTGTAGATATTGAAGTTAAGTTATAATTAAACTTCGAACCCTCGCCTTAAGCAGGAGAGGGTCTGGGTTAAGGGCTATTATAAGCTCAAAATTAAAATTATTGAAAACTTAATAAGCATTATGCATATAATGTGAACTACAACGTCCAAGCGACGGAAGGTTAGAACCACTCGGGAAGACTTTCAAAATGACGATTCCCATTTAGGTAAAGAGTAAGGCAGTAGCGCTCGCAAGATGAAAGGCATATTGGTGTACATATTTTATGTGCATATATGTCGGAAAGGAAAGACACATGACATTAGGTGTAATAGGTAAAAAAGTAGGGATGACTCAAATCTTTGATTCAGAAGGTTTGGCAGTTCCTGTTACAGTAATCAAAGTTGATTCTACAGTAGTTACTCAAGTTAAGACTGTTGAAACAGATGGTTACAACGCTATACAAGTTGGTACAATTGCAGCTAAAGAAAAACACTTAACAAAGGCTGAAATTGGTCACTTCAAGAAAAACGGTTTAAACAACTACAGACATTTGCAAGAATTCAGAGTAGAAAATCCTGCTGATTATAAAGTTGGTCAAGAAATCGATTTAGCAGCAGCATTAGCAGATGTACAAAAAGTTGATGTAACTGGTACTTCAATAGGTAAAGGTTTCCAAGGTACTGTTAAAAGATGGAATTTTGGAAGAGGACCTATGGCTCACGGTTCTAAAAACCACAGAGAACCAGGTTCTATCGGTGCAGGTACAACTCCTAGCCGTGTTATCAAAGGTAAAAGAATGGCTGGTAACATGGGTAATGAAAGAGTTACTATTTCTAAACTTAAATTAGTTAAAGTTGATGCTGAAAACGGTTTAGTATTAGTAAAAGGTTCAGTTCCTGGTTGTGAAGGCAGATTGGTAACAATCGTTCCTACAAGAACAAAATGGAACTAACATGCGTAAGCCGGAGTGAAGTCCGGTGTCGGGTTGCGGTTAACAATCCGAGCAGGGACGAAACTCTACGATACCGCCGTTGTGACGAAATGTAAGTGAAGGAACGAAGCAATCTTTGATTGCACAGGCGGAAAATGATATAACCCAAAATGAGATATACAACCCGCTTCTGCCATATAAAGCCAACCGGCAAGGGGTAGACGGAAAGCAAAAGGAAAAATACAATGTCAAAACAATTATTAAATACAAATGGTGAAAAGTTAGGTGAAATCACTTTAAACGAAGCTGTTTTCGGTGTTGAACCAAACTTACATGTAATGCATTTGGCACTTAGAAGACAATTAAACAATGCTAGACAAGGTTCAGCATGTGCAAAAACTAGAGCAGAAGTTTCTGGTGGTGGTAAAAAACCTTGGAAACAAAAAGGTACTGGTCGTGCTAGAGCTGGTTCTTTAAGATCACCTTTATTTGCAGGTGGTGGTGTAGTATTTGGACCAAAACCAAGAAGTTTTGAAATCAATATGCCACAAAAGGCTAGAAAGTTAGCTCTTAGATCAGCACTTTCTGCTAGAGAAGAACAATTAGTAGTAGTTAAAGATTTCTCTGCAATCAGTGAACCAAAAACTAAATTAATGGCTGGAATTATTAAATCTTTAAATCTTGCTGGTAAAATTTTGGTTATTGCTGATACAGCAGCTGAAGAAAATAAAAATTTAAGTTTAGCAGCTGGTAACATTCCATCAGTTAAACTTTTATTACCAACAAACTTAAACGTAAAAGACTTACTTGAAGCTGATTTCGTTGTAATGACTGAAAAAGCTGTAAATGATATTACAGAAAGGTTGCAATAATGAGTAAAGACAGAAGAAATATCGAAAAATTATACGATGTAATCAAAAGACCGATTATAACTGAAAAATCAATGATGGCAACAGCTTTAGGTAAATATACTTTTGAAGTTCAACAAAACGCAACTAAAGTAGAAATTGCACAAGCTGTAGAATTGGCTTTCCCTGGTAGAAAAGTTAAGAAAGTACAAACAGTTTATATGCCATCTCACGAAAAGAGAATGGGTTTAAAATTTGGTAGAACAGATTCTTCAAAGAAAGCAATCGTTACTATCGAAGGTGATCCAATCGAAGAATTGACAGCTATTTAGTAGCTGTGTGCCCCTCTCCAAGGGGGAGGGTTGAATTTCAACTTGAGTTTTACGAAAGTTAGAAATTCGGGTGGGGGTTCACCCCGAAGGGTAACTCTCAATTACAGTAGCCAAAAAGATAATAATAGGAGAAAATAAAATGGCAATTCGTAAAATTAATCCGACATCTCCGGGACAAAGAGGTATGACAAAAAGTGATTATCAAGAAATCACTACATCAACTCCTGAAAAATCTTTATTGAAGAAAATAAGCAAGACTGCTGGTAGAAACAATACCGGTAGAATCACTTGTCGTCATAAAGGTGGCGGTGTAAAACAAGCTTACCGTATCATCGACTTCAAAAGAGAAAAATTCGGTGTTCCTGCAACAGTTAAGACTGTTGAATACGATCCAAACAGAAACGTAAGAATTTCTTTAGTATTCTATGCAGATGGTGAAAAAAGATACATCCTTACTCCGGAAGGTTTAAATGTAGGCGATGTAATCGTAAGCGGTCCAGAAGCTGCAATTCAAACTGGTAATGCATTACCATTAGAATTAATTCCTCTTGGTACTATTGTTCACAATATTGAACTTGAACCAGGTAGAGGCGGTAAAATGGTTCGTTCAGCTGGTAACTTTGCACAAGTTATGGCTAAAGAAGGTGCTTATGTAACTATAAAATTACCTTCTGGTGAAATGAGAATGGTAAGAAAAGAATGTATGGCTACTGTTGGTACATTAGGTAATGCAGAATTCAAAAACTTATCAATCGGTAAAGCTGGTAGAAAAAGATATATGGGTATCAGACCTACAGTACGTGGTGTAACAATGAACCCTTGTGATCACCCTCACGGTGGTGGTGAAGGTAAAACCGGTCCTGGTGGACATCCTAAAACACCTTGGGGTAAACCTGCTCTTGGTTATAAAACAAGAAAGAAAGGTAAAGCGTCTGACAAACTTATTGTTCGTCGTCGCAAAAAATAAGATATGTGCGTAAGGGTAAATGTTAAGAAATGTTTACCCAATGCGCAAAAAATATTTTTATGAACATTAATACAAATATATAAAAGGAGAAATTAATGGCACGTTCATTAAAAAAGGGCCCATACGTAGAAGAAGCTCTTCAAAAGAAAATTAACAAAATGAATGAAAATTCTGAACATAAAGTTGTTAAGACTTGGTCAAGAGCATCCATGATTATTCCTGATATGTTGGGACATACAATTGCTGTACACAACGGCAAGACTCATGTTCCGGTTTACGTAACAGAACAAATGATTGGACACAAGTTGGGCGAATTCGCACCGACAAGACTATACAGAGGTCATGCGGCTGATAAAACTGCAAAACGTAAATAATCTGTACAGGATTTTTGATTAAAACTTAATTAAAAAGAAATATAAGGAAAATAAAAATGGAAGCTAAAGCAAGACAAACAAACATAAAAATGACAGTTAGAAAACTTCGCAGAGTAATCAATGAAGTTAGAGGAAAAGCTGTTACTGACGCTCTTGATATGTTACGTTTTATGCCATACTTTGCAGCTAAAGTTGTTGAGAAAAATTTGAAAGCAGCTGCTGCAAACGCTTTTGAACAAGCAGGTGTAAAAGCTGACGCCCTAAAAATTTCTGAAATTTTTGCGGACGAGAGTGTAACTTACAAAAGAGGTAAACCAAGAGCTCAAGGTCGTATATACAAAAGACTCAAACGTACATCTCACCTCACAATTAAAGTTAGTGATGCAGTAAAATAGAGGAATAAAGGAAATGGGACAAAAAACACATCCAACCGGATTTAGAGTAGGTATAATCAGACCTTGGTCAAGCACATGGTTTGCAAAGATTAAAGATTATGCTGAATTCGTAGCAGAAGATGCTAAAATTAGAAAATTTGTTAAAAAGAAACTATATGCAGCTGGTGTTGCAAATATTTTGATTGACAGAAAAGCTCAAAATACAACTATTACTGTAGTAACAGCTAAACCTGGTATTGTAGTAGGTAGAGGTGGTCAAGGTATTGAAGAACTAAAAGCAGAAGTTTCAAAATATTTAGGCAAACCGGTAATCATCAATGTGGTTGAAGTTGCAAGAATTGATGTTGATGCTTTATTGGTAGCTGAATCTGTAGCTCAACAGCTTGAAAAACGTATTGCATTTAGACGTGCAATGAAACAAGCTATGCAAAGAACAATGAGAGCTGGTGCTCAAGGTATCAAAATTATGGTATCTGGTCGTTTAGGCGGTGCTGAAATTGCTAGAAGCGAATGGGCAAAAGAAGGAAGAATTCCTCTTCAAACTCTTAGAGCTGATGTTGACTATGGTTTCACAGAAGCAGATACAATCATGGGTAAGATTGGTGTTAAAGTTTGGATTTTCAAAGGCAACTTAATGCCTGGCGAAAAAGCAGACATGAACATTAAATCAAAAGACTCAAAAAATTCATCAGGTGAGCGTTTCAACGGTAGACGTGGAAAACGTAGACCTGTAGAAACAAAATAAGTAAATAACAGGAGAACAATATAATGTTAATGCCAAAAAAGACAAAATACCGCAAGATGATGAAAGGTAGAATGAAAGGTACTGAAACTAGAGGTACTCAATTCGAATTTGGTCGTTATGCACTTAAGGCTGTTGAACCTGGATGGATTACAAGCCGTCAGATAGAAGCTGCAAGACGTGCTATGACTCGTGAAATCAAACGTGGCGGTAACGTATGGATTAAGATATTCCCAGATAAACCTATTACAGCAAAACCTGCTGAAACTCGTATGGGTTCAGGTAAAGGTAATGTTGAGTACTGGGTATCTGTAGTAAAACCAAACAGAATCTTGTTTGAACTTGATTATTTTGATAGAGCAATTGCTATTAATGCTTTGGAATTAGCAGCTCAAAAATTACCTATCAAGGTTAAAGTTGTAGAAAAAGAATCTGTATAATTTGTAAAAAATTAAGGAAAAATAAAAATGAAATTAAGTGAAATGCGTGAAAAAACAGTTGATGAGTTAAAACAATTTGTTGAAGATTCTAAAAAACAATTGCTTAATTTTAGAATACAAAAATCTATGCATAAATTAGAAAATACTGCAGAGATTTCTAAAACAAAAAGATTAGTAGCTCAAGCAAAAACTGTAATTAAGGAAAAAGAGGTGTCAAATGCCTAAAAAAGAAAGACAAGGTGTTGTAGTTAGTGACAAAATGGATAAGACAGTTGTCGTAAAAGTTGCGTCATATGATCCACACCCAAAATATAAAAAGATTATCGAATCTAACAAAAACTACAAAGCTCATGATGAAAAGAATGAATGCGGTATTGGTGATATCGTTAGAATTATCGAGTCAAAACCAATTTCAGGTGACAAAAGATGGGTTGTTGAATCTATCGTAGAAAAAGCTAAGTAGTAATTAAAAAATACTGTTCGGGTGAATCTAACGCAAGGTTCATGGACGTACAGGGGGTAAAGTAATAAGATTTACTGAGCCTAAAAGAGAATAAGGTTGGGGGAAATTTATTTTCCCCTAGCAAAAACAAAAGGAAACGGAAAAATGATACAACAAGAAACTAGACTAGTAGTAGCAGATAATACAGGTGCTAAAGAATTATTAGTTATCCGTGTAATGGGAAGCTCAAATAAAAAGTTTGCGGCTGTTGGTGATGTTGTTGTTGCAACTGTTAAGGATGCAACTCCAAATATGACAGTTAAAAAGTCTGAAGTTGTAAAAGCAGTTATCGTAAGAACTAAACACGATATTAAACGTGCTGACGGTTCTGTAATCAGATTTGATGAAAACGCAGCTGTTATTATTAACAAAGACGGTAACCCACGTGGAACTCGTGTTTTCGGACCTGTAGCAAGAGAACTTCGTGATAAAAACTTCATGAAGATTGTTTCATTGGCTCCAGAAGTTATCTAGGGTCGGTGGTTAGAAGCCGTGATGAAGTAATGACTTCCGCTCACGGGTATATAGAATATAGGATAAAATCCAAAAATTCAAACGGAGAAAAAAAATGACAGATAGTAATAAAAAAAGCTTGCATGTAAAAACTGGTGATAGAGTTATCATCACAGCAGGCAAGGATAAAGGAAAGACTGGTAACATCAAAAAATCTATTCCATCTGAATCAAAAGTTGTAGTAGAAGGTGTTAACATGATTACCAAGGCTACCAAAGCAAATCCTGCATACGGAATTCAAGGCGGCTTGATTAAGAAAGAAGCTCCTATTGATTCTTCTAATGTAATGATTGTATGCCCAAGTTGCGAAAAGCCTACCAAAGTTAAACATGTAGAAGTGGACGGTAAGAAAGTTCGCGTTTGCAAAAAATGTGGTGAACAGTTAGACGCTTAGTATGAGGCGGATTTAATATACCGATGAGGATTAAGCAACTCTGAGATTATTATTCCGTATTAACTTGATACTAATTCCGTCACTAAGAAAAGGAAAAGAAAAATGACAAGAACTAAAAGCTTAAGAGCAAAATATGAAGAAGATGTAAAAGCAGCACTTAAAGAAAAATTTGGTTACAAAAACGATATGATGATTCCTAGACTTCACAAAATCGTTTTGAACATGGGTGTTGGTGAAGCTTCTCACAATTCAAAAATTGCTGATGCAATTCAAGCTCAGTTAACAAAAATTGCTGGTCAAAAAGCAATGGTTACAAAAGCAAAGAAATCTATCGCTTCTTATAAATTGAGAGAAGGGATGCCTGTTGGTGCTATGGTTACTTTGCGTGGTGAAAGAATGTATGATTTCTTGCAAAAGTTAATCTGTGTTGTTCTTCCACGTATTCGTGACTTTAGAGGTATTTCAGCTAAGAGTTTTGATGGCAGAGGTAACTATACTCTTGGTTTGAAGGAACAATCTTTGTTCCCTGAAATCACTTATGAAGAAGTTGATTTGGTAAAAGGTATGAACGTATCTGTTATCACAACTGCTAATACAGATGATGAAGCAAGAGAATTATTAAGACTATTAGGTATGCCATTCAAAGGAATGAACAAATAATAGTAGTTGATAGGTAGTACAGATGGATTGTTAAATCCCGATTGTACAAGATAAATAGTTAGAAACTAATTTTTATAAAGGAGAAAATCATGGCTAAAAAAGCGATGATAAACAAAGAACACGCAAGAGAATTGTTAGCTGCTAAGGGTAAATACCCAAAAGTTAGACTTCATAACAGATGCAGCATTTGCGGAAGACCTCACGGTTTCCACAGAGATTTCGGTCTTTGCAGAATTTGTTTAAGAAAAATGGCTCACCAAGGTTTATTACCTGGCGTAACTAAAGCTAGCTGGTAGTTGCTACGCACGTAGACATTTGGTCGGATGATATAGGTTAAAGAAACAAGTTTAGATTGTTATTACGAGTCATCCTCGAAGTAGAACGACCGTGTTGTCAGATAGATATTAGGTAATAAGGTTACCGATTTGGTGAGTTAAAATCAGTAAATCTGATAATAAAAATATATTGGGTGCGTTTTAAGGCGCACCTTTTATATTGCTGAAAATAAAAAATATAATAAATGTTGATATTTTTGTACAATAATTACTTTTTGAAATTATTCAAAAAGTAATTATTACATCATTCTTTTTATCAAATATTAAAACATAATGTTTTCAAGTGGTTGATACGCAATTCTTCTATTATTCTTCGGAAATTCCTAAAGCATCATTTTCTGTTGCAACTTCAAGCAATCTGTATGATAAATAAGCACCTAAAGCAACTGCTTTTAAATCAACACTTTCATCATGTTTTGCTACTTCTAATATCGCACTATTAATTTCAGGATTTTCTTCTTTTAAATATTGAACCATGTTTTTTCGCCATGCTTGAACATCCTGAAAGGCTTCTGTAAATATTTCAGACGACATTTCTTCTGTAATTATCGGTAACATATATTTCTCTCCTATTACTATATAAGAAATTATATCTGTTTTTAAAATTTTATACAATACTCTATATATATTAGGAATTTATTATTGAATATTTAGTTTTGTTACAAAATAACTGTAATATTAATAAAAAAAGCAATTTTCTAAGCTTATATAACTTTGTATATATAGCAATAAATCTAGGAATAACAGTGAGGATGTATAATCTATGTCAGAAGCAAAATTAAGGCAAAATGAATTGCAAAAGGAGTTTGATAGAGAAAAGTATATACAGAAGATGAAATTTGCGATTATTTCATCAAGTAGAATTCTTTATTTAAAATATAATCTTTCAAATTTTTCAATGGAAAATCGAGAAATTGTTTAGCTTAATCTTAAAAAAGCTTCAACTTTTGCTTTTATTGAATTAGAGGCATAGTCATCTATATCAATGTAAAGTCCGTTGTACTTATCGGCTAAATATTTTGCAAGTTGAGATTTTGCACAAAATGCTTGTGCATAAAATACAGTTGGGATATTTTCATCAACAAACATTTCTAAGTCTATGTCCGCAGGAGTTCCGGCTTCGACGCATCTTGTCCAGCCATAAACGTGGGTCGTATTTGGAAAAAGTTTTAATATATCTAAATCATTTGGTGGAACCCCCCAAAAACCAAATTCTGCCGGAATTTGTAATAAATTATTATGATTTTGAGGAGTAATAATATCTCCTGTAATCATTGTAATCTTGTCAAAAAGAGGTAAATTGCTTGTTGAAATCTTGAGTTCTTTTTTGGGTGCTAAATCTTCAAAAATAGTTTGAATGACATTAAATCCCATATCAGCTAGAATTTTTGATGCAAACCAACCGCTATCACATTTATCTTTGCCAATGGGGGCTAGAATAAGTTCCGGTTTTAAATAAAACGCATTATCTACAATATTGCGAATAATTTTACAATAGGATTCCGGTAAAATATTTGTTTTTGGATATTTAAAATCAATATCTAAATCAATCCACTCTGCATTTGGATAATTTAGTTTTGTTTTATTAATAATATCCGGATTGGGATATCCCCAAAAACCTATTTTTGTAACATTAGCCATAAGTTTATAATATCACAAAACAATGTAATAATTGATTATGTTAAAGTAAAATGATATAATCAAGATTAGGATTGAATTCATTGATAAGGAGAATATTATGAGCGATGACATTAAAATCAATAATGTGAATGGTGTGGATATTGTTCAATATCAACCTAAAGGTGTTTGTTGCAAAATGATGCAAATGCGAATAAAAGATGATGTAATACAAGATGTAGAGTTTGTTGGTGGTTGTAACGGTAATCTTAGTGGAATAGGGATTCTAATCAAAGGGATGAATATTAATGATATCGTCCCAAAATTAAGCGGTTTGCCATGTGGCAGTCGTCCTACAAGTTGTCCTGATCAACTTACAAAAGGTATAGAAGCTTACTTGAAAGCAAAGAGTGAAATCAAGGTTTAATTTTTGTTTGCGGTGGGAACCGCTCACGCTTTTCCCACCCTACGCATTATATTTTGATAATATAAAAAAAGAGTAGAATTTTATTGTAAAAATTCTGCTCTTTTTATTGAGTTAATATAAAAAAGAAGAAGTAATTGCGTATGTTGAAGATTGGATTAAGGGGTAAATAATTTTTGCTTGTAGTTATATTTACAAGTTTGTAAGTATAATTGAAAAGACCGATGAAAATTTTTAATTAAATGACACTCAAACAAAAAAATTCAATATTTTAGTGTTGCGATTGTTTCTTGAACTCACCCAAATATAAATGTAACGAAATGTTATCAATTGTTAAGCAAATAAGAAAAACTTTACAATGGTATGAAATTCAATCATAATGCCTAACGGGACGGGACGGGACGGGACGGGACGGGACGGGACGGGACGGGACGGACCTAATTGTGTTTTGTATGAGCAATTTTTAAG